>NZ_JBHVPH010000014.1:57803-200890 GCF_042887425.1 Kitasatospora sp. NPDC057940
CGGGGTGGCCGAGGATCGCAACACCGTCGCCCAGCTGACCGACATCGGCTACGCCGAGGTGGCGGTCGCTCTCCGGGGCGGCCGAGGATCGCAACTCCAGCACCGCCAGCACGCGGTCGGTGAGGTTGAGCCGTGGCGGTTGCCCTTCGGGGTGGCCGAGGATCGCAACACCGTCGCCCAGCTGACCGACATCGGCTACGCCGAGGTGGCGGTCGCTCTCCGGGGCGGCCGAGGATCGCAACGCGCAGCTCCTCGGCGAGAACTCGCCGTTCCTGGCCGTGGCGGTCGCCCTTCGGGGCGGCCGAGGATCGCAACTACCTGAACCAGTCCCTCGTCGCGCACGAGATCCGCGTGGCGGTCACCCTTTTGGGCGGCCGAGGATCGCAACGCGCAGCTCCTCGGCGAGAACTCGCCGTTCCTGGCCGTGGCGGTCGCCCTCCGGGGCGGCCGGGGATCGCAACACCCACCCGGCCGTCACCGGTGAGGTGTGGGACACGGTGGCGGACGCCGCTCCGGGCGGCCGGGGATCGCAACCATCGTGGAACCGGCTACGCTCACCCCGCCCCGGGGTGGCGGTTGCCCCTTCAGGCGGCCGGGGATCGCAACACCTGCGGGCTAGGGTGCTCCCGCGAGAGCTCCTCGTGGCGGTCGTCCTCCGGGGTGGCCGAGGATCGCAACACCGTCTCCACCAAGCAGAACGCCGCCTACCGCAAGGGTGGCGGTCGCCCTTCGGGGCGACCGAGGATCGCAACCCGCACTACGCCACCGCGCTGGACGCCGCCTCCACCGTGCGGCCGTCCTCCTGGGCGGCCGAGGATCGCAACGGCCAGTTCCCCGAGGTGAACCTGACCGTTTTCCACGTGGCGGTCGCCCTCCCAGGCGGCTGAGGAACGCAACTGCTACCACCCCGGCACCGCCGCCGACCTCCACCAGTGGCAGTCGTCCTTCGGGGCGGCCGAGGATCACAACATCCAGCCCGACGGCGCAGTGTGGGACTGCGGCTCGTGGCGGTTGCCCTCCGGGGCGGCCGAGGATCGCAACGTTGCCGCGGCGGTGGGGACCGTGATCTCCATTTGGTGGCGGTCGCGCTCCTGGTCGGCCAAGGATCGCAACGGTATCCCTCTGCCACAAGGCTGACGTAGCGGGCGCTGTCTGGGGCGGGCGAGCGCATCAACGTGGTTGTCAGCACCTGGGATGGCTACTTCTCCTCTAGATAGTTTGGGCTTTTGCAGCGACCTGATGCGGGGGCTGGTCGCAGTCGCAACTCGTGTGTCGTGGCGGGTGGGTAGCCTTGTGGGTCATGCATGACGAGCCTCTCTATGCCCATTCGCCCAATGGTGCTGGCCGGTGGCATCTGCTGGGTGATCATCTTCGTGGATCGGCTGCACTGGCTGCTCGGTTCGGTGCGGTGTTCGGTATGGCTGCCGCGGCTGAGTATCTGGCGTTGGTCCACGATGTGGGGAAGGGTGGGTGTGCGTGGCAGGACCGGCTGGTGGAGGTTGCCGGTACCGGTGGGAGGGTCGGGATCGACCACAAGAGGGCGGGGGTCCGTCTTGCGGCGCAGTGTTTGCCGGGGCCTCTTGCGGGGGTGGTGGAGGGTCATCACGGGGGTTTGCGGTCCTGGGGTGAGATGCGTGCTTTGCTGCGGGAGTTGCGGGCGCGGCCTGGTGTTGTGGAGGAGGCGATTCGCCGGGTCTCGGCGGCGGTTCCCGAGATCGAGTCTGCGGGGATCGCGGTGCCGGATTGGCTGTCAGACCCCGACAGCGACAGCGACTTCGCTGATGTCGACCTGATGGTCCGGATGCTGTTCAGCTGCGTCATCGACGCCGATCGCCTGGACACCCGCGCGCACCACCTGGGCCGGGTTCCGTATGTGCGCCCGGACGCGGACATGGCCGCTCTCGGCGAGCGGTTCGAGGAGGCCCGGAAGGCCATGCTCGCCAATCGCCAGCCGTCGCGGATCGACGGGATCCGTACGGGCATCTACGAGCAGGCTGTGGCTGCAGCGGACGGCGAGCCGGGGATCTACCGGCTGCACGTGCCGACCGGCGGGGGAAAGACCCTGGCCGCGGCCGCGTTCGGGCTGCGCCATGCCGCGCGCAACGGCCAGCGGCGGATCGTCGTCGCGGTGCCGTTCATCAGCATCACCGAGCAGAACGCCGCCGTCTACCGGAAGATGCTCGGCGAGCGGGACGTCCTCGAACACCACTCCTCCGTCGATCTCGAGCTTGCGGGATGGGCCCGGTTGGCGGCGGAGAACTGGGACGCGCCGTTCGTGATCACGACCACGGTGCAGCTGTTCGAGTCACTCTTCAGTCGCTCGCCGTCGAGGATGCGCAAGCTCCACCGGCTCGCTGGTGCGGTGATCGTCCTGGACGAGGTCCAGGCGCTGCCGGACCGGCTGCTGGTGCCCATCCTGTCGGCGCTGCGGGGTCTGACGGAGCGGTTCGGCACGACGGTGCTGCTGTCGTCCGCGACCCAGCCGGAGTTCAGCAGTATCGACGGGACCGGGCACCGGCACGTCATCTCCGACCCGGCGCCGCTCTTTTCGGCTCTCGAACGCGTCCGCTACGAGTGGCGCGAGGACACCACGTTGGCCGCCATGGCGAGCGAAGCCTCCCGGCACGAGCAGATGCTGATGGTCGTCTCGACCACGCGCGACGCCAACGCCGTCCACGAGCAGCTGCCCGTGGGTGCCCTGCATCTGTCCACCCGCATGACCTCGGGACACCGCCGGGAGACGATCGAGGAGATCCGCACGCTCCTCGCGGCCAAGCGGAGTGTCCGGGTTGTGTCCACGTCGCTGATCGAGGCCGGCGTCGACCTCGACTTCCCGATTGTCTTCCGTGCCTGGGCCCCGCCGGAGAGCCTCCAGCAGGCGGCCGGCCGCTGCAACCGCGAGGGCCACCTGCACCGCGGAACGGTCGTCGTCTTCGAAGCCCACGACAGCGGCAGGATCCCGGACCCGTCGTACATGCTCTCCCTCGGCATCGCAGGCAACCGCTTCGGCGACGGCCCCGACAAGGCCGACCCGGACGACCTCACCGCACTCGCCCACTACTCCAGGACCCGCTACCGGCTCCAGGGCCTCGCCAACCTCGGGGACCCGATCGAGGCGCTGCGTCGGGAGCTCGACTTCCCGGCCGTGGCGGAGCAGTTCGTCATGATCGGCGAGAGCACGGCGAGCGTCGTCCATGTCCGGCCTGAGTTGAAGCCTGAGGAACAGGCTGCGGCCCGTGCTGCCATCGACATGCTTCGCACGGGTCAGCCCTGCGGGCCCGAGGCCCAGCGCGTCCTGCAGCCCCACATCGCCGGTATCCCCAGGGTCGAGGCTGACGCGGCGCTGGAAGCCGGCCACGCGAAGCTCATCGTCGAGGACCTCCTCGAGTGGGTCGGCCCCTACCACCCACGGCGCGGCATCGAGCCGCCCAGCCGGTAGCGGTAGCCGGTCGACCGTTGGCGGCCGCGCCAACTTTCCATCAGGAGCAGGCTGTTGGTCACATGCGCAGGCGCTTCGGGCTCCTTCCCCATCCTGAGCGCGAGGCGGACCGGCGGGGAGAGCCCGGCCGGAGGGTGCGGGTTGGGTAGGCTCCCCAGCGTGGCGCCGCCCTCCCGCGAGGGGGTGGCGAGGATCGAAACATAGGCGTGTTGGTGTCTGTCCGCGCGCTCGCGCCCCCGTCGGCTTGCCGGCGGGGGCGTCATTGTCAGTGACCCCTGATACACATTCGGCAACGGCAAGGTCGTCGCAAAACACGGCACCGCTGAGGCTGTCAAGCACTCCCGTGAAGCAGCTTCATAGGCGTGTTCGTGGTGCTACGGTCCATGCCTGACACATCGTCACATTGCCCTGGAGAGGGTGATTACCTTGCCGAGCCATGCCCAGACACGCTGGCCGGAGCCGCCGGTGACCGTCGAGCTGTGGGGACCACTGGCCTGCTTCACACGGCCCGAACTGAAAGTCGAACGGGTCAGCTACCCCGTCATGACGCCCTCCGCGGCCGTCGGAGCACTCAGCGCCATCTTCTGGAAACCGGAGATGACCTACGTCATCCAGTCGATCGAGGTCCTCACCCCGATCGACTGGATCAACATCCGACGCAACGAGGTCAAGTCCGCCATCACCGCACCCCGCATCAAAGCCCTGCGCACGGACCACAGGGAGCGCTACGACGTCGAACACGACCGCGACCAGCGCAACACCGTCGCGCTTCGCGACGTCGCCTACCGGGTGAACACCCAGATCGTCCCGACCCGCAACGCCAAGGCACCGGCCGCCAAATACCGCGAGCAGCTGCGCCGCCGCACCGAACGCGGCGGATGCTTCTCCCAGCCCTTCCTCGGATGCCGCGAGTTCTCCGCGGGCTTCGGCCCGCGCGGATCATGGCCCGGCAGCCCCACCGGCTCGAAGGCCGACCCCATCGAGCGCACCGAGGAACTCGGCGTGATGCTGCACTCGATCAGGTACGGCGACCGCGGCCAGGAGACCTACCACTGGTTCCGCGCCAGCCTGGACAACGGCGTGCTCCACGTTCCGCGGCGCCCCCTGGGCGACGACGAAGTCCACATGCCCGCCGGCTCCTGGCGAACCGGAGCCTGACATGCTGCTGCAACGCCTCACCGAACGCGTCGCCGACCAGGAACAGTCCTACACGAAACCCGCGACGATCAAATGGGCCGTGCTCATCGACGGCGACCACACGCAGATCCAGGACCTGCGCGTACCCAAGGGCCAGCCCGCGCTGCGCCTGGACGTGCCGACCTCCACCCGCACGGTCGCCATCGCACCCTGCCTGCTCGCCGACAACGCCCAGTACGTCTTCGGCGTACCGAAGACCGACCCCAAGACCGGAGAGGTCAAGGACAAGGACGCCCTTCGGGCCGCGAAGTGCCGAACGGCCTTCGCCGACCTCGCCCGGCAGTGGGCAGCCGCCAACCCCGGCGACCCCACCGCGCAGGCCGTCGTCCGCTTCCTCGCCACCACCACGAGGGCCCCGGACGACATGGCCGCCGGCGACCTGGTCGCCATCAGCGTCGACGGACAGTGGGCCCACCAGCACCCGAGCGCACGCCAGTTCTGGACGGACAAGGTCAGCGACACCAAAGGAGCAGGCAACACGGGCCTGTGCCTCGTCTGCGGACACCAACGCCCGCTGCTCGCCACCGTGCCCATCTCGATCGCCATGGGCGCCATCCCCGCCAAGCAGGCCAAGAGCACCCAGCTCGTCAGCGTCAACACCGCCGCACAAGGCCGCGCAGGCGTCAGCGCCGGACTCGCCGCCACCCCGCTGTGCGAGACGTGCGGGACAGCGGCCACCACCTCCCTCGGAGAGCTCCTCGCCGACCCGAAACACCGCAGGCGCGCCGACACCGCGGTGACGGTCTGGTGGACCCGAGAACCTGTCAAGCGCAACGGCTTCGGCAACCTGGACGACCCGCAGCCCGAGGACGTCGCCCACCTCATCGGGAAGATCTTCAAGCCGGGCACCGGGACCACCGAATACTCCGCCGACGTCAACAAGTTCTACTCCGCCACCCTCGGCGCGAACTCCTCACGCGTCGTCGTACGCGACTGGATCGACGTCCCCCTGCCCATCATCGAGGACTGCCTCGGCCGCTGGTTCCGCGACCACCAGTACCTCGACCCCTGGTCACTCAACGCTGCCCACCAGAGCACGGCGGACGTCCCCGACCAGCGGTACAAGGTCTACCCGCTCTGGAGGCTCACCCTCGCGTGCGCCCGATGGGTCAAGGCCGAGAAGAAATACCACCCCAAGACCATCCCCGAAGGACTCGACGAAGCACTCCTCCACAGCGCCCTCCACGGCACACCACCCCCCGCCTGGATGCTCCCCCGACTCCTCGCACGCATCCGCGCCGACCGCCGCATCGACGGCCCCCGCACCGCCCTCCTGCGCCTCGCCCTCACCCGCCACCACACCCAGGAGCACGGCATGCCCGGCCTCAACCCCGACGCCAACGACCCCGCCTACATGTGCGGCCGCCTCTTCGCCACCCTCGCCGCCGTCCAACGCCGCGCCGCCAAGGACACCGGACGCACCGTCAACGCCACCATCACCGACAAGTACTTCGGCACCGCCATGAGCAGCCCCGCCACAGTCCTTGCCAACCTCCGCGCCGGCGCCGAAAACCACCTCCGCATCATCCGCCGCCGCAATACACCCACCGCCAACGCCCTCGAAGCCCGCATGCGCGACATCTACCACCACCTCGACGACGTCCCCCTGCTGCTCACCGTGCCCGAGCAGGGCCGCTTCGTCCTCGGCTACGAGCACCAGCGGGCCGCCGACATCACCGCCGCCCTCGCTCACAAGGCCGCCAAGGAGAAGGCGGCAGAGACGGCCGAGCCCCAGCCCCTCGAGGCCGGTGCGCTCTTCGACGTCTCGGACCTCATCGAAACCGCCTGACCACCCCCACCCACCAGGAAGCGAGAACCCACCATGACCGTCCCCGCCCACCTCGACCCCGCGCGCAAGCACGACTTCGTGTTCCTCTTCGACATCGCCGACGGAAACCCCAACGGCGACCCCGACAACGGCGGCGCCCCCCGCACCGACCCCATCACCATGCAGGGCTACGTCACCGACGTCGCCCTCAAGCGAAAGATCCGCAACACCGTCGCCCTCCTGAACTCCGGCCGCCCCGGCTACGACATCTACGTGGAAGCAGGCGTCGCCCTCAACGCCCAACACGAACGCGCCTACGACACCGGCAACGCGGCCAACGAATCCGAAGCCCGCAACTGGATGTGCAAGACCTTCTACGACGTCCGCATGATGGGCGCGGTCATGACCACCGGCAAGAACCGCGACCGAACCGCCGGCCGCGTCCAGGGACCCCTGCAGCTCACCTTCAGCAGGTCCATCGACCCCGTCACCACGATCGAAGTCCCCATCACCCGCGTCACCCCGACCCGAGTCGAGGACCTGGCCACCAAGCAGACCGAGATGGGCACCAAGAACATCGTCCCCTACGGCCTCTACAGGGGCGCAGGCCACTTCTCGGCCCCCCTCGCCGCCAAGACCGGCGTCACCAGCGACGACCTCCAAGCCCTCTGGCAAGCCTTCGAAATGATGCTCGAACACGACCGCGCCGCCGCCCGCGCCTCCATGGCCCTGCGAGGACTCTGGGTCTTCAGCCACTCCGACGCCTACGGCCAAACCCCCGCCCACAAGCTCCTCGACCGCGTGCACATCACCCCACTCGGCCACACCGCGGCACGCTCGTACTCCGACTACAAGGTCACCGTCGACATGGACCTCCCGGAAGGAGTCAGCCTCACCGCGCTGGTGGACTGACTGGCTACTTCACCGATGCGGTGCGGACGAGTCCTCCGCGGTTACACAGGGCACAATTCTCTGGCGGCCACCTCTGGGTGGCCGAGAATCGCAACGGCACCAAAGCCGAAGAGCTGGGTCAGGCTCTGCTGGCGGTCGACCGTTGGGCGGCCGAGAATCGGAACTCGCACTCGGCTTCCAGCGCGCCCCCGACCAGCCTGGTGGCGGTCGCCCTCCGGGGCGGCCGAGGATCGCAACCTGGACCAGCGCCATGCCCTGGACGAGGCCGTCCACCGTGGCGGTCGCCCTTCGGGGCGGCCGAGGATCGCAACCGCACACCCCGACGAAGGTCGCGCTCGCCCAGCGGGTGGCGGTCGCCCTTCGGGGCGGCCGAGGATCGCAACATCAAGTCAGTCATGCCGTGTCCAACGACCCACGGGGTGGCGGTCGCCCTGCGAGGCGACCGAGGATCGCAACTCTCATCCGACTGGCCAGGTCCGCGCCGCTCCAGCCGTGGCGGTCGCCCTGCGAGGCAACTGAGGATCGCAACATGTTGAAGAACGTGGCGACGGCTCCGCCGAGGCCAGGTGGCGGTCGCTCTCCGGGGCGGCCGAGGATCGCAACTCCTACGGTGCCCCGCTCGCCGAGGGAAAGGAGTGGGTGGCGGTCGCCCTCCGGGGCGGCCGAGGATCGCAACGCCTGTGCAGGCGTCAACCTGCGTCGCGGTGCCCATGGTGGCGGTCGCCCTCCGGGGCGGCCGAGGATCGCAACTGCACGTGCATGTAGGCGAAGTCAGGCGCGCCGCCCTGGTGGCGGTCACCCGCCCGGGCGGCCGAGGATCGCAACCACGACGTCGTGTTCCCGTCGATCGTCGCGCGCGCGAGTGGCGGTCGTCCTTCGGGGCGGCCGAGGAGCGTAACATGCGGGACGTCCTCTGGGGCATCGCGGAGGACCTGAGGTGGCGGTTGCCCTCCGGGGCGGCGGAGGATCGGAACCCGCATCCGGCGCTGGCCTGGATGACCAGGTCCGTAGTGGCGGTTGCCCTTCAGGGCGGCCGAGGATCGCAACAGCATCAGGGCCGTTAACCTGTTCCTGGCCCAGGCCGTGGCCGTCGCCCTTCAAGGCGGCCGAGGATCGCAACCCGACGTTCTGCCGTCTCTCACTCAACATACGAAGTGGCGATCGCCCCCTCTTGGGGCGACCGAGGATCGGAACCAAGTCCCCGATATCGCAAGGATTTTCGGCGTGCCGGTGGCTCTCGCCTTAAGGAGCGTCCGGGGCTCGCAACTCCGCCTCCGACGCCGTGACGAGCCGTGTACTGTGGCGAGGCGGTCGCCCCTGCGGGGCGGCCGAGGACCGCAACGCATCACTGAGCCAAACGCCGTCCGGCGGCAGATAGGTGGCGGTCGTCCCCCGGCGGAAGGGGGCGACCGAGGGTGCAACGCCCTGCTTCAGAAGAAGGAGGCCAGCCGATGAGCACGATGGCGGTTGCCTCCGCAGGGCGGCTGAGGATCGCAACACGCTGGACTGCGACTCGCTGACCGCCTCGGCGATGTGGCGGTCGTCCTCCCGGGGGCCGAGGATCGTAACTACGCCCACCTCAAGGGTGGCCAGTCCGCCCCGGAGGTGGCGGTTGCCCCCCGGGGTAGCCGAGGATCGCAGCACCGACCAGATTGTTCGCCTGAATTCCGACCTTCCGCACTGGTGGTTGCTCCCCGGTTCGGCCGAGTATCGCCATGGCGTCTCCTAGTCCTTGGGGCGGCGGCAACGAACAGGTGGCGGTCGCCCCCTTGGGACGACCGAGGATCGCAACCAGAAAGTCTCGACCTTGTGGTTCTCCTCCACGTCGTGGCGGTCGCCCTCCCAGGCCTCCGAGGGTCGGAACACGAAGAAGTGCCAGCGCGTGGGCCGCGACACCCTCCAGCGGCGGTCGCCTTTCCGGGCGGCCGAGGATCGCAACGCGATGTGGTCAACCACCGTGCGTCGCAGGACGACGGTGGCGGTCGAGCTTCGGGGCGGCCGAGGATCGAAAGTCACGCACAAGGGTGAAGCCGGAGGTGAGGTAGGCGTGTGGCGGTCGCCCTCTTGGGCGGCCGAGGATCGCAACCTGTATGCGCGCAACAGCCGCGGCGGTAAGAGCGTCCGTGGCGGTTGCCCCTTGTGGCGGCGGAGGATCGCAACGATCCGTACATGACCCAGAACATCGAAGGGCCCGCGGGTGGCGGTCGCCCTTCGGGACGGCCGAGGATCGCAACTCCGCCGCCATGGAGCCCCGCCCGTTCCACGCCCCTGTGGCGGTCGTCCTTCGGGACGGCCGAGGATCGCAACACGGCCTGCGCCTGGCGGACGACGTCCTCGCCGGGGTGGCGGTCGCCCTCCGGGGCGGCCGAGGATCGCAACTACGACGCGTCGATCCCGTACGCCGACGACGACTCCGAGTGGCGGTCGCCCTCCGGGGCGGCCGAGGATCGCAACACCCCGACCCCCGACGAGACCGAACTCGCCGAGCGGTGTGGCGGTCGCCCTCCGGGGCGGCCGAGGATCGCAACGTCCCGCTGATGCTCCCGGCCTGGACGGTGGTGCCGGTGGCGGTCGCCCTCCGGGGCGGCCGAGGATCGCAACTGTCCGGGCACGGCTGGCACGGGGACACCGCCCCGCGGTGGCGGTCGCCCTCCGGGGCGGCCGAGGATCGCAACCCGAGCTCCGCGATGACGGACCGGCCCTCTTCCGAGGTGGCGGTCGCCCTCCGGGGCGGCCGAGGATCGCAACGCGTCGGACATCGCCACGTTCAGCGCCACGGACCCCGTGGCGGTCGCCCTCCGGGGCGGCCGAGGATCGCAAACCCGCGTGGAGGGATTCTCACTGAGGCTTTGTCCGCTGCTGACGGTCACAACCGCCTGCTGACCGAAGGGCCACCGAATCCCTTCGGACAGCAGGCGGTCACATTCTGTGGTTGGTGTGGCAGTGGGCCGCCCTGTCGGACCTGCTCGAGATCTGGTGGGCGCCAGCTCGGCTACGCCGCGAGGGGCAGGTCGTCGTCGTCACGGGGGACAGCCCGGAGCTGGCGTGCCTGGGCCCGGTCGAGGGCGGAGGCGAGCGCCTGGACGGCCTGGTCGGCGGAGTCTTTGAGGAGGTGGCCGTAGAGGTTGATGGTGACGGCGATGGTGGAGTGGCGCAGGGTCTTGGAGACGACGGCGATGGGGATGCTTTCGGCGATCATGATGCTTGCGGCGGTGTGGCGGAGGTCGTGAAGGCCGATGCGGGGAAGTCCGAATTCGGTGGTGCGCTTGCGGAGATGGTCGAGGACCCACTGAGGTCGCAGCGGTGTTCCGCCCGGGCGGGCGAAGACTAGCCCGTCCAGCCGGCCGTCCGGGTGGGCGTTCATCTGGATCGCGGCCTGGCGATGGAGGGCAGCCATGACTCTGGGGGAGAGGCTGATCCAGGCCCTGCTGGCTTCGGTCTTGGGCTCGCGGAGGTGGATCTTCCCGTTGTCGATGGCGGCCAGGGTCCAGCGGACGTAGAGCTTGCGGTCCATGAGGTGGACGTCGGACCAGTGCAGGGCGAGGATCTCGCCGCGGCGCATGCCGGTGCCGAGCATGACCTCGAACAGGTCGGTCAGCTGGTCCGCGTACTGCTCGGCGCCGTGCTGCAGGAAGGTGGCGGCCTGCTCGGGGGTCCAGCAGGTGCGCTCGGCCGCGCGGGGCCGGGCGGGGACGGAGTGCTTGGCCGGGTTGTAGCGCAGCCCCCAGGTCCGCACCGCGTGGTTGAGGGCGTTGCGCAGGGTGGAGACGATCCGGTAGACGGTGACCTTGCCGCGCTTGGCCTTGCGCTGGGCGGCGATCCAGCGCTCGACGTGCTTCGGGCGCAGGTCGGGCAGCCGGTAGTGGCCGAACGCGGGGATCAGGTCCCGCTCCACGCACGCCTCGTAGCCGGCGTACGTGTTCGGCGCAAGCTCCTCCTTCTTCACCGCCAGCCACTGCCGCAGGAAGCCCGCCACCGTGACGCGCCGGTCCTCGTACACCCCGCGCAGCTCACCGTCCAGCACCGCCCTCATCTCGCGGGCCGCCTCCGCGCGGGTGGCGAACCCACCGCGCCGGCGGGTCTTTCGCTTCCCATCCTCGGGGGCCAGGTCGACGCAATACGTCCACGACCCGTGACCCGCCTCCTCCAACAACCGCACACACCACGGACCCAACTGCCTCCCGTGCCCGTCCGAACAACCACACCGCCGGTACACCCGACCACGCTGCGCACGCTGTCCCATGAGCTTCCCCTTCTCTCGGACTGGGTAGTGCCTCTGGGGCAAGAGTGGCTGCCGTGTCGGGTGTGGCGGCAGAGCGTGCGGGGCGGTGCACGAAGTACTCAGAACCACATGGCGAAGACACGCTCAAGACGACACACCGCCCGGAAGATCACTGCCCGCAATCGGTGGGTAGACGACCATGATCCGCCCGCAGGAGTCGGCTCCGTGGGCTGGCCGACGGCATCGACGCAGGCGCAGTCGGGCAGGCGCGACGCCGCTCGCTGAAGGGCCGACAGATCTCGATCACCGGCAGTAGTTGCGGCGGGGCGGTCGGCCTGGGGACCACTTTGGGACCACGCGGGATGAGCGCCTATGGGCGCTGATGGTCCGAAACGGACACTTCTGCACGAAGTAAACACTGAGCAACTGTCAGCTCTCTGCGCCGGCGATTCCGCCGGAAAGTCCCAATTCACTTGTGCCCCAGGATGGTTGAGCAACAAAAAAGCCGAGGCCGCGAGGCCTCGGCTGCCGACAGTAGTTGAACCCCTTGACTGGGGGTCAAGGGGTCGCAGGTTCAAATCCTGTCGTCCCGACGTGAGTCGGAAAGGCCGTTGGCCGGGAGAAATCCCAGGTCAGCGGCCTTTTTGTTGATGGTCCGACAGGTGGTGGGCGGCTGTGACGCTGCGGCTTTGCGATCTTGCTGGGGACCAGCCAGGGACCGCAGCCATCGGCCAAGGGGTCGCCGCAACCCCGTGCGGCGGCCGCGGGTTCGTCTACACGAGGTCGCCGGCCTGCCAGCCCGGGGGACCTTGGGCAGTCCGATCAGGGCGTCGATGTTCAGGTGCTCGGCGAGTAGGGTCTTGAGGTTGCGGCCGCCGATGAGGCGGAGGCGGCCGTTGCGGTGGGCGAAGTCGTAGCTGTCCTTGCCGAACCACGAGGTGGTGACGACGATGTAGCCGGCGTCTTTGTCGTGCATGACGCCGGACATGGCGCGGACGGTGTTCACCGGGACGACGTTCTTGGAGCGTTTGGCCTGGATGGCGAAGATGGTGGATCCGGTCGGGTCGGACAGTGTCGCGACGGCGTCCACACCGTCGTCGCGGGAGCCCTGGGTGCGCCAGGTCTCGTAGCCCATGGCTTCGAAGAGTTCGCGCACCAGGTGTTCGAAGTCGTAGGGGTTCATCTGGAGCAGGTCGGGCCGGCTGTCCAGGTGGCGACCACGGCGGTGTCGGTGGTGATGCGGTAGCGGGACAGGTCGGCCTCGACGACAGGCGTGACCGGTTCCAGGTCGTGGGGGTGCTTGGAGACGGTGGCGCCGAGGCGGTGGAGGCACTGCTGCGGGTCGAGTCTGGGCTCGTCCAGGACCAGTTCGGCGAAGTCCTTGCGCTCGGCGACGACGCTGACGACGCAGGCCCTGACGGTCTGGCCGGTCGCCCGGTCGGTGTTGTTGACGCGGCCGTTGAGGATGACGGTCTCCACGAACGAGGCCGGGGTGGCGGAGAACGCTTCGTCCAGCGCGCGCAGTGCCAGGCGGGCCACGAGTCGGGCGTAGGCCTCGTGGATCTCGGCCTGCTTGGCGGGCTGGGGGACGACCTTGGCCTGCTGCGCGACGTAGCGGTAGGAGGCTACCGCGGGGACGATCTCGTGGTTGGGCAGCTCGACGTCGACCAGGAGCTGCTGGGCCTCGGGGACGTAGACTGCCTGGGCCGCGGTCCGGCAGCCTGGGGGGACAGGGGGAGCGCTGCAGCAGGTCCTCGATCCGCTCCGCGACGCCCTGAGGACCTTCTTGAGCGAAGGCCTCTTCGATGTGCGGGTGCCATGCCTCCAGACCTTCGGGGCGCAGCAGCAGGACTGATTCCAGTTCCTCACGGCGCCGGTTGCACTCGGCGGTTCTCTCCTCGGCCTGGGCCTTGAGCCGGGCCGTCTCGGCTTGCCGGGCTTGCCGTTGGGCTTCCTTCTCGGCCTGGGCGTCCGCGCGCTTCTTCGCCTCCTCCTCCCGGCGGCGAGCCGTCTGGCGCTTGGCCAACTCGGCTTCCACCCGGGCGGCTTCCTTGGCGCGGGCGGCCTCCTCGCGTTGGAGGTGCTTCTCGCCGGCGGCCAGGAGCCGGGCGTGTTCGACGGCCGGGTCCACCTTCCGCATCCTGGGACGGGGTTGAGCTGCTGGGGCGGCAGCGCGGCCGGTCGCCTGTTGGGCCCCGCCCTGTGCCTGCACGGCTCGCGCCTGCTGCTTCAAGCGGTACGCCTCGGCGAGGATTTCCGCCACCGTCTTTCGGCGTGCCACCCGGTCCACCCCCTGGTCCGTGGCAATGCGAACCCGCATGGGGGCCGCGCTGCCTGCGCGATATGACAGCAGCCCTGCCCGGCTGGGGCCGCCGGAAATCCGCCGTGGGATCGGAGCGGGGTCGGAGCAAGCATTGGGTGGCATCGTGCTGGTTTCGTCGAGGAGACGGAGCGCTCATTCGGGTGGGGGAGCGCGGGGTTGCCGTCGTGCGTCACTACCTCGCGGTTGAACAGGTCGAGAACGGCGTCCAGCGACACGGTGATGCCAGAGACTTGGAGGCTGCCGTGAAGGTTGCGCGCCGTCTGTTCGCGGTGAAGCAACCGGACCCAGGGTTCCGCACCTTCTTCGTTGTCTGTCACAAGTCCACTTCTACAACAGCGTGGTCGGTGGCTATCTAGGGGTGTCAAGCCCATCTCGCACGACAAGGGCAGGGTGAGCGTTTCTGTCACATGAGGCACATAGGTGCGATCCGAGTCGCCGCAGTTGGGGCATCGATGCCCAGGAACCGCCACCAGTATCAGGTAGCGTCCTTGTCCCCCGGCCAACGCAGTCGGCTCGCAGCCACCATCCGCGAGCTGCACCAAGTCGTCCAAGACCTGACCGCCGAAGCCGCTTACTACGCGGCATCAGTCGCGACCTGGATCCCGGCTACTGCACGGTGCATCGCTATGCGAAGCCCGCGAACGATGACGAGCTTCTGGTGGTTGTCGCATCGACTCTGCGGTGGAGACAGACCTGGATCATTAGGATGAGTGACGACCGGTAAGCACGTGTGTCACGGCTACGCCTGACCACATCAAGAGGGAAGAGAGCGCCGTAGTGCCGCTGGAGGTTGTATACGGCGAGAGCCGAGACCGGAGCACCGCATCGCAGCTGGCGGAGAAGCTGCGTGAGGTGGTCTCCGATGGCACGGTGTATCTCGGGTATCCGGTGCTGGCCACGGCTGACGACCGTGTTGAGGTGGATGCTCTCCTGGTCAGCAGGGGTCACGGACTCGTGGCCTTCCTCCTTGCGGACACCATCCCACGTGATGCGGACGGATGGGACGTTGTCTCCTCGGCCCAGGATCGTCTGTACAACGTCCTGGAGAGCACGCTCGGCAAGCACAGTGGGCTGCGTCGGCGTCGGCAGCTGGCTCTGAAGATCTCCACGGTCACCGTCTTCCCGGGGCCGGTAGGCGATCAGCCCTCCGATGTCGAGGGCATTTACTGTGACCTACTAGACGTCGCCACGGAAGTGGCGGGCCTCGATGGTATCGATGAGGACACCGAGCGGGCACTGCAAGCGGCGCTGCAGCGAGTAACGACGATAAAGCCGGTCAAAAAGCGCTCATCGGTCCAGGACGCGTCCTCCCGCGGCGCTACCTTGAAGGTGATCGAACGAGGTATTGCGAACCTAGACCAATGGCAGAAGGCTGCCGCAATCGAGACACCTGAAGGGCCACAGCGGATCCGTGGCCTGGCTGGATCGGGCAAGACGGTTGTTCTTGCTCTTAAGGCTGCCTACCTGCATACCCAGCACCCCGAGTGGCGCATAGCAGTGACCTTCCACTCCCGAGCCCTATATCAGCAGATCCAGGACTTGGTGGAACGCTTCACATTCGAGTACAGCAACGACCGCTACGACGAGCAGTTTCTGCAGATCATGCACTCCTGGGGGTCGAGCTCTAAGGCAGGCATGTACAGCGAGATGGCCCGTGCTGTGGGGGTCACACCGAGGGACTGGAACTACGCGCGCGCAACCTATGGCATGGACAACGCTTTCCAGGGGGTGTGCCAGGAACTCCTCGCGGTGGTGCGTGCCGGCTCACCCGAGCCGGTCTTCGATGCGGTCCTCATCGACGAGGCCCAGGATCTTCCGCCGGAGTTCTTCCAGCTCGTCTATCTACTGACGAGGGACCCCAAGCGCATCGTCTGGGGCTACGACGAGCTTCAGAAGCTGTCGGAGTCGGCTATGCCCGGGACCGATGAGTTGTTCGGAACAGGTCCTTCGGGGGAAAGCCTCGTCAGTCTCGCTCAGCAGGACAAGCAGCCGCGGCGCGACATTGTGCTGCCGGTCTGCTACCGCAACACCCCCTGGGCACTGGCCACAGCCCACGCCTTGGGAATCGGCGTGTACCGCAAGGACGGCCTGCTGCAGCATTTCGACGCCCCCGAACTGTGGGGGGAAATCGGATATAACACGGTCCACGGCAGTCTTGCTCTCGGCTCAGCGGTGACGTTGGAGCGGGCGGAGTCGAGTTCCCCGGCCTACTTCCGTGAGCTGCTAACCTCGGACGACGCGGTCATCATGAAGCGATTCGACGATCAGGCTGCCCAGGACATCTGGGTAGCTCAGCAGATCAAGAAGAATTTGACCGAGGACGAACTTGAGCACGACGACATCCTGATCGTCTTGCCCGATGTCTACCGTGCCAAGTCCCGGGCCCCGCGGCTAATGCAGACACTCCTGCAATACGGGATCGCCTCGCATCTGGTGGGAGTCGGCACGAGTGTCGACGAGGTGTTCAAACGGGACTCCGTCGCCCTGGCCCACATCTACCGGGCCAAGGGCAACGAGGCTCCTATGGTCTACGTCATCGATGCTCAGCATGCAAACAGTGATCATCAGACCGTTACCCGTCGCAACACCCTCTTCACTGCCATCACCCGCAGTAGAGCGTGGGTCCGCATCGTGGGTTGGGGCGACCGGATGTCCGCGATCTCCCGCGAGATCGACGCGGTTCGGGAGAAGAATTTCCGTCTCGGCTTCACCATTCCCTCGCGCGAGGAGCTGGACCAGCTTCGCCACCTTCACCGCGACCGATCTGACGATGACCGTGCTGTGGTACAGAAGGCCAAGGATGGACTTCAGGCCTTCCTCGAAGCCTACGAGACCGATCAGATCGATCTCTATGACCTTCCGCCCGCAATGCGGACACGGCTGGTGATGAAACTTAAGGAAGACATGCCGCGTGACGACGACTAGAACGGTCGCGGAGGAGGTTCGAAACCTCCTCGACTATCTTCTCAACGCGGAGATAGCCGCTTACGTCAACACGGTCTCTGTCAGCGGGACGCGCGTTTCCTGGCACGCGACAAACCCTGGTATCCCTTTCCTGGTCAATCGAGGAGACCCAACCCTTCAGGACTACCGGCGATGGGCCCAGGCCAGCGCCTATTCAGCTCTCCTGTTCGATGGCGCGTTGCTGCAGATCACCTATGAGATTGAGAGGGGAGAGATCGCTGGGCACCGACTCGCCTACATCCCCTGCCCTTACCGTCTGGACAGCGAACTTGTGCGCCAGGATCCGATCATTGATGTGATTGATCTTCACGTCGAGACCGAGCCGACGAACATGGTTCTGCACTCTGCGATCCGCTTCGACTTCGACCCCGGGTCTGCAGCTCCGGGCCATCCGGCGGCGCATTTGACCATCAACTCTGCCAACTGCCGAATCGCCTGCGCTGCACCGATGCATATTGGGCGGTTCACCGATTTCATTTTCCGACACTTCTATCCTGACCTCTGGAAAGCCCATCTTCCGTTCTTCGGAAGCTCAGCGACCAGGGAAGTCGGCCCCCGCACACTTACCCATGATGAGCGCAACACCCCGCACTTGTACTGGAGCTAGAACACCCTGCGCGGCGAGTTCAGGCAACGCTTCGCATGTCGCCGCACGGCCGCAGGAAGGCGCAGTCAGCGCCGATACCAACTCATTGAGGTTGCTGGCCGGCAATCTCATTTTTCGCCTGGCAACGAACTGGAGGAAGACACTTAGACTCGGCAAGGGTCGGCTACAGCGACTGTTTTGCTAGCCCGGTGGCTTCTGTGTTGAGGCCGTGACTTTGTCGAGGAGATTCCCAAAATTCCCGAATTTCCATTCGTCGATCATCGCCGAGTAGACATCAATCAGGGCTTGCGGGAGTGAGTAATTCGGCTCCTCGAAGTAACCCCTAACGTGATGTTGTGGCCAGCTGCCAGGTATGACACCGCGGAGCGTAGGCGGCCCACGTGCGCGAGGAAGTGCTTCGCCCAGGCGGCGCCGATGTCACCAACGTCGGCGCCTCCGTGCGCTATGAAGTTCCGTGCCTTCCCGGCACACCGCAGCACTATGGTCTCGGTGGAGCACGACATGTGGCCAGTGAGCTGGTGCAATGCCCGTCTATTGAACGAGACGTAGATGACGAGCTGGCGCCTCGGTTGCTGCTGCCTGGGCGGGTGCTGCCGTCTGCGAGGTGGTCCGGTCTGCTGACAGGTGCCTGCTGAGGGTGCGGCCTGCGTTCTGGATGGAGCTCTTGTCCGGGTGGAGATATTGCTGGGTGGTGGTGATGTGGCCGTGTCCGGCGATTTTCTGGAGGACGTGGATGGGGACGCTGGCGTCGGCGAACCAGGTGAGGCCGGTGTGCCGGAGGTCGTGTCGGCGCAGGTACTCGTAGCCGAGGCTGACGACGACTTCGTCCCAGTGGGTGGCGTCGCGCAGGATCGCGGTGGTGATGCGTCCGCCGCGAGGTCCGGTGAAGAGCCGGGCCATGGGGTCGTTGCCGACCACGGTCATGCGCCAGTTCACGAGGTCGCGGATCTCTTCGATGATGGGGACGGTGCGCCGCCGCTTGCCCTTGGTGCCTTTGTCGATGAGGCCGCCGGGGCCGGTGGTGGTCTGGCGGCACAGGTACCAGGTCCAGTCGAAGCGGTTGATGTCCTTGACGTGGACGCCGGAGACTTCGCCGATGCGGGCGGCGGTGCAGGCGGCGAAGCGGACGATGTCGCCCCAGCCGCGGTAGTGGTTGTGGGAGCGCTCGACCAGGGCGTTGGCGAGTTCGTCGAGGGCGTCCCAGTCGGCAGGGATCGGGGGTCGTCGAGTTCGTCCTCGGCTTTCTTGTAGAGGCGTTGCCAGCCGCTCATGCGTGATGGGTTGAAGTCGATGAGGCCGTCGCGGACGGCTTGCTCCATGATGCGCACGAGCGGGGCGAGGCTGTTCTTGACGGAGGAGATGCTGAGCCCGTCGGCGATCCAGGAGTGCAGGGCCGGTCGGCGATGCCGTTGGTGATGCTGGTGACGGGTATGTGGCCGAGGACCGGGATGACGCGCAGCTTCCAGCCGGCGGTGCAGGTGTCGAGGGTGGTGGTCTCCAGGCCGCGCATCGCCAGGTCCCAGTTCTCGTCGCCGTACTCGGCGAGGGTCATGGGAGTGATGCCGCGTGCCGCGGCCCGCGTCATGCGGGCGATCCAGGCCTCGGCTTCGGTCTCCGTGGGGACGGAGGAGGAAGCCGACTTGCGACCGCCGCCGTTGGGGTCTGTCCACCGCACACGGGCGCGGTAGCGGAACTGCGGGCGGCGGTCGGGGCGGTGCTCGATGTCGGTGGTGAGGTCGACACCCATGGGGACGGTGGTTTCCACGGCGATCGGCTCTGCGGCCGCGGAGGGTCCGGGCCGGACGGCGACGACGAGGCCGGTCCCAGCCTCCCGAAAATCTACGCACCGATAGCAAAAATCGACGTAGTGTAGATTTCTGGCCGAGGAGGCGGTCGACCTCTTCGGAACACCCCTTTCTGGAGGAGCGATGGAGCAGCGCAACTGGCTCATCACCGGCGTCAGTACGGGTCTGGGGCGGGCTATCGCCCGGGCCGTCCTGGACGCCGGGCACACCGTGGTCGGCACCGTTCGCTCGGTGGGCGATCTGCGGGCTTTCGAGGAGTCGGCGCCGGGGCGCGCCCACGGCCGCATCCTTGACGTGACCGACGACCGCGCGGTGTTCGACACGGTCGCGGAGGTGGAGCGGAACATCGGCCCGCTGGACGTCGTCGTCGCCAACGCCGGCTACGGACTGGAAGGCACCTTCGAGGAGACCCCGCTGGCCGAGGTGCGGCGGCAGTTCGAGGTCAACGTGTTCGGGGCGATGGCCACGCTTCAGGCCGCACTCCCTCACCTGCGCCGGCGCCGCAGCGGCCACCTGATGGCCGTCACCTCGATGGGCGGCCTGATGGCCGTGCCCGGCATGTCGGCCTACTGCGCCAGCAAGTTCGCCCTGGAGGGCGCTCTGGAGGCACTGGGCAAGGAGGTCGCCCAGTTCGGGATCCACGTCACGGCGATCGAACCCGGCTCCTTCCGCACCGACTGGGCCGGACGGTCCATGACCCGCGCCGAACGGAGCATCGAGGACTACGACGACCTGTTCGCCCCCATCCGCAAGGCGCGGCAGCAGGCCAGCGGAAACCAGCTGGGCGACCCGGTCAAGGCCGCCGGAGCCATCGTGCACATCACGACCGTCGAGCAGCCGCCGGCCCACCTCCTGCTCGGCTCGGACGCGCTGCGGCTGGTCGGCGCCGCACGCCGGGCCGTGGACGCGGACATCCGGACCTGGGAAGCGCTCTCCCGCACCACCGACTTCCCCGACGGGGCACAGCTGTGACGCCCGACCACGTCACGGCCAGGGGCCGGAGGACCGGTGAACGCAAGGGCGACGCGCGGGAGCGGGCCATTCTCGACACCTGCGAGGCCCTGCTGGCCGAGAAGGGCTACGAGGCCATGACCGTGGGCGACATCGCCGGGGGTGCCGGCATCACCCGGGGCGCGCTGTACTTCTACTTCGGCTCCAAACAGGAGGTGGTGACGGCCCTGGTGGCCCGGACGGTGGAACATCTGTGGGAGCGGTCCCGGGCCACCGCGCAGGCAGAGGACCCGCGCCTGGCCGTCGCGGCAGCCATGCGGCGCACGGTGGAACTGTGGGACGAGCACGGCCTGGTGATGCGCACCGCGATCGACCTTTCGCTGACCGTCCCCGCGATCGGGGAGCTGTGGAGCCGCACAGCCGACCTGTTCACGGCGGCCATCACCGCCGTCCTGGAACGCGCCGACGTCCGGCCCGGTGCCGGGGCGCAGGACGCCCCGGCGATGGCGCGCGCCCTGTGCTGGATGATCGAGCGGACCTTCTACCATGCCTCGCAGCAGTCCCCCCGGGAACTGCGGATGGCATCGGCGACCTGCGAGCACATCTGGCTGACCAGCGCCGGACTGGCCGGCTGACCACGCACCTCAGGTCGGGGTAGGGGTGCTCAGCGGAGGCGGAGGCCGCCCTCCTCCTGGCCGTCGAAGACGCCGCGGGCGGACTCGATGGCGGGCAGGTTCGCGTCGGCCCAGGCCAGCAGGACGTCCACCGGGTGGCGCAGGGTCTTGCCGAGCGGGGTGATCCGGTAGGTGACCGCCACCGGGCGGGTGGCGGTCACTTCGCGTTCGATCACGCCGTTGCGTTCCAGCCGGCGCAGGGTCGCCGTCAGGGACTTCTGTGTGACGGCGGGGATCGCCCGGCGCAACTCGTTGAAACGGCACGGGTGTTCGCACAGGCGGTCGAGTACGGCGAGTGACCACTTGTCCAGCACCTGGTCGAGCAGTTCACGGTGCGGGGCGTCGATGCGCAGCCCGGCGGGGTCGGTGGTATCCACGGCGAAACCTGGTCTCGTTGAAGTTCCTTCGGGCTACTAAGTATCTTCCGTATACCGGGTCGAGGCGTCAAGAGTGACGCCCCGTCGGCGCCTCCCCGCCGTCCGGCCGACCGTCCGTGAACAGGAGAAACCACCGTGACCGTCCGGCACTTCACTCCCAAGGGCATGATGCAGCCCGCCCCGTACCACCACGTCGCCGTCGGCACCGGCACCCGGCACGTCCACGTCAGCGGGCAGGTCGCCCGCCGGGCCGACGGCACGCCGGTGGCGCCCGGCGACCTGGCCGGGCAGGTCGCCCAGGCGCTGCGCAACACCGCTGTCGGCCTGGCCGGCGCCGGGGCCTCGTTCGCAGACGTGCTCCGGCTGACGTTCTACGTGACCCACTGGCACCCTGGGCTGATCGGCGCGTTCATGACCGGGGTGGAGGACGTCGCCGGGGAGGTCGGGCTGCCGCTGCCGATGCCCCCGGCTTCGCTCATCGGTGTCGAATGCCTCTTCGAGCCGGACGTCCTGGTTGAGGTCGAGGCGACCGCACTGCTGGACTGAACCTGCGGTCCGCGCACGCACCCGACGGATCCGGGGTCGTGGAGCTCACCGGGCGGCGGGCCCTCCGGCGCCACGCGGCCTCACGGCCCAGCCCGTCGCGCAGCTATGCGGCCGGTTCGAGAGAAGTTCCGTGAGTGGCGACCTGCGGATTCGCGACCGCCCCGAGGATCACGCAGCGTCCAACTGCGGCACCCCTGCGGTCAGGGTGCTGCGGTTCAGGTGGATTCGGCGATATGGATCGTGTCGATGCCCTGGTCCATGAAGGTGGCCGGGTTCTGGCCCTCCGCCTCCAGTTCTCGTTCTTCGGTCCGGGTGAGGTCACGCAGGGGGTTGATCGTGAGGCGGCGTCGCCGGTGGTCCAGGTGGCGGCGACGCGGCCGTCGATGAGGACAGCGCGTTGTCCGGCGGCGCCGGCCGCCTCGGACGGTAACTTCACTGCCCCCGACAAGACTTGCCCCCGACCACCGTGCACCGTCAACGACCTCGGCGAGCCTGTGGGCGCGGTCGGCCGCTTCCGGGTACGGCACGACCTCCTTCACCCTGGGAAATGAAGGAGGTCGCTGAAGGACAGCGGCAGTGCGGTCACCTGAGCGAACGGTGCCGGCTGGGGGCGTGGGTGGCACCACAGCCGGCTCCGTTGTCCGGCTCCCCCGTGATCGCCAGGACAGCTCCTAGGAGGGCGGGTTCTCCTTGTACTGCTCCAGCGGCTGCGCCGTCTTCATGGCGACGAACTTCGTGATGGTGTACTCGGCCACTCCGGCCACCGAGAACGGGTCGCTGTTGGTGATCTCCTCGATCTTGGTCCGATCGTCGCCGACCGCCAGGATGACCGCGCCGTCACGCGGGTCCTTGCGTCCGGAGGCCAGGAAGATCCCGGACGCGTAGTGGGAGTCGAGCCAGGCGTGGTGTTCGGGCGCGCACGCTTCAACGCGTTCCAGGGGTGCGGTGTAGGTCAGCTCAAGGATGAACATGGCGATGATGGTAACGCTTGGCGATCGTTCCGTTACGCGGACCGGGCGGGCCGGATCGGCCGGGCAAGGCCCACGCCGGGGTGGAGGGATCGCGTGTCGCGGGGCCTGAAGGAGGAGTCGGCCGCGGACACCTTCGCACCGGCAACCGCGCTCGGCAGGATGTGGGCCGTTCGGGCCCATCCGGGGGATCCCCCGACGAACGGGCCCGGGCCGACTGGGGGCAGGCGCCGTTCAGGCGGTCACCCCGCAGCGGTGGACCGGGCCGGAAGCGCAATACGGCCGAACGGTGCATCGTCCTGCGCCGCGCCCGTCGCTCGGGGGTGGTCGGGCCGGCGGAGGAGCTGCGGCGGGGAGGGGAGGCGGGAGTGGGCCTGCTGGTGTCGTGTCCGGGGTGGGGTTCGGCAGGCTAGCGTGGGGGCGGACGCGAGGGTGCGGCGGTGTTGGTTGGGTGCCGCGGTGGAGCAGGGGGTGTGGGGTGTTCGAGCCGGTGTCGCTGTCGGCGGTGGCCGCTGTTTTCGGCGCCGTGGGTGCGAGCGTGGCGAGCGAGGCCGGTAAGTGGGCCTGGGAGTCGGCGGGTGCCTTCGTCCGCCGGGTGACCGGGCGGGACGTGCCGGCGCCGACCGGTGCCGTCGAACGGGCTGCTGTGGCGCAGCTGTTGCTGGATGTGGCGGGGTCGGACCCCGCGCAGGCCAGGGCGCTTCGGGCCTGGCTGGGGGGCCAGGGCGGGGGCTGGTCCGGGCCGTTGGCGACGCCCTCCCTGCTGCCGCCCTCGGACCGCTTCTTCACCGACCGGCGCAAGGTGCTGGCGCTGTTGGACAAGGAGGCCGGGCGGAAGACGGACGGCACGCCACGCGTCAGCGTTCTGTACGGGCCTCAGGGGATGGGTGTGAGCGCCGCGGCCGTTCACTGGGGAGCCCTGCAGCGGAAGCGGTTTCCGGACGGGCAGCTGTACGCGGACCTCTCCGGCGGGTCGCCGGCCACCGCACCCGATGCGGCCGCCGTGCTCCGGCAGTTCCTGATCCACCTCGGCATGCCGGCGGACCGGGTTCCGCCGGCCGCGCAGGACCGGGTCGAGCGGTTCCGGTCGCTGGTCGCCGAGCGGCAGCTGCTCGTCGTGCTGGACCACGCCCGGTCGGCGGCCCAGGTCCGGCCGTTGATCACCGCGGCTCCGGGCGTCGTCACGGTCGTGGTGGCCCGGCGTCCGCTCACCGGTCTCGACGCCGTCCCGATTCCGGTGGGGCCGCTGTCCGACAAGGACGCCAGGCGGCTGCTCACGGACCTCGCGGGGAAGGAGACCGTCTCCGCCGCCGGCGCCGCCCTGGTGGATGTTCTCGAACGGTGCGGCGGATCGCCCTTCGCCCTGCGCGCCGCGGCTCCCCGGCTGGCGTTCATCCCCCAGCAGCGCCGGGGCCGGGGCGGTGGTGGCGACGGCGATCCCCATGCGGGTGATCCGGTGCGCGCCGCCGTGCAGGAGTCGTACGAGGTACTGGAGCCGGAGGAGGCCCGGCTGTTCCGGCTCTGTGCCCTGCGGCCGTGGCCGGCCGTCGGTCCCGAGCTGGCCGTGGCGGTCGCCGGACCCGGCGGACCCACGGTTGAGCGCGCTGGCGTCCTGCTGGCCGGGCTCGCCGAGGCCGGACTGGTGGAGGCCACGCCCGAGGGCCGCTACCGCTACCGGCCCGCCGTGCGCCGGTTCGCCGAGGAGCAGGCGGCGCGGGTGGACGGTCTGGCCGCGTGCGCGGGTGCGGTGACGCGTGCCGTGGAGCACCTGCTGCGCTTCGCCGTCCGGGCCGACTACGCGGCGTTGCGGGAGCGTTGGCACGTCGGGCCGCTCTACCGGGAGCTCGGGCCCGGCGACTACCCGGACGCCGGTGCGGCGTTGGCCGCGCTGGCCGCGGAGGTGGGCAACCTGGTCGAGGCGGTGCTCGCCGCCGAGGAGTTGGCCGCGCCGGCCACGGCGTGCGAGCTCGCGGAGGCGTCGTGGGCGGTGCAGCTCAAGGCCGGTCGGCACGAGGTTTTGTTGCCGGCGCTGCGCACCGCGGTGCGGGCGGCGGTCGCGCACGACCCGGACTCGGCGATGGCCGGCCGGATGCACACCCAGTTGGCGTTCGCCCTGATGGAACTGGACCTGCTGGCCGAGGCCGAGAGCTGCCTGGTCGACGCCTCCTCGGCGTTCGAACGGGCCGGTCACCTGCTGGGCCAGGCCACGGCCGTCGAGTCGCTCGGGCTGCTGAGGCTTCGGCAGTGGCGGTGGCAGCCCGCGTACGACTGCTTCGAGCAGGCCGACGGACTGCTCGCCTCGATCGGACCGGACCACGAGCGGGCGGGGGACGTTCCGCGGGCCCGGGCGCTGTTGAAGCGGCACCGGGGGCGGGCGCTGCGAGGCCTGACCGAGTACGAGCGGGCCCGGGTCTGGCTGACGGAGGCGTTGTCCGACTTCCGGCGTCTGCGCGACAACTACAACGCGGCCCGCACCCTCACCAATCTCGCGGAGACCTGGGCGGACACCTCGGCGACGGAGGAGGCGCTGGCCGCGATCGACGAGGCCGCCGCGATCCTGGACCGTGAGCAGGCGGAGCCCCATCTGCGCTACCTGGCGGGCCTGCGGCAGCAGTGCCTCATGGAACGGGACTGACCAGGACCGGGTGGGACGCGCCGCCGGTGCGCACCGTCAGCTCCATCGGCGGCAGGGATCGCAGGGGTTGTAGGGATTGCAGGGGTCGGGGGACGGCGGCGTTGTCCACTTGGGCGAACAGCGCCGAGGCGGCCGCCGCCGGGTCGAGCGAGGGGCTGGTGAGGCGGACGAATCCCCGGTCGCGCAGCAGCACTTCACAGGTGTCCGGGCCGGAGACGAAGGCCGCGAGCGAACAGTTCGGGTAGCGGGCGAGCGTCGCCGCGGCCCACTCCCGGGGCGGACCGATCCGGGGGTCGTCGGCCTCCCCGTGGCGGAGGATCGCGTCGGCCAGGCCGAGGAGGCCCTGGTCGAGGGTGTCCTCGTGCACCGCGAGGTGGTCGGAGCCCGGTCCGGAAGGCCCGTACCGGCCTTCGGCGACCCGCTCGACGGTGACTTCGTACGGGCGGGGCCCCGGGTGGGTGCGGACCCGCAGCGGCACGGTTCTGGTCGGTGGCCGGTAGTCCGGGAGTGGGAGCAGGTCCAGGAGGGCCGGCTCTGTCGGCTCGGGCAGCCCCATGACCTCGTAGAAGAGCGAGCGCAGCAGGGCGGCTGCCTCACCGGGTGCCGAGGTGGTCAACTCGCCGGGACTGGTGAGGAATTGATGATCCATCAGGACCTTGTCCAACTGCGGTCGCAGAGGGGAGTCCAGGGCGAGCCGGGGGGCTTCGCGGACGAAGGCCGCCACCGGCGAGGTCGCGCCCAGGACCTCGTCGGAGGCCGCGCCGAGCAGAACGGGGGTGCCCAGTGCCGCGGCGTAGTAGCTGACCGAGCCGAAGTCCCCGATCACCGCGTCGGCGGCGATCAGTGCCTGTCGCCAGCTGTCGAGGGGGTCGATCAGGGTGAGGCCGGCCCGCTCGGCGCGGTCCAGCCAGAGGCGGACCTGGCCGGGGCCGTGGCCGTGCCAGATGTTCGGGTGGAGGACGGCCGCCACCCGGTAGTCGTCGACCGGGAGTTCGGCGGTGAGGCGGTCGAGCAGCCACGGCAGTGGGTCGTTCGCGCCGGCGTCACCGAAGAGCGACTGCGGGTTCCAGGTGGAGTTGAGCACGATGAGCCGCTGTCCGGGCCGGACGCCGAACGCGCGGCGATGGCGTTCCCGGTGCGGAAGGGCGGCCAGGATGCGGTCGAAGCAGGGGTCGCCGCCGAGCACCGCCGTCGGAGCGGCCTCGGGGCAGGCTTCGCGCAGCCGGCCGAGCTGCTCGGGGTGGGAGAGCACCATCGCCCGGGCGAGCGGAACCCCGTCGGACAGCAGCCACTCGGGCGCCAGGCCGAAGACGGGGGCATGCGGCGCGTTCGGTGTTCGGTGTTCGGTGTTCGGTGTTCGGTGTTCGGTGTTCGGTGTTCGGTGTTCGGTGTTCGGTGTTCGGTGTTCGGTGTTCGGTGTTCGGTGTCGCGAGCGTTTTATTGTATCCGGCTCCGTGTGAGAGGACGACCAACTTCCCCTGGAGCTCGGAGAGTTCGCCGCCGAAGCTGGCCGACAGGGCGAGGTCCACGGGTGTCTGCTTGGCCTGCTCCCACGGAAGTACCGGAACCCCGAGGGAGCTCAGCAGTTCGGCGACTCCCGCGCTGAAGGGGGACGATCCCGTGCAGGTGGCCAGCAGTTGGATCCGGAGGTCGTCGCGGAACAGTGGGACGACGTCCAGGAGCCGGGTCGCGGAGGTCACGTTGTGGACGACGAGGAGAACCCGGCGGCAGCCACCGCGAGTGGTCCACCTCGAAGCGTCCTCACCCACCGGAACCCGGATCCAGTCGGTCACCAGCCCTGCCAACCCGCCGCTCCTTCGATGCTCGCCGCCTCCCCTCGCGAGGTCCGTCCATTGTCCCACGGAGTGGATGTCGAGGCTCGGCCTCGGTCGGGGCCGGTCGGTTCGGCCGGACCCGACGCGCGGTCAGGGTCGTCGCTCGGCGGCGGGTTGGGGGTGGGGGTGATTGGGGGGGTGATCAGAGTTCGAGGCGGATGGCCGCGGCCGGGCAGACCGCGGCGGCGTCCTGGACGGCCTGGTGGAGGTCGGCGGGGGGTGTGGCGTCGAGGAGGACGACGATGCCGTCCTCGTCGCGCTGGTCGAAGACCTCGGGGGCGGCGAGTACGCAGTGGCCGGCGCCGCAGCACTTTTCCTGGTCGATGTGGATGAGCATGGCTTTCCCTTCGGAGGATCGGTTCGGACGCGGGGGGCCGCTACCAGGCGAGGGGGAGCTCGTGGACGCCGTAGATGAGCATGTCGCCCCGGAAGCGGATCTCCTCGAACGGTACGGCCAGGCGCAGTTCGGGCAGTCGCCGCAGGATGGAGTTCAGTGCGATCTGCAGTTCCAGCCGGGCCAGGGGCTGTCCGAGGCACTGGTGGACGCCGAAGCCGAAGGCCAGGTGGAGGCGCGCGTCGCGGGAGAGGTCGAGCTCGTCGCCGTCGGGGAACTTCTGCTCGTCCCGGTTCGCGGTGCTGATCATGCAGATCACGCCCTCGCCCTCCCGGATCCGGACGTCGCCGATGGTGACGTCCTCGGTGGCGACCCGGGTCAGGCCGGAGTGCACGATGGTGAGGTAGCGCAGCAGTTCCTCGACGGCGCCGGCGACCGACTCCGGGTGCTCGCGCAGGTGGGCGAGCTGGGTGGGGTTCTGCAGCAGGGCCAGGATGGAGAGCGCGGTCATGTTCGCCGTGGTCTCGTGTCCGGCGACCAGCAGCAGCCGGCCCATGGCGCCGATCTCCTCGGTGTTCAGCTCGCCGCGGGCGACGAGGCGGCTGAGGATGCCGTCGTCGGGCTCGGTGCGCTTGGAGTCGGTGAGCTTGATCAGGTAGTCGACCAGGTTCTTCTGGGCGATCTGCACCTCTTCGGCCGAGGAGTCGCGGCGCAGCAGGACCCGGCTGCACTCCTGGAAGAAGTCGTGGTCCTGGTAGGGGACGCCGAGCAGCAGGCAGATGACCAGGGACGGCAGCGGCAGCGCGAACTCGTGGACCAGGTCGCCGGAGTTGCGGCCGGCGGTCATCTCGTCGAGCAGTTCGTCGGCGATGCGCTGGATCTCGGGGCGCAGCGCCTCGACCTTCTTGATCATGAATTCGCTGGTGAGCATCCGGCGCAGGTGGGCGTGCTCCGGGTCGTCCATCCGGATGAAGGTCCGCTGGCCGGTGCTCAGCTGCCGGGCGCCGGCGCTGATGAACGGGAAGCCGGACCGGGCGGCGTCCGAGCTGAAGCGGGCGTCGCTGAGCACGGCCTTGATGTCGTCGTGGCGGGTGACCAGCCAGCTGGGGGCGCCGTCCCAGAGGGTGATCCGGCTGATCGGCTCGTCCTGCTGGGCCTGCTGGTAGGCCGGCGGCGGGTCGAACGGGCAGCCGCCACGGGCGGCGGGGTGGGTGAACCGGGGGTTGTGAGCGGCGGTGGCCATCATGGGCTCCCTTCGCGGAGCGGATTTGCCGGTGGCGCCGAGCGGATGGGCCTGCGGTGCCGTGGGGTAGCGCCCGGGACCATTGCATGCCCTAAGCAACTAACTCACCGTCACGCTAACTCGCGGTCAGTGGTGGCGAAAGGGCCCATCCGGTGGCGAACGAATCTGTCCGGAAACCGGTCAGTGGTCGAGAGGGGAGCCACTCCCCGAACGGGGTCGCTACAGTTCCCCCATGCCGGACGCAACAGACAATCCGACCGCCACCTCCGAACTGGAGGAGGTGCTGGCCTCGCTGGCCTACCTGCTGACCCGCTCGCAGGAGCACGAGCGCCAGACGGCGCGGGCCGGCATCACGGCGGCGCGCTCGGACGTCTACCTGCTGCGCGCGCTCGCCGAGGCCGAGGAGGTCAGCCGGGTGGGCGACCTGGCCGCCCGGCTGATGGTCAAGCCCTCCCACGTCACCCGGCAGATCGACCGGCTGCAGACCCAGCAACTGGTGGAACGGACCCCTGATGTGCTGGACCGCCGGGCCCGCCAGGTGGCGCTCACGGCCGAGGGGCGGGCGATGCTCAACCGTCTGAAACAGGCCAACATCGCCGGTCTGGCCAATGCGCTGGACGGCATTCCGGCGCCGGACGTCGCCGCCACGGTCAGCGTGCTGCGCCACTTGGTGGACCGGTACGTGCGGCAGGTCAGGATCAAGATGCTGTCCGAGGACGCCACGCCCGCGGACCGGGCGGCCGGGGGCGTCGGGGGCGTCGGGGGTGTCGGGGGCGCCGACTCGGGCCCGAACCACTGCCCCTGACACGGGGTGTGGCAAGGAGGGGGCGCCGGGGTGGGCGCCCCCTCCGGGGTCAGGACCGTACGGAGGACGGGACCGTACGGAGGTCAGGGCCGTCCGGCGATCGCGGCGATCAGGACCGTGCGGCGATCAGGGCGGCCAGTCCGTCCAGGCCGCGGTCGACGGTGTCCGGGTCGACCTGGCTGACGGAGAGCCGCAGTTGCCGCTCCCCGCCCGCGCCCGGGTAGAAGTGCGACATCGGGGTCCAGATCACCCCGTACTCCGAGGCCGAGAGTTCGAGCAGCGCGTCGTCCACCGTGAACGGCACCGTGACCACCAGGAAGAACCCGCCGCGCGGCTCGTTCCAGCTCACCCCGCTGCCGGGCGGGAAGCGCCGGGCCAGGCCCGCCAGGACGAGCGCGAGGTTGCGCCGGTAGAGCGCGGCGACCTCGGTGTTGGCGGCCCGCAGGCTGTAGCCGTGTTCGAGCAGTGCCCCGCCGATCACGGCCTGGGCGATCGGTGAGGTGTTCACCGTGGTCATGCTCTTGATCATGCCGAGCAGGTCGGCCAGCAGGTCGGTGCCGCCCGCGCCGTCCGCCACCGGCTGGTCCGCCACCACGTACCCGACCCGGGCGCCCGGGAGGGCCGTCTTGGCGAAGGAGCCGAGGTGGACGACCCGCCGTTCGGTGTCCAGGGCCTTGAGCGAGGGCAGCCGCTCCTCGCCGGCGAAGACGCAGTACGGGTTGTCCTCCAGGAGGAGGAAGTCCTCCTCGGCGGCCAGGGCGAGCAGTTCCCGCCGCAGCTCCAGCGGCAGGCTGGCCCCGCTCGGGTTGGCGACGTCCGGTACCAGGTAGAGGGCGCGCGGGCGCAGCCCCTCGGCCCGGGCGGTGGCCAGTTGGCGGCGCAGGTCGGCGAGGTCCACGCCGTCCGGGCCGTCGGCCACCGGCCGCACCGGCAGGTCGGCGAGCAGTGCCGCGCCGGTCAGCCCCACGTACGTGGGCGAGACGGCGAGCACCACGTCCTCGGGGCCGCGGCGCAGCGCCCGCAGCACCAGGAACATCGCCTCCTGGCAGCCCACCGTCACCACGATCGACTCGGCGGGCACCTCGATGCCCTCGTCCACCGCGAGGTGGGTGGCGATCAGCTCGTGGATGATCCCCTTGGTCCGCCCGTACTGGAGGACCTGCCGCCGGGCCGCCTCCTCGGAGAGCCCGCGTTCGGCGCGCAGGTGGGCGACGTAGCGGTCCAGGTGGCGGTGGACGGCGTCGAGTTCGAAGAACTGCTCCGCCGGGCGGCCCGCGGCGAAGGAGACCGCCTCCGGGTAGCGGATGGAGATCTCGTTGAGCAGGTTCATCGAGGTCATCGCCGGGTCGGCGAGGGAGGGGTGCAGGTCGGCCCGCAGCAGGCCGCGGGGTGGGGCGGTGGTGGTCACGGGGCACTCCAGGTGGGGCAGGGCATGGGGGTGGTGCGCAGCGCGGCGGTCGCGCCCAGGTCGGCGCAGCCCGCGAGGCCGAGCGCGTGCCGCAGCTCCGCGGCCAGCAGGTCGAGCACGTGGGCGCAGCCGGCCTCGCCCCGGGCCGCCAGGCCCCAGATCATCGGGCGTCCGAGCAGCACCCCGGACGCCCCGAGGGCGAGGGCGGTGAGCACGTCCGATCCGCCGCGCACCCCGCTGTCCAGCAGCACCTGGCAGTCGCGGCCGGCCAGCGCCTCGGCGACGGCGGGCAGCGCGGTGATCGAGGGGACGGCCCGGTCGAGCTGGCGGCCGCCGTGGTTGGACACCACCACGGCCTCGGCGCCGAGTTCGGCGGCCCGCACCGCGTCCGCCGGGTCGAGCACCCCCTTGACCATCAGCGGCAGGCTGGTGTGCTCGCGCAGCCAGGCGAGATCCGCCCAGGTGACGGCGGGGGAGAGCAGCTCGGCGGTGTGCGCGGCCACGGCCGAGACGGCGGTGGTGGCCTGGTGGGCCCGCCCGGCGGCGCCGTCTTCGAGCAGGACCGCGCGGACGTCCGCGGGCAGCGCGAAGGCGTTCCTGGCGTCGCGCAGGCGGCGGCCCATGAACGGCACGTCGGCGGTGACGACCAGGCACTCGCTGCCCGCCGCCTCGGCCGCCGCGACCAGGTCGAGCAGCCGACCCCGGTCGCGCAGCCAGTACAGCTGGAACCAGAGCGTGGCTCCCGTCGCGGCCAGCTCCTCGAAGCCGACGCTGCTGAGCGTGCCGACGGTGAACGGCACCCCCGCCGCGGCCGCCGCCCGGGCCGAGGCCAGCTCGCCCTCGGGGTGGAACAGCCGGTGGTACGCGACGGGCGCCACCGCCACCGGCAGGCTCGCGCGGCTGCGCACCAGGGTGGCGGCGGTGTCGCAGGTGGAGACGTCGGCCAGCACACGGGGCACCAGGGCCAGCTGGTCGAAGGCCGCCCGGTTGCCGGTGAGGGTGCGCTCGCGCTCCGCGCCGCCCTCCAGCCAGTCCCAGACCTCGGGCGCGAGGACGGCCCGGGCGGGCTCCGCGTACTCGGCGACGGAGAGCGGCTGGGGGGAGAGCGGCTGGGCGGAGGGTGACGGGGCGGAGGGTGACGGGGAGGACGGCGACGGGGCGGGGGAGGGCTGGTGCCCGGTCAGGGCCGGCGCGCTCATCCGGCCACTTCGCTGGCGCTGCGCTGGAGTTCGACGGCCTCGTAGAGGGCGCGGACGTTGTTGCTGCCGAAGGTGCGGGCCCGGATGCGCTCGATCACCTCGAAGAAGAAGGTGCCGCGCGGGTGCTGGGAGCGGGTGAAGATCTGGAACAGCTGGCCGTCGTGGTCCTGGTCGACCAGCAGGTGCAGGGCGCGCAGCTGGTCGAGCGAGTGCCGCAGCGGCGTCAGACGGGCGGGCAGCACGTCGAAGTACGCGCCCGGGGTGCGCAGGAACGGCACGCCGCGCTCCGCCATCGCGGAGACGGAGTGCACGGCGTCGGCGGAGGAGAAGGCCACGTGCTGCACCCCGGCGCCGCCGTGGTCGGCGAGGAAGGAGGCGATCTGGCCGCCCGCGTCCGGGCTGAGCGGCTCGATCAGGGTGAGCGTGACGCTGTGGTCGGCGCTCTGCACGACCGCCGAGTCCATGCCGAGGGCACCGACCTCGATCCGCTCCTCGAAGATCATCCGGAAGCCGAAGACCTCGCAGTACCGGCGGACGGTCTCGCGCAGCTCGCCGGAGGGGACGCAGACCGCGAAGTGGTCGACGGAGCGCAGGCCCACCGTGCCGGCACCGGTCACGGGGAGGGCGTCCGGCAGGCCGGGGATCCGGCCGGCGGGGGCCTCGGGGCCGCGTTCGATCAGGGTGTGCACCACGTCGCCGAAGGCGCCGACCACCGCCGTGACGCAGCCGTGCGCGGCCTGCGGCGGGCGCAGGCCGTCGGCGCCCCGGCCGGTCAGCGTCCGGTAGGCGTCGGCGGCGTCCGGCACCCGCAGGGCCAGTGCGCCCACGCCGTCGCCGTGCCGGGCCAGGTAGCCGGTGGCCGGGTGGCCGCCGGCCAGCGGCTGGGTGAGCAGCAGCCGGATGGTGCCCTGCCCGACCAGCGCCGAGAGGCAGCGCTCGGCGGCCTCGCCGCGCTCGGTGGGCGGGACGAGCAGCTCGAAGCCGTACTCGCTGGTCAGCCGGGTGGTCTCGGCGGTGAGGTCGGACAGGTAGAACTCGACGTGGTCCAGTTCGACGGGGAGCGGGGCGGCGGTGGGCGAGGAGCGGTCGGTCATCTGAGGAGCTTTCTGGTGAGGAGGAGAGGAGGTGTCGAGGGTGATCGGGTGATCAGGTGCGCTGGAGGTCCGGGGCGCTCCCGGGCTCGGTGGGGCTCTCGGAGCCGGCCGGAGGCGCGGTGGGGCTCTCGGGCTCCTCGGGGGCCGCGGTTTCGGCGGAGGTCTCGGTCCCGGCGGAGGCCGCGGTGCCGTCGGGGGCTTCGGGCCCGGTCGGGGCCTCGGGCTTGCCGAGCAGGTGGGCGGCCGCGAGCAGGGCGCCGAGCACCATCACGGCCAGCACGACCCGGAAGTCCAGGGCGGCCACCAGTCCGGAGCCGACGCCGACCGCGAGGGCCTGCGGCGCGGTGAGCGAGAGGTTGACGGCCGCCTGGGCGCGGCCCATCAGCTGGGGCGGCGTGGCCGCCTGGGCGGCCGTGGCGAGGCCGACCATGGCGGCCGGGATGCCCGCCCCGGCGATCACCAGGCCGGCCGCCACCACGGGGAGGGACGGCGCGAGCAGCAGGACCGTGCCGAGGCCGAACACCACCGACCCCGCCATGACCGTCCGGCGCGGCCCGAGCCGGCCGATCAGCAGACCGCCGACCACCGAGCCGCCCAGCGCCCCGACCGCCTCGGTCGTCTCCAGCACGCCGAGGAACTGCGGCGGGCGGTGCAGCCCGTGCTGGGTCAGCGCGAACAGCACCGGCTGGAGCAGGCTCAGGACGAAGCCCGTGACGGCGGTGGCCGCCACCAGCGGGCGCAGCCCGGTCGCACCGCGCAGGTGGGCGAAGCCCGCCAGCACCTCGGTGCGCCACCGGCGGCCCGAGGGCTCCGGCCTGGGCTCGTCCGCCCGCAGGCCGAGGAAGGCCAGGGCCGCCAGCAGCAGCACGCCGAGGTCGGCCAGCGCCACGGCGTGCCCGCCCAGCCAGCTGTAGAGGCCCGAGCCGAGCAGCGGCGCGACCAGCGTGGTGCCGGCCCGGGCGCTCTGGGTGAACCCGGCTGCCGCGCCGAAGTCCTGACGATCCGTCAGGATCGTGCGCAGCAGGGCGCTCTGTGCCGGGGCCAGCACGGCCCCGGCGAGACCGCAGAGCGAGGCCGTGCAGTAGATGATCCAGACCCGGTCCGGACCGTCGACGAGCAGCAGGGGCGTCAACCCCGCCGCCACCACCAGGTTGACGCCGACCAGCAGCGGCCTGCGCCGGACCCGGTCGGCGAGCAGGCCGCCCAGCGGCAGGAGCAGCAGCGGCGCGGCGAAGCAGAACAGCACCAGCCCGGCGGCGGAGTTGCTGCCGGTCAGCACCTTGGCCCAGATGCCGAGGGCGATGGAGAGGGCGCTGTCGCCGAGGACGGACAGGGTCTGCCCGACGAGGTAGCGCCGGAACTCCGGGCGGGCCAACAGCGGGTGCATCGTGGTTCCTTCGCTGCGCCGACGGCGCTTCGGGGTGCTGGGAGTGCTGGGCGTGCTGGGTTGCTGGAGGTGCTGAGGGCGCTGGGCTGCTCGGCGCGTGAGGTGCGTGAGGTGCGTGAGGCGGTGGGGCGCGTGGGGCGCGGACGGTGCGCCCTCACGCGCCGTGCGCGGGGACGTGCGCGAGGAGGTGCAGGGAGGCGCGGGGTGCCGTCAGGGAGCGGCGGGCGCGGTGGCGGTGAAGCCCTCGATCACCGCGTCGTTGGCGTCCTTCTCGCCGACGGCGATCCGGACGCCCTGGCCGGGGTAGTAGCGGACGGCCACCCCTCGGCGCTCCAGCTCCGCCCGCAGGGGGAGCTGGTCACCCGGCGCGACGACCCAGAGGAAGTTGGTCAGGCTCGGCGCCACCGTCCAGCCCAGACCCAGCAGTTCGGCCCGCAGGCGCTCCCGCTCGGCGGCGATCTCGGCGATCCGCCGGTCCACCTCGTCCCGGGCCGAGACGGCGGCCAGCAGACCCGCCTCCTGGAGCCGGTTCACCGCGTACGGGACCTGGTGGTCCCGTACCCGCTGGGCCACGGACTCCTCCGCGAGCGCGTAGCCGATCCGCAGGGCGGCGATGCCGTGCGACTTGGAGAGGGTGCGCAGCACCACCAGGTTCGGCCACTCGGCGATCCGGTCCGGCACCGACGGGGCCGCCCAGTCCCGGGCGAAGTCGACGTACGCCTCGTCCAGCAGGATCAGCGCCGTGGCCGGGACCAGGCGGAAGAAGTCCGTCAGCTCCGCCCAGGAGTAGACCGTGCCGGTCGGGTTGTGCGGGTTGCACAGCACGACGATCCGGGTGCGCTCGTCCAGCCGCTCGGCCATCGCGGCCAGGTCGTGCCGGGCGTCGGGGCCGAGCGGGACGGCCCGGGCCTCGGCCCGGGCGATCTCGCAGAACAGCGGGTACGCGTCGAAGCAGGGCGCCGAGTGCACCACGTTGTCGCCGGGCTCGACGACGGCGTGGAAGAGGTCCAGCGCCACGCCCGCCGAGCCGTGGCCGACCACGACCTGAGCGGCCGGGACGCCCTGCCAGTCGGCGATGATCCCCTCGATCCGCTGCGGGCGGAAGTCCGGGTACCGGTGCAGGTCGCCGGCGGCCGAGGCCAGGGCGGCCACGACGGACGGCAGCGGCGGGCCCGGGTGTTCGTTCTGCGCCAGCAGGTGTCTGGCGGCGGAGGCGGCGGCCATCAGTCGGCCTGGAGGACGTAGAGCCAGGAGTGCGGGGTGGCCAGCGCCTCGACGCGGTCGATCCGCAGTCCGGCGTCGGTGAACAGCTCCTCGTACGTCTCCTTGGTGTGCAGCGGCACGCCCATCATCGCGTGCGCCAGCTCGAAGCCGACCGAGAAGACCGGCAGGGCGCTCTGGGACTCGCCCGGGCCGCGGAGCATGGTGTCGCCGAGCACGAAGGTGCGGGCCTTCGGGAAGGCCTCCCGCATCCGGGTGAAGATCGAGGAGCGGGTGGCCGGGTCGGCCAGCAGGTCGTGCAGCAGGAAGAAGCTCATCACGGTGTCGACCTCGGCCACCTCGGCGGCCTCGGCGTCGTTGTCGATCTGGGTGCCGAGCAGGCCCAGGACGTCGGCCCGGACGGCGGTGACGCGGTCCTGCATCCCGGCCGTGACGATGTCGCGGCGGGCGATGTCGGTGGCCGGGCGGCTGATGTCGATGCCCAGGCCCCGGGTGCCCTCGCGCTGCCCGACCACCCGGCGCACCCGGGCGGAGGTGCCGCTGCCCAGGTCGGCGATGGTGCGGAAGTCGATGCCGGAGAGCACGTCGGTCAGCTGCGCGGCGAACAGCGACTGGTCGCACTGGGCGGAGCCGAGGGCGACCATCGCCTCGTCGCGCAGGACGTCCTCGCTGTAGCGGTGCGTCCCCGCGCTCAGGTGCCCGGCACGGCCGAACACGTCGTGGTACCCGCCGACGGCCCAGGTGAAGTAGCCGCGCGCGGCGGCGACTTCGAGACCCACCTCGGTGGGCACGTAGGTGCCGCCGTCGGCCTTGACGTAGCCGCAGTCGGCGGCGGCGCGCAGGACGGCCTCGGTCCGGGCGGTGTCGCCGCCCTGGGCGGTGGCCTCGACGGCCGAGAGCGGCTCGCCGCGCCCGAGCTTCTCCAGCACGCCGATCCGGTCCAGCGCGAAGATCACGTTGGCGGCGATGAAGCCGTTGTAGGCGTCGGTCGACGTGATGGGCGACGGGGTGACGCCGCGCCAGGTGTCGGGGATGGCGGCAGTGGTCATGGTGGTGTCCGTTTCTCGGTGGGCGGGCCGGGTGCGGCCCGTGCGGTGGGTGCAGGTCGGTGGCCTGCGGTCGGAAGGGATGCGAAAGTCGGCGGGTCAGGAGGCCGGTCGGTCAGGTGGCCGGTCGGTTGGTCAGGAGGCCGGTCGGTCAGGTGGCCGGTCGGTCGGTCAGGCGGGCGGCGAGCACCGGGCCGATGACGGCGAGCGCCTCGGGGCCCGTCATGGCGCCGTGGGTGCTCGGCACCTCGTGGACGTCGATCCGGCCGCCCACGTGGGGGCGCCAGCCGTCCGGGTCGGGGGCGTCGGCCGGGCGGTCCTTGGCGGCGGTGAAGACCACCGCGTCGCCGTCGTAGCCGGGCAGCGGGAGCGCGTGCGCCAGCTCGGCGTTGGTCCGGAAGACCGCGACCACCCGGGCCACCGCGGCGCCGCTGAGGCCCGCGAGCGGGCCCTCGCCGTGCCGGACCAGCTCGGCGTAGCCGTCCTCGTCCTCGGGCCAGGCGCCGATCTCCCCGGCCGGGTGGCCGAGCGAGTCGAGGATCACCGCCAACTGCTCCGGGTCGTCCCGCCCCTGCTCGGGCCCGGCCTCGCCGGTGCCCGGGTAGGCGTCCAGCAGGGCCAGCAGCCGGACCTCCTCGCCCTGCTCGCGCAGCAGCGCGGCGATCGCGTGGGCGACGGCCCCGCCGAAGGACCAGCCGAGCAGGGCGTACGGGCCCTCGGGGCGGACGGCGCGGATCTGCGCGAGGTAGTCGCGCGCCAACTCCGCGACGGAGGAAGGGCGGTGGTCCGGATCGGCCAGGCCCGGGGCCTGGAGGCCGTAGATCGGCTGCTCGGCGTCGAGGTGGCGCAGCAGCCCCGTGTACACCCAGCTGATGCCCGCGGCCGGGTGGACGCAGAACAGCGGCGGGCGCGAGCCCCGGGTGCGGATCGGCAGCAGGACGGGGAAGCTCTCGGCGCCCGGCCCGCGGGCGAGCCGCTCGGCGAGCCCGGCGACGGTCGGCGCCTCGAACACGGTGCGGACCCCGATCCCCTCGCCCGCGCCGACCAGCTCCCGCAGCCCCGCGACCAGGCGCGCGGCCAGCAGCGAGTGCCCGCCGAGCTCGAAGAAGTTGTCGTCCACGCCGACCCGTTCGAGCCCGAGCACGTCGGCGAACAGCCCGCAGAGCACCTCCTCCTGCGGCGTGCCGGGTGCCCGGCCGGCGCCGGTCCAGGCGGCGGTGTCGGGGGCGGGGAGGGCGCGGCGGTCGACCTTGCCGTTGGCGGTGAGGGGGAGGGCGTCCAGGGCCACGACGGCCGAGGGCACCATGTGGTCGGGCAGGGTCGCGCCGACGTGGGCCCGCAGGAGGGCCTGGTCGACCGTCTGTCCGGGCCGGGCCACGGCGTAGCCGACCAGACGCCGGTCGCCGGGGCGGTCCTCGCGGACCAGGACGAAGGCCTGGGCGAGGGAGGGGTGCCGGACGAGGGCGGCCTCGATCTCGCCGGGTTCGATGCGGAAACCCCGGACCTTGACCTGGTGGTCGGTGCGGCCGAGGTACTCCAGGGAGCCGTCGGCCCGGCGGCGGGCGAGGTCGCCGGTGCGGTACATCCGGCTGCCGGGGGCGCCGTAGGGGTTGGCGACGAAGCGCTCGGCGGTCAGGCCGGGCCGGTTGAGGTAGCCCCTGGCCAGGCCGGCGCCCGCGAGGTAGAGCTCGCCGACGATCCCGGCGGGGACGGGCTGCAGGGCGGCGTCCAGGACGTGCAGCCGGGTGTTCAGGACGGGCCGGCCCAGCGGTGGTGCGATCCGGCCGGACAGCGGGGTGGTCATGCTGGCGCAGACGGTGGACTCCGTCGGCCCGTAGGCGTTGACCATCCGCAGGCGGGCGGACCAGTGCTCGACGAGGTCGGGCGGGCAGGCCTCCCCGGCGACGGCCAGGGTCTCGACGTGCGCGAGCGCGTCGGGCGGCAGCACGGCCAGGGCGGTCGGCGGCAGGGTGAGGTGCGTGACGCCCTGCTCGGCGATCAGTTCGGCCAGGGCGGGGCCGGGCAGCAGCTGGTCGGCGTCGGCGAGGACGGCGCGGGCGCCGGTGAGCAGGGCCAGGCTGAGCTCGGCGATGGCGGAATCGAAGGAGGGGGAGGCGAACAGCAGGTAGCGGCTGTCCGGGGTCACGGCCAGGCTCCGGCGCTGGCTCTCGACCAGGGCGGCGAGGCCGGTGTGGGGGACGACGACGCCCTTGGGGCGGCCGGTGGAGCCGGAGGTGTAGATGACGTACGCGGCGGCGTCGGTGGCGGTGCCGGGTTCGGTGCCGGTTTCGGCGTCGGTTTCGGCGTCGGTGAGGTCGTGCGACGGGTGGCCGGAGGTGTCGAGCTCCTCGACCAGCAGGCGCGGGACGGCGCTGTCGGCCGGCAGGCCGGCGGCCACCGTGCCGGTGGTGAGGACCAGGACGGGCGCGGCGTCGGCGAGCATGTAGGCGATGCGGTCGGCCGGGTAGCGCGGGTCGAGCGGGAGGAAGGCCGCGCCGGCCTTGAGGACGGCGAGCTGGGCGACGATGAGCTCGATCGAGCGGTCCAGGGCGATCGCGACGAAACGCTCGGGGCCCGCGCCGTGTGCGGTGAGCAGCCGGGCGAGGCGGTTGGCGCGTCCGTTCAGCTCGGCGTAGCTGAGCTGCTCGGCGCCGAAGGCGAGCGCGACGGCGTCGGGGCGGGCGGCGGCCTGGGCCTGGAAGAGCGCCGGGAAGGTGGCGGGGGCGACGGGGTGGTCGGTGTCGTTCCAGGCCGTGATCAGCTGCCGGCGCTCCTCCGGCGCCAGGATCTCCACCTGGCCCACCCGCTGGTCCGGGTCGGCCAGCACCGCGCGCAGGGCGCGCTCGAACCGCGCGGCCGTCGCCGCCGCCGTGGCCCGGTCGAACAGGTCGACGGCGTACTCGACCGACAGCTCCAGCCCGGCGGGGGCGCCGTCGCGGTCGAAGGTCTCGCCGAAGGCGAAGGTCAGGTCGAACTTGGCGAGGTCCGAATCCAGGGCCTCGACCCGGCCCGGCAGACCGCCGAAGTTGATCTGTCCGGCGTCGCCGCCCGAGGTCAGCATCACCTGGCAGAGCGGGTGCCGCGCCGTCGAGCGCGCCGGGTTGAGCAGCTCGACCAGGCGCTCGAAGGGCACGTCCTGGTGCCCGAAGGCGTCCAGGGTGCCGATCCGGACGCGCTCCAGCAGCTCCCGGAAGCTCGGGTCGCCGGACGTGTCGGTGCGCAGCACCAGGGTGTTGACGAAGAAGCCGACCAGGTCGTCGAGGGCTTCGTCGGTGCGGCCGGCGACGACGGTGCCGATCGGCACGTCGGTGCCCGCGCCGAGGCGGCCCAGCGTGGTGGCGAGTGCCGCCTGCATCACCATGAACACGCTGGCCTTGCTCTGCTGCGCCAACTCGACCAGGGCGCCGTGAAGTTCACCGTCCAGGTGCAGTTCCACCGCCGCGCCCCGGCGGGTCGGCGCGGTCGGGCGGGGGCGGTCGTAGGGGAGTGCCAGTTCCTCCGGGAGGCCGGACAATGCCTGCTGCCAGTGGGCGAGTTGTTCGGTGAGCAGGGCGGTGGGCTGTTGCGGGGTGCCGAGGAGTTCGTGCTGCCAGAGGGCGTAGTCGGCGTACTGCACGGGGAGTGGCTGCCACTGCGGTTCGGTGCCGGCGAGGCGGGCTTCGTAGGCGGTGGCGAGGTCGTGCAGGAGGGGGGCGACGGACCAGCCGTCGGTGGCGATGTGGTGCATGAGGACGAGCAGGACGTGTTCGTCGTGGGGGAGGGAGAGCAGCGTGGCGCGGACGGGCAGGTCGTGGGCGAGGTCGAAGACCTGCCCGCCGGCCTCGGCCAGGGCGGCCCGGAGCGCCTCCTCGGTGGCCACCGACACGGTGTGCAGCGGGAGTTCGGGGCGCTCGACGATCAGCTGGTGCGGCTGGCCGTCGGTCGCCGGGTAGACGGTGCGCAGCACCTCGTGGCGGTCGAGGACGTCCGTCAGCGCCGCCTGGAGGGCGGGGGCGTCGATCCGGCCGGTCAGGCGCACCGAGCACGGGGTGTTGTAGAGCGCGTTGGGGCCCTCGAACTGGTCGATGAACCACAGGCGTTGCTGCGCCGGGGAGAGCGGGATGCGCTCGGGCCGGTCGACGGGCCGCAGGGTCGGGCGGGCCGTGCCGGAGGCGGGCAGGACGGCGGCCAGGGCGGCGACGGTCGGGGCGTCGAACAGGGCCCGGATGGGCAGTTCGGTGCTGAGGGTGGTGCGGATGCGGCTGACCAGCCTGGTGGCGAGGAGGGAGTGGCCGCCGAGGTCGAAGAACCGGTCGTCGATGGTGACGGTGGTGAGTCCGAGGACGTCGGCGAAGAGTGTGCAGAGGGTTTGTTCGGTGGTGTTGCGGGGGGCGCGGCCTTCGGTGGTGCCGGTGTAGTCGGGGGCGGGGAGGGCGCGGCGGTCGACTTTGCCGTTGGCGGTGACGGGGAGGGTGCCGAGGATGACGACGGCGGCGGGGAGCATGTAGCTGGGGAGGGTGTCGGTGACGGCGGCGCGCAGTTCGCCGGGAGTGACGCTGTCGGTCGAGGTGGTGGTGAGGGTGGTGTAGACGACGAGGCGTTTGTCGCCGGGCTGGTCTTCGCGGACGTGGGCGAGGGCTTGGCCGACGGCGGGGTGGGCGGTGAAGGCGGTTTCGACTTCGCCGAGTTCGATGCGGAAGCCGCGGATCTTGACCTGGTCGTCGGCGCGGCCGAGGAATTCCAGGATGCCGTCGGTGGTCCAGCGGGCGAGGTCGCCGGTGCGGTACATACGCTCGCCGGTGGTGAACGGGCAGGCGACGAAGCGTTCGGCGGTGAGGGAGGGGCGGCCGGTGTAGCCGCGGGCGAGTCCGGCGCCGGCGATGTACAGCTCGCCTGCCACGCCGGCGGGTACGGGCTGCAAGGTGCTGTCGAGCACGTATGTGCGGGTGTTGGCCAGCGGGCGGCCGATCGGCACCACGTTCGGGACCGCCGAGGCGGGGGTCATGGTGAAGGTGGTCTTGATGGCCGTCGTCTCGGTGGGCGCGTAGACCGCGACGACGGAGGTGTCCGGGCACGCCTGGAAGAGCCGGCGGACGGCCTCGGGCGGGACGACGTCGCCGCCGGTCCACACCTGCCGGACGGCCCGGAAGGCCTCCGGCGTCTCCTCGGCCATCAGCCGCAGCAGGCCCGACGGCGCCTGGACCAGGGTCACCCGGTGGGTGGTGATGGTCTCGGCGAGGCGCCGGATGTCCAGTTCGCCGGGCTCGGCCAGCACGATCGCCCCGCCGGTGACGAGCGGCGCCCAGATCTCGGTGGTGGAGGCGTCGAAGGCGGTGGGCGAGTGCAGCAGGACGCGCTCGTGGTGGCCTTCGCGGAAGTGCTGGTTGCCCAGCAGGTCCACGACGTTGCGGTGGGTGACGGCGACGCCCTTGGGTAGGCCGGTCGAGCCCGAGGTGTACATCACGTAGACCAGCTGGCCGGGGTGCACGGGCACGGCCGGGTCGCCCGCCTCGGGGGCGGTGGCGAGCAGCGCGTCGGTGACCTCGACGGTGGCGAAGCCGCCGGTGGCGAGGACCGGGTGCCCGTGGTGGGCCGGGTCGGTGAGCAGCAGGCCGGTGCGGGTGTCGGTGAGGATGTGCTGGAGCCGGTCCAGCGGGTAGCGGTCGTCCAGCGGGACGTAGGTGCCGCCCGCCTTGGCGATCGCGAGGACGGCCGTGAGCAGCCCGGCGGAGCGCTCCATCAGCACCGCCACGGGCTGTTCGGTGGTTAGGCCGCGTGCCAGCAGCAGGGCGGCGAGGCGGTTGGCGCGTCCGTTCAGTTCGGCGTAGCTGAGCTGTTCGGCGTCGGTGATCAGGGCGGTGGCGTCGGGGGTGGCGGCGGCCTGGGCCTCGAACAGCCGGGGCAGGCTGGTGTCGGGCACCGGGGCGGTCGGTCCGTTCCAGCCGGTGAGCAGGTGCTCGCGTTCGGCGGGGTCGAGGATGTCGATGCTGCCGATCGGGGCGTCGGGGTCGGCGGCGATGGCGCGCAGGACGCGCAGCAGCCGTTCGGCGAGGGCGGTGGCGGTGGCGTGGTCGAAGAGGTCGGCCGCGTAGTCGACGGCGCCGCGGACGCCGAGGCAGTCGCCGTCCGCCGTGAGGTGCTCGACGAAGTTGAAGTTCAGGTCGAACTGGGCCTGGGCCTCGCCGGCCTCGACCGGCCGGGCCGACACCGGGCCGAAGGCGAGGTCGTCGGCCCGTTCCGTGTTCAGGGTGACGAGCGACTGGAAGAGGGGGTGGCCGGCGGTGCGGGTGGGGTTGAGGTGTTCGACCAGGCGCTCGAAGGGGATGTCCTGGTGGTCGTAGGCGTCGAGGTCGGTGCGGCGGACGCGGTCCAGCAGTTCCCGGAAGCTCGGGTTGCCGGACGTGTCGGTGCGCAGCAGCAGGGTGTTGACGAAGAAGCCGACCAGGTCGTCGAGGGCTTCGTCGGTGCGGCCGGCGACGACGGTGCCGATCGGCAGGTCGGTGCCCGTGCCGAGGCGGGTGTAGAGGGTGGCGACGGCGGCTTGCAGGGCCATGAAGAGGCTGGCGTTCTGCCGGCCCGCCAACTCGGCCAGGGCGGTGTGCAGTTCGACGTCGAGTTCCAACTCGGCGGCCCCGCCCCGGCGGGTGGGCGCGGTCGGGCGCGGGCGGTCGTAGGGGAGCGCCAGTTCCTCCGGGAGGCCGGACAACGCCTGCTGCCAGTAGGTGAGTTGCAGGGAGACGACGCTCTCCGGGTCGTCCTCCTCGCCGAGCAGCTCGCGCTGCCAGAGGGTGTAGTCGGCGTACTGCACCGGCAGCGGCTCCCACTGCGGTTCGGTGCCGGCGAGCCGGGCCTCGTACGCGGTGGCGAGGTCGCGGAAGAGCGGGGCGACGGACCAGCCGTCGCTGGCGATGTGGTGCGTCAGCAGCAGCAGGACGTGCTCGCCCGGCGCGGGGAGGGCGTACAGCCAGGCGCGGACGGGGAGGTCGGCGGCGAGGTCGAAGACCTGCCCGGCGTCCTCGCGCAGCCGCTCGGACAGCTCGGTCTCGTCGGCTACCGGCACCCGGTGCAGCGGCGGGCGACCCTGGTCGAGGATGTGCTGGTGGGGCTGGCCGTCGGTGGTCGGGAAGACGGTGCGCAGCACCTCGTGCCGGGCCACCACGTCCCACAGCGCGCCTTCGAGGGCGGCGGCGTCGAGCTCGCCGGTCAGCCGGAGGGCGAACGGCGTGTTGTAGAGGGCGCTCGGGCCCTCGAACTGCTCGATGAACCAGAGCCGCTGCTGGGCGAACGACAACGGGATCAAGGTCTGCCTCCGACTGGCGACTTACGGGTGCTGTGACTGCTGGGGCGGGTGGGGCTGGTGGGGTTCGGCGGCCGCGGGACGTGGCGGGCCTCGCCGCCGGCCGGGCCGGCGGCGGGCGCGCATCCTGCGGTGGACGGGGCCGCGACGTGGGCGGCAGGTCAGGCCGGGCCGCCCGGGCGGCGCATCGGCCGCAGGGCCGGGCGGGCCTTCTTCGGCGCGGCCGTCTGCTCGCGCTCGGGCAGGACGGCGGCCAGAGCGGCGACCGTGGGAGCGTCGAACAGGGTGCGGATCGGCAGCTCCGTACCGAGGGCGGCGCGGATGCGGCTGACCAGCCTGGTGGCGAGGAGGGAGTGGCCGCCGAGGTCGAAGAAGCGGTCGTCGATGGTGACGGTGGTGAGTCCGAGGACGTCGGCGAAGAGTGCGCAGAGCGTCTGTTCGGTGTCGTTGCGCGGGGCGCGGCCTTCGGTGGTGCCGGTGTAGTCGGGGGCGGGGAGGGCGCGGCGGTCGACTTTGCCGTTTGCGGTGACGGGGAGGGTGTCGAGGATGACGACGGCGGCGGGGAGCATGTAGCTGGGGAGGGTGTCGGTGACGGCGGCGCGCAGTTCGCCGGGAGTGACGCTGCCTGTGGTGAGGGTGGTGTAGACGACGAGGCGTTTGTCGCCGGGCTGGTCTTCGCGGACGTGGGCGAGGGCTTGGCCGACGGCGGGGTGGGCGGTGAAGGCGGTTTCGACTTCGCCGAGTTCGATGCGGAAGCCGCGGATCTTGACCTGGTCGTCGGCGCGGCCGAGGAATTCCAGGATGCCGTCGGTGGTCCAGCGGGCGAGGTCGCCGGTGCGGTACATGCGCTCGCCGGTGAGGAACGGGCAGGCGACGAAGCGTTCGGCGGTGAGGGCGGGGCGGCCGGTGTAGCCGCGGGCGAGTCCGGCGCCGGCGATGTACAGCTCGCCTGCCACGCCGGCGGGTACGGGCTGTAGCGCGTTGTCGAGCACGTATGCGCGGGTGTTGGCCAGCGGGCGGCCGATCGGTACCACGTTCGGGACCGCCGAGACGGTCGGCATCGGGAACTGGGTCGCGCACAGCGTCGTCTCGGTCGGCCCGTACAGTGCCCGCACCGCGATGCCCGGGACGGCCTCCAGCACCCGGCGGACGGCCGGGGCGGAGACGACGTCCCCACCGGTCAGCACCTCGCGCACGCCGGTGAAGATGCCCGGGTCCTCCTCCGCGATGACGCGGAACAGCCCGGCGGTGACGTGGACGTGGGTGAGCCCGTGCACCCGGACCAGCTCGCGGATGGCGGAGGCGTCCAGGTCGCCCTGCGGCGCGACGACCACCTGGCCGCCGGAGAGCAGCGGCGCCCACAGTTCGTAGGTCGAGGCGTCGAAGGCGTGCGGTGCGTGGAAGAGCACCCGCAGCCCGTCGGGGTGGTGCCAGCACGGGTCCGTCGCGAGCTGCACCACGTCCCGGTGGGTGATGGCGATTCCCTTGGGCACCCCGGTGGATCCGGAGGTGAACATCACGTACGCGAGCTGCTCCGGGTGGAGCCCGGCGGGCTGGGCGCGCCGCCTGCGCGGGCCGTCGAACCAGCCCTCGGTGAGCGGCAGGACGGGGCAGGGGGCGTCGGTGGCCAGCGGGTGGCCCTGGTGCGCGGGATCGACCAGGACGAGCGCCGCCCGCGTCTCGGCGGTGATCTGCCGCAGCCGCTCGGCCGGGTGCCGGTCGTCCAGCGGGACGTAGGTGCCGCCGGCCTTGGCCACCGCCAGGATCGCCGTCACCAGGTCGGCGGAGCGGTCCATCAGGAGGACCACCGGGGTGTCGGCGCCGACGCCCGACTCGGCGAGGTGGGACGCCAAGTGCTCGGCCCGGGAGTCGAGTTCGGCGTAGCTGAGCTGCGCGGTGCCGGTGATCAGGGCGGTGGCGTCGGGGGTGGCGGCGGCCCGGGCCTCGAACAGCTGCGGCAGGGTGGCGTCGGGCACCGGGGCCGTCGGTCCGTTCCAGCCGGTGAGCAGGTCCTCGCGTTCGGCGGGGTCGAGGATGTCGATGCTGCCGATCGGGGTGTCCGGGTCGGCGGCGACGGCGCGCAGGACGCGCAGCAGCCGTTCGGCGAGGGCGGTCGCGGTGGTGTGGTCGAAGAGGTCGGCCGCGTACTCGACCGCCACCGACAGGCCCGCCTGGGGGCCCTGTTCGGTGAAGCGGAAGGACAGGTCGAACTTGGCCACGTCCAGCTCGAAGGGGTGGTCCGCGCAGGTGAGGTCGCCGAAGGCGGCGGGCACCGCCGGGCCGCTCTCCAGGGCGACGAGCGACTGGAAGAGGGGGTGGCGGGTGGTGCGCGGGGGGTTGAGGTGTTCGACCAGGCGCTCGAAGGGGATGTCCTGGTGGTCGTAGGCGTCGAGGTCGGTGCGGCGGACGCGGTCCAGCAGTTCCCGGAAGGTGGGGTTGCCGGTGGTGTCGGTGCGCAGCAGCAGGGTGTTGACGAAGAAGCCGACCAGGTCGTCGAGGGCTTCGTCGGTGCGTCCGGCGACGGGGGTGCCGAGCGGGAGGTCGGTGCCGGCGCCGAGGCGGGTGTAGAGGGTGGCGACGGCGGCTTGCAGGGCCATGAAGAGGCTGGCGTTCTGCTTGCCCGCCAACTCGGCCAGGGCGGTGTGCAGTTCGGTGCCGACCTCGAACTCGGCGGCGCCGCCCCGGTGGCTGGGCGCGGTCGGTCGCGGCCGGTCGTAGGGGAGTGCCAGTTCCTCCGGGAGGCCGGACAATGCCTGCTGCCAGTGGGCGAGTTGTTCGGTGAGCAGGGCGGTGGGCTGTTGCGGGGTGCCGAGGAGTTCGTGCTGCCAGAGGGTGTAGTCGGCGTACTGCACCGGCATCGGCTTCCACTGCGGCTCGGTGCCGGCCAGTCGGGCCTGGTAGGCGGTGGCGAGGTCGTGCAGGAGGGGGGCGACGGACCAGCCGTCGGTGGCGATGTGGTGCATGAGGACGAGCAGGACGTGTTCGTCGTGGGGGAGGGAGAGCAGCGTGGCGCGGACGGGCAGGTCGTGGGCGAGGTCGAAGACCTGCCCGCCGGCCTCGGCCAGGGCGGCCCGGAGCGCCTCCTCGGTGGCCACGGGTATGGTCCGCAGGATCGACTCGGGGGCCTCGGCGACCAGTTGGTGCGGCTGGCCGTCGGTGGTCGGGAAGACGGTGCGCAGCACCTCGTGCCGGGCCACCACGTCCCGCAGCGCGCCTTCCAGCGCGGGGCGGTCGAGGGCGCCGGTCAGCCGGAGGGCGACGGGCGTGTTGTAGAGGGCGCTTGGGCCCTCGAACTGCTCGATGAACCACAGGCGTTGCTGCGCGGAGGACAGCGGGACGCGCTCCGGTCGGGTGACGGGCCGCAGGGCCGGGCGGGCCGCGCCGGAGGCGGGCAGGGCGGCGGCCAGGGCGGCCACCGTCGGGTGGTCGAAGAGCGCGCGGATCGGCAGCTCCGTGCCGAGGGCGGTGCGGGCGCGGCTGACCAGCTTGGTGGCGAGCAGCGAGTGGCCGCCCAGGTCGAAGAAGCTGTCGTCGATGCCGACCGAGGCCAATCCGAGGACCTCGGCGAAGAGTTCGCAGAGCGCCTGCTCGGTGCCGGTGCGAGGGGCCCGGCCGGCGGCGGCGCCGCTGTAGTCGGGGGCGGGCAGGGCGCGGCGGTCGACCTTGCCGTTGGGGGTGACGGGCAGCGCGTCGAGGGTGACGATCGCGGCGGGCACCATGTAGCCGGGCAGGCGGTCGGCGACGAAGGCGCGCAGCTCGTCGGGCCGGACGGGGCCCGTGACGTAGGCGACCAGGCGCTTGTCGCCCGGCTGGTCCTGGCGGACCACGGCGACGGCCTGGCCGACGGCCGGGTGGGCGGTGAACGCGGCCTCCACCTCGCCGAGTTCGATCCGGAAGCCGCGCAGCTTGACCTGGTCGTCGGCGCGGCCGACGAACTCCAGTTCGCCCGTGGTGGTCCAGCGCACCACGTCGCCGGTGCGGTACATCCGGCCGCCGGGCTCGCCGAAGGGGCAGGCCACGAAGCGCTCGGCGGTCAGGCCGGCGCGGCCGACGTAGCCCCGGGCCAGTCCGGCGCCCGCGACGTACAGCTCGCCGGCGACGCCGACGGGGACCGGGCGCAGCCCGGCGTCCAGCGCGTACGCCCGGGTGTTGGGCAGCGGACGCCCGATCGGCACGGCGGCCGGCACCTCGGCGGCGGTGGCCATCGGGTGGCGGGTCGCGAAGGTGGTCGTCTCCGTCGGCCCGTAGCCGTTCACCACCCGCAGGCCGGGGCAGTGCTCCAGCACCCGCCGGATGGCGGCCGGCGAGACGATGTCCCCGCCCGTCCACACCTCGCGCAGCCCGGCGAAGGTCTCCGGGGCCTCGGCGGCCAGCACGTTGAAGAGCCCGACCGTCATCCAGGCGGCGCCGACCCGCCCCCGGCCGATCGCGGTCGCCAGCTCGGCGACGCCGAGCCGCCCGGCCGGGGCGACCACCACGCGGCCGCCCGAGAGCAGCGGGACCCAGAGCTCGTAGGTGGAGGCGTCGAAGGCGACGGGGGAGTGCAGCAGGACGCGTTCGTGGCCGCCGCCCGTGAACTCCCCGCCGAGCGCGAGGTCGACCACGGACCGGTGGGCGACGCCGATGCCCTTGGGCACGCCGGTCGAGCCGGAGGTGTGCATCACGTACGCCAACTGGTCGGCGCTCAGGGGGAGTCCGAGGTTCCCGGCGGTCCCGTGGCCCTCGGGGTCCAGCACGTCCAGCCCGGTCAGCGCGGGGTGCGCCCGGTGGGCGGTGTCGGCCAGCACCAGCCGGGCCCCGGAGTCCGCGAGGACGGCCCGCAGGCGTTCGGCCGGCTGCGCGTCGTCCAGCGGCACGAACGCGCCGCCGGCCTTGAGCACGGCCAGGATCGCCACCACCAGGGCGGCCGAGCGCTCCATCAGCAGCGCGACGGGGGTCTCGGCGCGGACCCCGGCCTCGACCAGTCGCACCGCCAACCCGTTCGCCCGCGCGTTGAGTTCGGCGTAGGTCAGCTCGACGTCCTCGGCCGTGAGCGCGACCGCGTCGGGCGTCGCGGCGGCCCGCGCCTCGAACAGCTCGGGCAGCGCGGCCTCCGGCAGCGGCGCGGTGGCGCCGGTCCCGCGGGTCAGCAGCCGCTCGCGCTCCTCCTCGGTCAACACCTCGACGGCGCCGACGAGTTCGGCCGGGTCGGCGACGATCCGGTCGAGCAGGGCGAGGAAGCGGTCCAGCAGGGTGCGCGCCTCGGCGGGGGTGAAGGCGTCGGGCCGGTGGTCCAGGCGCAGCTGGAGGCCGTCGCCCGGGGTGAGGGCCAGCAGCAGCGGGTAGTGCGCGCTGTCGACGTCCTCGACCAGGGTGACGTGGGTGGCGCCGCTCGGGTCGGCCTCGTCCAGGGCGGACGGGTCCGGGTAGTTGCCGTACACCGTGACGGTGTCGAACAGGCTGCCCACTCCGGCGAGTTGCTGGATCTCGGTGAGGCTGAGGTGCTGGTGGTCCAGCAGCGCGGACTGCTCGTGCTGGAGGCGCAGCAGCAGCTGCCCCCAGCTCTCGGCCGGGTCGAGGGCGACGCGCACCGGCACGGTGTTGATGAGCAGGCCCACCATCCGCTCCACGCCCGGCAGGTCGTGCGGCCGGCCGGAGACGGTGGTGCCGAAGAGCACGTCCTCGCGCCCGGTGAGCCGGGCCAGCAGCACGCCCCAGGCGGCCTGGACGAGGGTGTTGAGGGTGACGCCGTAGCGGCGGGCGGTGCGGGCCAGCGCCTCGGTGGCCGCCGGGGTGAGGCCGGTGTGCAGGCGCAGCGGCAGCTGCGGGGCGGCGGCGGAGCGGCCGGGGGCCAGCAGGGTGGGCTCGTCGGCGCCCGCCAGGGCCTGGGCCCAGGCGGCGCGGGCGGCGGCGCCGTCGCGCCGGGTGAGCCAGCGCAGGTACTCGCGGTAGGGGGCGGCCGGGGGCATCGGCTGCTGGAAGTACAGGCCCCACAGCTCCTCGGCGAACAGCGGGGTGGACCAGCCGTCCAGCAGGATGTGGTGCGCGGCGGCGATCAGCTGGTGGCGCCCGGGGGCGAGGGTGAGCAGGGTGTAGCGCAGCAGCGGCGGCCGGGCGAGGTCGAAGCGGCGGCCGTACTCGGCGGCGGCGATCCGCGCGGCCTCGGCCCGCGGGTCGGCGTGCGCCGTCAGGTCGAGGACGGTGAAGGGCAGTTCGACGCCGTCCGGCACGGCCTGCACGGGCGGGCCGTCGGGGCGCTGGTGGAAGCCCGCCTTGAGGTTGGGGTGGCGCAGCAGCAGCGCCTCGGCGGCGGCGCGCAGCCGGTCGGCGTCCACCGGGCCGGTGAGGTCGAAGGTGCAGACGGAGGTGTAGACGTCGGCGCCGTCGGTGTCGTACGCCGCGTGGAAGGCCATGCCCTGCTGGAGCGGCGAGGTGGGCCAGACGTCCACCAGGCGGGCGGGGGCGTGGTGTTCGGCGAGCTGGTCCAGTTCGGACTGGTCGAGCGTGACGAGCGGGAAGTCGGAGGGGGTGTGTCCGCCCGCGTCCGGCCGGTCGGCGTGCTCGGCGAGCGCGCGCAGCGCGGTGAACCACGCCTCGGCGAGCGCGGCCACGCGCTCCTCGGTGAGCAGCCCGGTGGCGTAGGACCACTGGGCGACCAGCAGCGGGCCCTGCGGGGTGTCGACGGTGGTGGCGTCCAGGCCGAGCACCCGGCCGAGCGCGAGCCCGGTCGCGGCGCCCTCGCTCATCGCCTCGGTGCCGGCGAGCACGTCCTCGGCGGTGACGCCCTCCGGCGCGAAGCGGCCCAGGTAGTTGAACTCGACCTGCGGATCGGCGTACCCCGCCAGCACGGCGGCGGTGGCCGGGTTGAGGTGGCGCAGCAGGCCGTAGCCGATGCCGTTGTCCGGGACGGCGCGCAGCTGCTCCTTGACCCGGCCGAGGGCCCGGCCGAGCCCGGGGCCGGCCGCGGTGACCTCGGACCAGGGCAGCGCCCCGGGGGCGAGCCGGACGGGGTAGAGGGAGGTGAACCAGCCGGCGGTGCGGTGCAGGTCGACGCCGTCGACGATCTCCTCGCGGCCGTGGCCCTCCGCGGTCACCAGCACGGCGCCGTCCGGACCGGTGGTCGCCGCGCCGCGCCAGTGGCCGAGGGCGAGCGCCAGCGCGGTCAGCAGCACGTCGTTGACCTGCGCGTGGTAGGCCGCCGTGACCCGGGTCAGCAGCGCCTGGGTGGTCTCGGCGGGCAGCACGAGCCGCAGGACGCCCTCGGTGGCGTAGGTGTCCCGGGCCGGGTCGAGCGGGCGCTCGCCGAGCAGCGGGTCCGGGGTGGCCAGGGCGGCCTCCCAGAGCGGGAGTTCGGCGGCCCGACGGTCGGTCCCGGCCTCGGCGGTGAGCCGCTGGGCCCAGCGGCGGAAGGAGGTGGGCACCGGCGCCAGCGCCACGGCCCGGCCCTCGCGGAGGGCGGCGAGGGCGGCGAGCAGGTCCTCCTCGACGATGCGCCAGGTGACGCCGTCCACCGCCAGGTGGTGGATCACGAGCAGGAGCTGCGGGGACAGGCCCGGCCCGGCGTCGAACCGGACGGCCTGGAGCATCCGGCCGTCCTCGGGCGAGAGGCGCTCGCGGGCGGCCTCGGTCTCGGCGCGCAGCGCCTCCTCGGTGGCCGGGCCCGCGACGTGCCGCAGCGCGGCCTCGGCGGGGACGGCGCCGGGGGCGGGGACGTGCAGGGTCCAGGGGCGCTCGGCGAGCGGGGAGGTGCGGGCGCGGAAGACGTCGTGGTGGTAGAGCAGCGCCTGGAGGGCCGTGGCCACGTGCTCGGGCCCGCTCCCGGCGGGGAGGGTGAGCAGGGTCGACTGGTAGAAGCTCTCGACGGCGCCGTGCTGCGCGGCCAGCCAGTGCACGATGGGCGTCGGCGGCACCTCGCCGAGGCCGGCGCCGGCGGGTTCGGCGACGACCGGCCCCTCCAGCGGTCGGGCGATCCGGGCCAGTGCCTCGACGGTCGGCGAGAGGAACACCTCGCGGGGGGTGAGCTGCAGCCCGGCGTGCCGGGCCCGGGAGACGAGCCGGATGGCCACGATGGAGTCGCCGCCGAGCTCGAAGAAGGAGTCCGTGACGCCCACCGCGGGCAGGCCCAGCACCTCGGCGAAGAGGCGGGCGAGGGTGTGCTCCAGCTCTCCGGCGGGGGCCCGGCCGCCCTCCTCGGCGGCGGCGAAGACCGGCGCGGGCAGGGCGCGCTTGTCCACCTTGCCGTTGGGCGTGAGCGGCAGCCGGTCGAGCACCACGACGGTGGGCACCATGTGGTCGGGCAGCCGCTCGGAGCAGTACGCGCGCAGCTCGGCCGGGTCGGCGGCGCCGACGGTGTAGCCGACCAGGCGGCGCTCGCCCGGGCGGTCCTCGCGGACCAGCACCACGGCCTGGCGCACCTCGGGGTGGGCGGAGAGGGCCTGCTCGACCTCGCCGAGCTCCACCCGGAAGCCGCGGATCTTCACCTGGTCGTCGGCCCGGCCGACGAAGTCCAGCTGCCCGTCCGGCCGTCGGCTGCCGAGGTCGCCGGTGCGGTACATCCGCTCGCCGGGCTCGCCGGGCTCGCCGAAGGGGCAGGCGACGAAGCGCTCGGCGGTCAGGCCGGGGCGCCCGAGGTAGCCCCGGGCCAGGTGCGGGCCGGAGACGTACAGCTCGCCCACGGTGCCCGGCTCGACCGGGCGCAGCCGCTCGTCCAGCACGTGGATGCGCACGTCCTGGCAGGGGTGGCCGATGGGGGGCTGCTCCTCGCCGGTGAGCGGCTCGCTCATGGTGACGATGACGGTGGTCTCGGTCGGGCCGTAGCTGTTGAGCATCAGGCGGTCGCGGCCGCAGCGGGCGGCCAGTTCGCGCGGGATGGCCTCGCCGCCGCCGATCAGGGTGCGCAGGGAGGGCAGCGGCACGTCCGGCAGGGTGGCCGCCATCGCGGTGGCGATGTCGGCGTGGGTGACGCCGTACTGCTCGATCAGCGCGGCCAGCGGCTCGCCGACCAGCTGGCTCTGCTCGCGGGGGAGCACCAGGGCGGCGCCGGTGGAGAGTGCCACGGCCAGGTCGGAGACGGAGACGTCGAAGCTGAGCGAGGCGGCCTGGAGCACCCGGCTGCCGGGGCCGACCCCGGTGGCGGCGACCTGGGTGTCGATCATGCTGGGCAGCCCGGTGTGGGTGACGGCCACGCCCTTGGGCACTCCGGTGGAGCCGGAGGTGTAGATCACGTACGCGGTGTTCCCGGCGCTCAGCGGCCGCACCCGCTCGGCGGCGGTGAAGGGGGTGCCGGGCAGTGCGGCCAGCTCGGCGAGGTGCTCGGGGGAGTCGAGCAGCAGCCGGGGGGCGCCGGTCCCGGGCAGCTGGGCGGCGGCCTCGGCGGTGGTGAGCACCAGGGCGGCGCGGGAGTCGGTCAGCATGTGGCGCAGCCGCTCGGCGGGGTAGGCCGGGTCGGCGGGCAGCCAGGCGGCGCCGGTCTTGGCCACGGCGAGGATCGCGGCGACGGCCTCGGGGGACTTCGGCAGGGCGAGCGCGACGATGTCCTCGGTGCCCAGGCCGCGGGCCGCGAGCACCCGGGCCAGCCGGTTGGCGCGGGCGTCCAGCTCGGCGTACGTGAGGGTGGTGCCCTCGGCGTACAGGGCGGGGGCCTGCGGGGTGCGGGACGTCTGGGCGTCCACCAGCGCGGTCAGGGTCGGCCGCCGGTCGGCTCTGTGCGTCTGCTGGACCCCGGACATGTGACTCTCTCCCTCGTACGGCTGGCCCCCGCGGTGGCGGGAACGGCTTGCTCGGCGACCTTCGGGGCGGTCGGCCCGGGTGGTCGGTGGAGCGGCGGTGCGGTGGCGTGGTGGCGCGGTTCGGCGGTTCTGGCCGGTTCTGGCCGGTTCTGGCGGGTCTTGCTGTTCTGGCGGGTCTTGCTGTGCTGGTGGTGCGGCTTCAGCGCCGGGCTGTCGCGGTCAGTGGCCGGACTGCTGGGCGAGCAGGCTCTTCGGCCGCAGGTCCTGCCAGTGCTGTTCGACGTAGTCGAGGCAGTCCTGCCGGCCGGCGGCGCCGAAGACCTGCTGCCAGCCGTCGGGCACCGGGCTGAAGACCGGCCACAGCGAGTGCTGGCCCTCGTCGTTCACCAGGACGAGGTAGCTGGCGTCGGGGTCCTCGAACGGGTTCGCCATCGTCGGTTTCCTCTTTGTTCGGAGAAATTTCGGGAGGGGGGAATTACGCCGGAGCGCGGCTCACGGACCCCAGCCGGAGTCGGCGTTGGGCGCCGAGACGAGGGTGGCGGCGGCCAGGGGCGCGTACGGGTCGGCGCTGCTCTGGACGCCCAGTCCGGCGACCAGCAGAACGGCGAGAATCCCGAGCATATGGTGAATGCGAACGGCAAGATTCTTCATCGTTAATTCCTTTTTCCGAGGGGGCGGTCGGCCCTCTTCGCTCGGAAATTCATCCTGCCGAGGCTCAAACGGGGGTGGAAGCTCTGGCCATGATCGGGAACACGCATTGCGGGAACCGGAAGCCCGAACAGACCATGTCAAAAACAGACAGATCTGATCCAAAGAGTGCCTGGCACTGTCAGATCAGTGGTGGGAACCGGTCACCGGCGAGGGTTTCGGTCAACGGAGCGTCAGAAGCGGGAGCCCTGGCGCAGTTCATCGCGGACGGTGGGCCAGTCGTCGGACCACGTCCGCCCCGCCGAGGCGGGTGACTCCAGGGCGATCGTCGCCAGGTAGGCGCGCTTGAGCGCGGCCCGCTCGTCCTGCACCCGGCCCGAGGCCTGCTCGATCCGGCGCAGCCGGGCGTGCAGCCGCTCCAGCGCGCCCCCGCCCGCGAGCAGGCGCCGCGCCTCGGGGCCGAAACGGAAGCCGGCGGCGAGCAGCGGCCAGGCCGACCGCCACACCCGGAACACCTCGCGATGGCTCGGACCCCACTCCCGCTCGGCCCGGGACAGCCGCGCCATCGCCGCCCGTTCGGTGGGCGCGGCACAGATCTCGCGCAGCGTCCGCGCGAGCGCACCCCAGTCCTCGCCGGGCGCGTGCCGCAGCGCCGCGGGCAGCAGGTGGGCCATCGAGCCGTGCACCACGGTGCGCGGCCACCGCGCCGCCACCGCCTCGGCCAGGCCCCCGCCGGTGTCGCCGACCAGCACCCAGACCTCGCGCACCCCGCGCTCGGTGAGCTCGGCCAGCACCTGCGGCCAGTGCTCCCCGTCCGCGGCCGGCCACAGGCCCAGGACCTCGCGCCGGCCGTCGGCGGAGATCCCGAGCGCCAGGTGCACCAGCGGGCCGCCCGAGCGGCCGCTGCGCACCGCGTCGAGGAAGACCGCCGGGTAGACGGGGTCGAGCGGGCACCGGCGCCGCTCGTCGAGCTCGTCGAGCACCTGGTCGGTGATGGCGGAGACGGTCTCCCGGCTGAGCTCCACGCCGTACACCTCGGCCAGGTGCGCCACCAGCTCGCCCGAGCTGAGGCCGCGCGCGGTGAGCGAGATGACCAGCCGGTCGAGTCCGGGCAGCCGGCGGGCCCGGGGGCGGACGGCCCGGGGGGTGAAGCTGCCCTGGCGGTCCCGGGGCACCCGCACCTCGACCGGGCCGACCTCGGTGAGCAGCCGTCTGGCCCGGGCGCCGTTGCGGACGTTGGCGCCGGGTTCGGCCCCGCGCAGGTGCTCCTGGAGTTCGAGCTCCAGGGCGTGCTCGATCAGCTGCTTGGCGAGCGTCTGGAACAGCCCGCCGTCGCCCAGCAGCCTGATCGCGCCGGAGCCGACCTGCTCGGCGGCGGCCTCCGCCAACTGCCGTACCAGCCGCTGGTCCACCAGCTCGGCCAGGTCCACGGGCGGGACCGCCGGGCCGGGATCAGCTCGCAACAAGGGGTGCCCTCCGTCTGTCGGCCGTTCGTCCGCCGGCCGTCCGCTCCGGCCGCCCTGACGGGGCGACAGGCGCGCAACGGCGGCCATCCGCCTGTCACCGCGGCCGGGTGCGCTCGGGTCCGACACTGCCGCGGTCGGCTCCCCCGCCTCCGGGCGTGCTCGGCTTCGCCGCCGGCCGCTGATTTCCGCGCCACTTGGGCGTACACTCACGGCAGTCAGAGCCCGGGGGGACGGCTTCCGAACGACAGGTGATTTCCATCCTGCCATTTCAGACGCTTGGCGGTGGCCGGTACGGGCATTCGTGAAACCGCAATGCCGAAGCCGGAAGGATGCCCAGATGTGCCTATCCCAGGACAACAGCGCGGGAATGGGGACACCGCAGCTCTGTGACCGGGGGATCGAGTTCTACCGGGTGGCGCTGGCCGAGGGCCGCGCCGCCGGGGACGCCCCCGAGTGCCTGCTCTCGATGGGCCTGCTGCGCTCCGTGCCCGGCTCCGGCGAGCGGCTGACCCCCGTCCCGCCGGACATCGCGGCCACCGGCCTGACCCGGCCGCTCGAACTCGCCGTGCTGGGCCACCAGGAGCGGCTCGCCGAGCTGCGCACCGCCTTCACCGCCGCCGACCGCGCCTACCAGGACGTCATGCGCCGGGCCCAGCTGCCGGTCCGCCTCCTGACGGGCGAGGAGATCAACCCCGCGCTGGAGAAGGCCGTCGCCGCCTGCACCGAGGAACTGCGCACCGCCCAGCCCGGCGGCGGCCGCAGCCCCGAGCACCTCGCGGACGCCCTCCCGCGCGACCTCGCCCTCGCCGGGCGCGGCGTGCGCCAGCGCACCCTCTACCAGCACACCGTGCGCGCGCACGGCCCGACGCTGGCCTACATCGAGCAGGTCACGGCCCAGGGCGCCCGGATACGCACCCTGAACGAGGTGTTCGACCGGGTGATCATCTGCGACCGCTCCACGGCCTTCGTCCCGGCCGCGGCCGACCGCGAGGCCGCCGCGATGCTCATCCAGTTCCCACCGCTGGTCGAGTACCTGCTCAAGATCTACGAGTTGATGTGGGAACGCGCCGAGCCGGTCACCTACCTGGAGGGCCGCCACCGCCCCCAGCTGCTCACCGACCGCACCCGCCAGAACGTCCTGCGCCTGATGGTCAACGGCTACACCGACGAGGCCATCGCCTCCCGCCTCGGCATGAGCACCCGTACGGTCTCCAGCCACATCCAGAAGGCCAGCGAACTCCTCGGCAGCCGCAGCCGCGGCCACCTCGGCTACATCATCGCCCGTGAGGGCGTCCTGGACGAACCCCTCGACGACCTGTGACCGGCACCGGGGGCCGTCGCCGCCGCCTGGCGGGACGGCCCCCGGTGGCCGGTGCTACTCGTAGCGCAGTTCGCCGGGCCGCATCAGGCGCAGGAGCTGCGGCAGGCCGAGCGCGGTCGTGAGGAGGACGGCGCCGGCGGCGATCGCGGACATGGCCAGCATGGAGCCCCAGTCGAGGGCGAAGGGCAGGCCCGCTGTGTACTGGAGGACGGCTCCCATCAGCAGGCCGCCGACGACGGCCAGCAGCATGCCCAGGGCCATCGGGACGAGGGTCTGCCACAGCACCGACAGGCCCAGGACCCGGCGGCGGGTACCGACGGCGCTCAGCACGCCGAGGATGCGGCGCTGCTCCCGGAAGCGCTCCAGCTGGCCGACCAGCAGGCTGAGGGCGACCAGCAGCAGGGTGACGGCGGAGCCGGCGGTGAGCAGGCGCTTGACGGCGAGGTAGGTCGGGTCGACGGCGCGGTCGAGCGGGGACCCGGCGAGGCCCTGCGGGTCGATCGCCATGACGTCGGTCGCGAGTTGCTCCTTCGGGTCCGGCAGACCGGGGGCCATCGAGACCAGGACGGTCGCGGGCTGGCCGCGCAGTGCGGCGGCCGGGGCGGCGCCCGGGGTGAGGAGCAGCAGGCCGAAGCCGAGCCGCCTGTTGGGGTCGGCGCCTTCGACGGGCTCGACGGTGGCCGTCACGGCGGGCAGCGGCCAGGACGGCGGCTCGCCGTCGCCGCGGAAGAACGCGGCGTGGACGGTCGTGCCGGGCTTGGCCGCGGCGGCGGGGGCGTCGCTGCCGGCGTCCGTGCCGCCGTCCGTGCCGCCGCTCGGGCCGGCGTCCGGTCGGGTGGTCCGGCCCTGGACGGCGAAGGCGTCACCGTCCTTGCAGTCGGGCAGGGTGGCGAAGCCGCGCAGCACGGCGCAGTCGGCGATCCGGACGGAGGGCAGCTCCCAGAGCTTGGCGGTGGGGGTCTCCAGGGCGAACTCGGTGTAGGCGGCGGTGGCCTGGACCCCGGGGGAGCGCGCCAGCGAGTCGGCGAGCCGGTCGGCCTGCGGGCCGCCGCCGGGGAAGGACACCGAGTGCTGGTACGGCCCGACCGCGGCGCGGGGGCCGGGGCGGTCCTCGTAGCTCGCGCTGACACCGAGGAAGAGCGTCTGCAGGGCGATCGCCCCGGCGACGGCGACGACCACGCCGCTGACCGCGGTCGAGGCGGGGCCCGAGCTCAACTGGAGCCTTCGGATGGCGAGTTGCCAGGACACGCCACCACCGGAGCGCCGGGTGGCGGCCTCCACCAGCCAGGGCAGCAGGGTGCAGACGCCCACCAGCATCAGCAGCACGCCGGACGCGACCAGCAGTGAACCGCGACTGTCCTGAACGGAGTTGAAGACGGCGGTGGGCCCTATCCCGGACGGGTTGTACTGCGCGGGCAGCGCCAGCGCGAGCGCCGTCAGGGCGAGGCCGGCCAGCGGCAGCGCCAGCCGCCACCCGATCCGGCGCCGGCCGGGGCCGGACCGGCGGACCACACCGAGCGGGTCGACGGTGACCCGGCGCATCGCCAGCAGGGTCACACCGATGCCGAGGAGCGGCACGACCACGGCGATCGCGGCGGCGATGGCGGGGTGCGGCGCGATGTCCTCGGGGTAGAAGCTGAAGCCCGCGAGCCGCAGGTGGCCGGTCAGCCGCCGGCCGAGCAGGAACAGCGCCGCGCCCGCGACCAGGCCCAGCACCGCGCCGACCAGGGACTCCCCGGCGGCGAGCCGGGCGGTCATCCGGCGATCCGCGCCGACCAGGCGCAGCGCGGCGAGCCTGCGGTCGCGCCGTTCGCCGCCGAAGCGGGCGGCGGCGGCGAGGAAGACGCCGACCGGGGCCAGCATCACGGTCAGGCCGACGGCGTTGAGCAGGATCAGCCGGGAGTCCATCGGCTTGGGCGGCGAGAAGTGGCCGTACGAGGTGACGCGGGCGGCTCCGGCGTCCAGCGAGAGCCGGTCACTGCCGAGCAGGTAGTCGGCCTGGCCGGGGCCGAGCAGGCCGTCCGGGCCGATGCCGCCGACCACCGGGTAGGGGAGGCGGTCGCGCAGCAGCTGGTTGGCCGGGTCCTTCAGGAGCGCGGCCAGGGCGGGCGAGACGACCATCCGCCCCGGCGGCGGGTACGCGGCCACTCCGGGCGGCAGCGCCGCGTCCGGGCCCTCGGGCTGGACGACCCGTCCACGGATCGCGGTGCCCCGGAAGGTGGTGTCGGCGGTGGCGATGAGGACCGTCCGGTCGCCGGGCGTGGGCAGGTCCTCGTCGCGGAAGGTGTCGTTCTGTATGTACAGGCGCTCGTTGCGGTGCTGGACGATGCCGGGGAAGGAGGCGGTGAACAGCAGCAGTGCCACCCCCAGGCCGACGCCGCAGGCGGTGAGCAGCAGCCGCCCCCAGCCGTCCCGCCCGTTGGTGAGGGCCAGCCGCACGCCGAGGCCGAGCTGGTCCAGGAACGGCGAGCGGACCCGGTCGACGGCGGGGATGTTCGTGGCGGGGGCGCTCGTGGCGGTCGCGTTCGGGCCGGGGCCGCTCGTGGTGGAACTGCTCATATCGCGCCCGCCAGGTCGCGGGTGCGGCCGTCGCGGACGACGATCTCGCGGTCGGCGTAGGCGGCGACCCTGACCTCGTGGGTGACCAGGACGACGGCGGCGCCGCTCTCCCGGGCGGCCTGGGTGAGCAGCTTCATCACCCGCTCGCCGTTGAGGGAGTCGAGCGCGCCGGTCGGCTCGTCGGCGAAGACCGCCCTCGGCCCGGTGATCAGGGCCCGCGCGGCGCCGACCCGCTGCCCCTGGCCGCCGGAGACCTCGCCGGGGCGCTTGGCGGCCACGTCGTCCACCTCCAGGCGCTCCAGCCATTCGCGGGCCCGGGCCTCGGCGGCCCGGCGGCGCAGTCCGTTGAGGCGCAGCGGGAGCGCGACGTTCTCCAGACAGGAGAGTTCCGGGACGAGCTGGCCGAACTGGAACAGGAAGCCGAACTCGGTACGCCGCAGGGCGCTCAGCTCGGCGTCGGAGCAGGCGGTGAGGTCGCGCTCCCGGTAGCGGAGGCGGCCGCTGTCGGGTCGGGTGATCCCGGCGAGGCAGTGCAGCAGGGTGGACTTGCCGGAGCCCGACGGGCCCATCACGGCGACGAGTTCGCCGGCCGCGACGGTGAGCGAGGCCCCGGCGAGCGCCGGGGTGAGCCCGAAGTTCTTGTGCAGGTCGTGGGCGGCGAGCAGGGGTTCGGGCATGGTCAACGCTGGGACTCCGTGATGCGGGCGGCGAGTTCGTCCAGGCGGGCGGCGGTGAGCTCCAGCCAGCGCAGGTCGGCTTCCAGGTGGAACAGGGCGTGGTCGCAGATCAGCTGGTCGGTGAGGTCCCCGGTGAGCTTGCGGCGGGTCAGCTCCCGCATCTCCTTGAGGTGTTCGGCCCGCTGCGCGTCCAGGACGTCGGCGCCGGAGCGGCCGGTCAGGAGGGCGAGCACGACCTTCTGGTAGAGCGTGCTCTGCAGGTACGGCTGCGGACTCTCCGGGTGCGCGAGCCAGTTGGCGAGGTCGGTGACCCCGGCATCGGTGATCGCGTACCGCTTCCGCTCCGGGCCGTCGCCGGCCTCGACGCCGTCGACCACCACCAGCCCGTTCTTCAACAGCCGGGAGAGCGTCGCGTACACCTGCCCGTAGTGCAGGCCGCGGTCGCGCCCGAAGTGCTCGTCATGGAGGCGTTTGATGTCGTATCCGTGGCGGGGCTGGGTCTCCAGCAGGCCGAGGAACAGCTGTCCGAGTGACATGCTCCGGGACTATACAGGCCATGTATACACACAGGTGTATAGCGGCCCCCCTGGGAGCCCGGCCGGCGCCGCCGACACGGCCGCGGCCTCCCCGAGCAGGACTCGGGGAGGCCGCAGTGGTTCGGTGCCCTGGTCGTTCAGACTTCCGTGGGCACCCGGTATCGTCGAGGAGAGATTCCCCACGCGATTGCCCCCAATTCGGGGAGATCCTGGTCGGCTTGCAGTTCCGTTTGTGTCATCCCTCTTCTCGCCTTCGGGCCGTACCTACCAGAATGGCGGGTGTGTATCAGGGTGCTGATCAACAGATTTAATCGAGTCGGCCGGTGGTTCAGTCGGGCGCTGCTGAGATATCTTGCGGTGTGCGTGGCCCCCGTGTGCGTTTTTATGCTCGTTCTTTCAGCATTTGCGCCCGGAGGGCATGACGCCAATGGATTCTCTCGAGCCGACTCCCTGGATAGCCTCAAGCTGCTGGCGCTTATCTCGCTCACAATAACTGTCCCCACACTGTTCTTTCTCTTCCTGGTCTCTTTTTGGGCGGCCAGGGGGAGGAATTTTCGGGGGGTGGCTGCCGTGTTGTTTGCTCTGCCCCCACTGATCTATCTCCTTGCGGGTGCTTGGCCCTTCCTGCTGATGAGCGTACTTGGTGTGATCTACGCAATGGTAGTGATGCCCGCGCCTGCTCCTAGATCCTGATTTTGCGACATCTGGGTCCCCGGGCGCGTGATGCGCATCGGGGACCCAGGTGTTTATTCTGGGCACCTACGGTAACTTCCCGTTCAATCCTGGTGGGGCTCATCGAGTAATCGCTCGGCGAGTCCGCCACGAGTGAGTATTCCAAGCAGCAGGACGGGGAGTGGCTGACGATGACTGGCGTGGACGCTGGTCAAGAACCGTTCTCCCGGCAGTAGGCCGCTGGCTGTGGATTGCCAGTAGGTCTCTGAGATGAGCGCCCCATCCAGTTGCCGGATGGGGCGCTCATCTTTTGAAGGGCTAGCTCGTGGAGCTGTTGCGTGGAGGATTGCAAGTGAACGAGGAAGGCTAGTGTTCAGGCGAACCGATGGATTGTCGGTTCTCGCCGGGCGGTGCTACCGTATGCGGTCGCTTTCCTGTGAAGTCAGGAGTTTTGATGGTCGTGCTTGGGATGCTGATACCGGTTGTCCTGGGATTAGCCTTGGTCACAAATTTTCGCGGTATCCGCGATTTCTTCGTGGAGGGTGCTGAGAAGAAGTCGATCCCGGTGATCGCGCTGGTTGTCGGCTGGTTCTTCATCGTGGTTCCTGGGACGGCTGTCCTCGGTATGGCCGTTAAGGCGCTCCTGCAGTGACCTGTTCGGACTGCCGCAGATAGCGGCGCACAGCTTCTGAGGCGGCGGGGCGGTCTTCGAGGCGGCCTCTCTGGCTGACGGCAGAGGAGAACGGGAAGGACCTGTGGGTGCTGGTCGATCAGGGGTTCGCCATGAAGAAGGGCTGAAAACGTCGCGGTGACGTGGGCCCGGAGTACGGGCGACGCAGGGCGTGCGCGAGCCCTCCTGATGAGAGATCAGGAGGGCTGGCGTCGGTGCGAGGATCGGGTGGGGGTGTTACCGGCTGGTGGGTGGGGCGAGGGGGGACAGGGGGCCGGGGTAGAGGTATTCCTTCGGGGGGATCGTGGTGCCGTGGGCCCAGGCGTCGAAGAAGCCCTTGAGGTCCTTGCCGGAGACCTTGGCGGCGAGGGCCTCGAACTGGGGGAAGGAGGCGTTGCCGTAGGCGTGGTCGGCGGTCCAGCGCTTGAGGGTGGCGAAGAACGTGTCGTCTCCGACGGTGCGCCGCAGGGCGTGCATCATCAGGGAGCCCTTGAAGTAGAGGGCCGCGGCGAGTTCCTGGCCCTGTCCGGGGTCGTAGAGCTTGGTGGACCAGTACTCCGGCTTGTTCCGGTTCTCCTCGACGCCGGGGGCGTAGAAGCCGGTGTCGAGGTTGCTGCCCTGGTGTTCGTCCCACAGCTGGTTGGCGTACTGGGCGACGCACTCGGCGATGCAGCCGTCGCGCCAGTCGGTGAACGAGACGCTGTCGCCGAACCACTGGTGGGTGATCTCGTGGACCGCCGCGGAGTCCCAGAAGTAGTTGGTGTAGGTGGGCCGGCTCTGGGTCTCCAGGTCCGGTGCGCCGGTGCCCGATTCCTTGGTCCAGCTGCGGACGATGGCGCCCGCGGAGGAGAACGGGTACGGGCCGAACTTGGAGGCCAGGAAGGCGATGATCTCCGGCTGTTGGGCCTCGGTCGCCTTGGCCATGTCGTCGATCGGCACGTCCGGGCCGTAGGCGGTGATGACGGGTGTCCCGTCGGGCAGCGCCGAGCGGTGGACGGTGAACTTGTCGATGGCGACGGTGCTGAGGTAGGTCGCCATCGGCTTGTCCTCGCGCCAGCGGAAGGTCGTCGAGCCGTCCTTGCTGGTGGTCTGGCCGGGTCGGCCGTTGCCGATGGCGGTCCAGCCGTCGGGGACGGTCGCGGCGAGCGAGAAGGTGGCCTTGTCGGACGGGTGGTCGTTGGACGGGAACCAGGAGGTCGCCGAGTGCGGCTCGCCCATCGCGTTGACGCCGCCGGACACCAGCTGGTGCCAGCCCTCGGGGTCGGGCTTGCCCGCGTAGACCACCCGTACGGCGAAGGTGGCGCCGCCGGCCACCCGGCGGGCCGGCACGATGTCCAGCTTGTGCGTGCCGGAGCGGGAGAACGACTTGGCGGGGGTGCCGTTCACGGTGACGGACGTGACCTGGAAGCCCTTGAGGTCCAGGGAGAGGCGGTCCAGCGACTGCAGGGCCCGGGCGGTGACGGTGGTGTCGCCGTTCAACTGGTCGGGGTGCGCCGGGTCGTAGGCGATCCGGACGTCGTAGTTCGCCACGTCGTAGCCGACGTTGCCGTCCTCGGGGAAGTACGGGTCCCCGATCCCGGCGGCGCCCGCAGGGAGGGCGGTCAGGGCGACGCCGAGGGCGGTGGCGGTGGCCAGCAGGACGGTGGCCTTGCGGGGGCGGGGCGGTGGTGTGCGCATCAGTGCTCCCTGGGGACGGGCGGTCAGGACCGGTCGGCGGCGGGGGCGGCGGGCTTGGTGGCCGCGGGCTTGGCGGTGGCGAACTGCCAGACGACGCCGATCATGGCGTTGGTGCTGGTCGCCTGCGTCGCGGGGTCGACGTTGGCGAGGTTGTCGCACGCGCTGTGCAGGCAGTCCGAGACGCCGCTGCTGAAGCCGGACGACGGGATGCCCGCGTCCCCGAACGGCTGGCTGTCGGAGCTGTCCAGCGGGATGTCGAAGGTGGCCAGGCCCCGGTCGGTGAACCACTTGTCGAAGGCCTGGAAGGCCGCGGTCTCGTTGTTCTTCGCGTCCTTCACCAGCAGGTACTGCTGGAGGTTCTTGCTGCCCGCCTGGTCGAGGTTGAGGTACAGGTCGATGGCCTTGCGGTCGCCTGCGGACAGGTTCTTGACGTAGTCCGCCGAGCCGACCATCCCCAGCTCCTCCGCGCCCCACCAGGCGAAGCGCAGGTGCCGCTCGGGCTTCAGCTTGGCCTTGGCCACCTGGAGGGCGGTGGTCAGGACGGCCGCCGAGCCGGAGCCGTTGTCGTTGATCCCCGGGCCCATCGGGACGCTGTCCAGGTGGGCGCCGGTGAGCAGCACGTGGTCGGGGTCGCCGCCCTGCCAGTCGGCGATCAGGTTGTAGCCCTCCTTGCCGTCGTGGGTGAAGCGGCGCAGCTGCGTCTGGAAGCCGGCCCGGTCCAGCGCGTGCTTCACGTACGCCACCGACTCCGCGTACCCCTTGGTGCCGTGCGCGCGGTTGCCGCCGTTGCGGTCCGCGATCCGCTGCAGGGCCTGGAGGTGCGGCATCACCTCGGCCGCCTCGACGGTGGGCGCGGCCGGGGCGGGCCGGTGCCCGGCGGCCGTCGCCGCGGCGGCGGGGACGGTGGACAGCAGCAGGGCTGCCCCGAGGACGTGGGCGGCGAGGGACACCAGGCGGCGGGAGGGCATCACGCGGGAGCCTTTCGGAGGCGGGGCCGGGGGGCTTCCCCCGGCGGACTCCACCCACCCTGGTCCGTCGGTGTCAGGAACTTGTCGAGAGGCTGTCAGGAACCGGTAGGGGTGCTTCCGGAGGGCGACTTACGATCATCCTCATGTGCGCACATGTCGTGGTCGCCGAGGACGATCCCAAGCAGGCCGACCTGGCCCGCCTGTACCTGGAGCGGGAAGGACATCGTGTGGTCGTGGTCCACGACGGCCGGGCCGCGCTGGAGCAGGCCCGGCGCGGCCCGGCGGACCTCCTGGTCCTCGACGTGATGATGCCCGTCATGGACGGGCTCGACGTCTGCCGTGCCCTGCGTGCCGAATCCGCCCTGCCGGTGCTGATGCTGACGGCCCGTACCGCCGAGGAGGACCTGCTGCTCGGCCTCGACCTCGGCGCCGACGACTACCTCACCAAGCCGTACAGCCCGCGCGAGCTCGTGGCCCGGGTCCGGGCCCTGCTGCGCCGCGGGTCCCGGCCGCTGACCCCGGGTGATCCCGCGCCGGCGGCCGCGCCCACCCTGCCGCCGACCGCGCCGCCCGCCGCCGCGGCCCCGGCCGTACTGACCGCCGGGGGCCTCACCATCGACCCCCTGCGCCACGAGGTCACCGCCGACGGACGGCCCGTCAGCTGCACGCCCGGCGAGTTCCGGCTGCTCCAGGTGCTGGCCGCCCAGCCCGGCCGGGTCTTCACCCGGGCCCAGCTGCTGGAGCACCTGCACGGCATCGACCGGTACATCACCACCCGGACCGTCGACACCCACGTGATGAACCTGCGCCGCAAGATCGAGCCCCAACCGCGGCGCCCCACCCGCCTGCTGACGGTCTACGGCATCGGCTACAAGCTCGCGGAGGGGCCGCGCGGTGCGTCGTGACGCCCCGCCGCGCCGCAGCCTGCTGGTCCGGCTGCTCGCCCTCTCCGCCCTGGTCTCGCTCTGTTCGATCGCCGCGACGGCCTGGCTGACCGCCCGCACCACGACGGGCGCGATCAGGCAGGAGCAGCGCCAGGTCCTCGCGGACCAGGCCCGGATCTACCACGAGCTGCTCGGCTACGCCGCGACCCACCCCGACTGGACGGGTGCGGAGAGCACCGTGCGGCGGCTCGCCGCCGACACCGGGCAGCGCATCCTGCTGACCACGCCGCGCTTCGAGCCGGTCGTCGACTCCGCGGCCACCGCATCCGGGCCGGCCGCCACCTCGGGGACCCCCGCCACCGCCCCCGGGTCACCGACCGCGGCCGCCACCGCCCCCGGGTCACCGACCGCGGCCGCCACCGCCCCCGGGTCACCGCCCCCGGCCGCCACCGCCCCCGGGTCACCGACCCCGGGCGCCGCCGACCGCACGGTGCTGCCCCGGACGCCCACCACGACCGTCGACCCGCTCTCCGTCGACCTCGCCATGCTGCCCGACGCCCCGGCCGACCGGATCGACGCCCGCGCCGTGGGCCCGTTCCGGCTGACGACCGCCGAGCGCGCGGCCATGGAGGAGGCCGCACGGGACCGGGCCGGCTGCCTGCGGTCGGAACTGGGCGTCGAGGCGACCGTCACCGACGACGCGGCCGGCCGCCCCGTGGTGAGCGTCCCCGGCGGTCGGCCGCTCGGCGTGCGCTGCGCGTCCCCGCTGGTGCTGGACGCCCCGACCCGCACCGAGAGCGCCGCCCTCGCCGACCTCACCGCGCTCGTCAACGCCTGCCTGGAGCGCCAGCAGATCCGGCCCGTGACGCTGTCCCTGGGGCTCCAGTGGGCCCCGGCCCGCGACCGGGAGCAGGAGCAGGTGATCTCCGCCTGCCTCGCCAACTCCCGTCGGCAGCAGCTCGTCCGGTATGTTGCGCCGCCGGTGCTGCTGTTCGTCGGCGCGCCCGCCGGCGCGGCGGACCAGGCACCCGTGCTGTCCGCCCCGCACCGCGGGCGGGTCGCCGAGGTCGCCGCGCTGGTGCTGGCGGTCACCGTGGCGATCACCACGGTGGTCGGCCTGCGGCTCTCCCGGCCGCTGAACGCGCTCACCCGTGCCGCCCGGCGGATGACCGACGGGGACCTCTCCGCCCGGGTGACCGCGACCGGCCGCGACGAGATCGCCGGACTCGCCGCCGCCTTCAACGCCATGGCGCAGCGCCGTGAACAGCTGGAGGAGCTGCGCCGGGCGATGGTCGGCGACATCGCGCACGAGCTGCGCACCCCGCTCAGCAACATCCGCGGCTGGCTGGAAGCCGTCGAGGACGGCGTCGTCACCGCCGACGGCGCCCTGACGAGTTCGCTGCTGGAGGAGGCCCTGCAACTCCAGCACCTGATCGACGACCTGCGGGACCTCGCCGATGCCGACGCCGGTGAACTGGCCCTGCACCGCGAGCCCGTGGACGTCGAGGACCTGCTGGCCCAGGTCGCCACCGCGCACGGCGCCCGGGCGCAGGCGTCGGGCGTGGCCCTGGTCGTCGACACCGCCTCGACGACCAGGGCAGGGTACGAGGTGTCCGCCGACCCGGTGCGCCTGCGCCAGCTGGTGGGCAACCTGGTCGCCAACGCCGTCCGGCACACCCCGGCGGGCGGCACGGTCACCCTGCGGACCCGGACGGAGTCCGACGCCCTGCTGATCGAGGTCGCCGACACCGGCGGCGGCATCGCCGAGGCGGATCTGCCGTTGGTGTTCGAGCGCTTCTGGCGGGCCGACAAGTCCCGCAACCGGCAGAGCGGGGGCAGTGGTCTGGGCCTCGCCATCGTCCGCAAGCTCGCCGAGCTCCACGGCGGCGGCGTCCACGCGGCCAGCACCCCCGGCGCGGGCTCGGTGTTCACCGTGCGCCTTCCCGTCCCGGCGGCCGCCGGGTGCGGGGGTGGAGCGGGCCGATAGCTAAATCATCGACATATGTTTGCCATTGATCTATGCTCACGGCCATGGCTAACCGTCAACTACAGGAGCCGACCCGGCTCGTGCTCACCGCGCTCGCCGATGCCCCGCGGCACGGCTACGCGATCGTCCAGGAAGTCCTGGCCATCTCCGACGGCCGGACCAAGCTGCTCACCGGCACCCTCTACACCGCACTGGACCGGCTCCTCCAGCAGGGGCTGATCCGGATCGACCACGAGGAGGTCGTCGGTGGCCGGATGCGGCGCACCTTCGCCCTCACCGAGGACGGCCGGAACGTCCTGGGCGCGGAGACGGAACGGCTGCGGGCCGGAGTCGTCGAGGCCGAGCGCAGGCTCGCGCTCGGGCGGGGGCCGCGCCTGGGGGCGCTCCGGCTGAGCGGCGGTGCGGCATGACCGCGCAGCAGGCCGGGGCGCTGCCCGGCAGGCTCCCGCTGATCGGCATCTACCCCGCCGCCTACCGGGCCTCGCACGGCGAGGAGATCGCCGCCGTCTTCGCCGAGTCCGTCGAGGGCGCCGACCGGCGCACGGTGCTGCGCGAGTGGGTCACCCTGGCCGCGCACGCCGCCCGGCTGCGGACCCGGCTCAGCTCCGGAGACCCCGCGGGCCGGGCGCTCGCCGGCGCCGCGCCGTTCCTGCTGGCCGGCGGGGCGGCGCTGGCCTTCGTCCAACTGCTGATGGGCCTCTTCATCACGGAGCCGCACTCCGAACTGATGGGCCTGCACACCACGGCCGCGACCGCGGTGGGTGTGGTCCAGACCGTCCCCTGGCTCCTCGCGCTGCTCGGCGCCGGCCTCGGGCACTGGGGCGCCGCCCGTGTCCTGGTGCTGGTCGGCGTCCTCGCCCGGATAGGCGCCGCGATCGGCTACTCCGTCCACCCGGCCGGGGTGCTCTTCCTGTCCCTCCACCAGCTGCCCCTCTGGCTCCTGCTCGGGGTGCCGCTGCTCGTCGCCCCGCCCGACGGCGTCGACCAGCGGGTCCGCGCCCGGGTCGCGGCGGTCGTCGCGGCGGGCGCCATCGTGCTGCCGATGAGCGCGCTCGTCCTCGCCTGGCCCTGGCGCGAGTTGGAGGACTACTCCATGATCGTCTTCCCGCGCAGCACCCAGATGCTGCTCGACGCGTCGTCGGCCTGGCCCGCCGTGGTGATGGCGATCGCCTTCGCCGTCCACTTCGCCGCCCGCCGGCCCGACCGGCCGCGCGCCGTCGGCGTGGCGCTGGCCGCCCTCCCCTGGGCGGTCATGCTCCCCGCGCCCTACTACTGGACGCTGCCGCGCAACCTCGCCGACCTCGGGCGCAACCTCGCGGTCGTGGTCGGCCTGCTGGCCGTCGCCGCCACCCTCGCCGCGCTCGGCCGCACCCTGGCCGCCTCCCGGAACGCGGAGCCGGTCGAGCCGGCCTGACCGCGGAGGCGGCGCCCCGAGCCGACCGGCGGCGTCGGGCCGGCCGGTCCGAGGATCCCCGAGTCCCTTCTTCCGGAAGGGGCTCGGGGATCCTTCGTCGACGGCGCGGCGGCCCGGCGCGGTGCGGTGGCCCGGCCGGTGTGGCGTGGATCACGGCAACGGGTGGCGGCGGCGGGACAGGAGCTGGTGTGGAGAATTCGATACGCGCCCGGGTGCGCGCTGGGGACGCGGCGGCGTTCGGGCTGGTCTTCGAGGACCACGCCCAGGCGGTGTACCGGCACGCCGTGCGGATGACCGGGGACTGGGCCGTCGCCGAGGACGTGGTCTCGCTGACGTTCCTGGAGGCGTGGCGGCTGCGCGCGCGGGTCGATCCCGAGGGGGAGAGCCTGCGGCCGTGGCTGCTGGGGATCGCGGGCAACGTCATCCGCAACACCCGCCGGGCCGCGCGGCGCCACCAGCGGGCGCTGGCCAAGCTGCCGCCGCGCGAGGCGATGCCGGACTTCGCCGGGGACCTGGCGGGGCGGATCGCCGACGCCGAGGAACTGGCCGCCGCGAAGGCGGCGCTGGAACGGCTGCGGCCGGCGGAGCGCGAGGTGTTCGCGCTGTGCGTGTGGGAGGGCCTGGACCACGCGGCCGTCGCCGAGGCGCTGGGCCGCCCGGTGGGGACGATCCGCTCGCGGTTGTCGCGGGCCCGGGCCCGGCTGCGGGAGTTGACGGCGAAGGAGCTCGCCGCGTCACGGTCCGCGCGGTCGGGAAGTGGTGCGCAACGCCCGGGCGCCGGCGGACAGGTAGCAGGTGACCGCGACCTCGCGGTCCGGCCGTACAAGGAGACGACCCGATGAACGCCACCCCCCGGGACCGGTCCGAGCAGACCGAGCGGGAGGAACTGGTCCGGCTGCTGCCGGCCCCGGCGGCTCCGGAGCTCCCCCCGGGCCGCCACCTCCTGCTGAAGGAACACCTGATGGACACCGTCACCGACAACTCCCGGCGCACGGCCCGGCGGCGCAGCCTGGCGCTGCGCCTGGCCCTCCCGGCAGGCCTGGCCGCCGCCCTGACCGGCGCCCTCCTCGCCACGGGCCCCGGCCGCCACACCCCGGACACCGGGCGCCAGGACGCCCGGCACCAGGACGCTCAGCACTCCGACGCCCAACACCCGGACGCCCAACACCCGGACGCCCAGCACCCGGCCGACGGCACCGGCCACGAGCTGGGCCGGGTCGACAACGCCGCGTACACCCTCGAAGGCGGCGACGACCTCGTCAAACTCACCATCCTGGAGCAGTACAAGCCGGTCGACCCGGACCAACTGCAGCGCGACCTGGACCGGTTCGGGATCCCCGCCCGGGTCTACGCCGGCCAGCCCGGCTGTCGCGCCCCCGAGCCGGAGGCCCCGGACAACCAGGAGGGCCAGGGCAGTTGGGACATGCGGACGGAGGGCGCCGGTCCGATCGTCCTCACCGTCCGCCCCCACGCCGTCCCGGCCGGCCTCAAGCTCTTCATCTACCTGCCCTTCGCCGGGACCGACCCCGCCCACAGCTCGCGCGAGATGCACACCGGCCTCATGCGGAGCCCGGGCCCGGCCTGCATGCCGTCCAAGGTCTACTTCAACCCCCTGGCGAGCCTGATCCCGACCCCGCCGCACTGAGCGGCTGACGGCGGTGGCTGACGGCTGACGGCCGGCGGGTTCGCGGCGGCGGCAGCGGTAGCCGGCGGAGGCAGGCGATGGCGGGGGTGTCCGCCCGGGGCCTGCCGGGGGAGGTGTCGCCGGTCGGGTGCGGGGCGGCGGTCCGGAATGCGCCGGCGCGGTGCGCTGGAGGACGCACGGGGCGCGGGGGCCGCAGCTGGGGAGGCGCTGTGCACCGCTTGACCGGGGGGCGCCGGGGAGGGCGAGGGGCGCCGGGGAAGGGGGCGCCGGGGGCGCCCTGGGAGAGGGGCGCCGGGGAAGGCGGGGCGGATCAGGTGGTCGAGCCTCTTCGGAGGTGGTGGAGGCAGTCGGCGATCTCGGCGGGGGTGGAGGGTCCGAGGGCGTCGGCGAGGCGGCCGTGGTGGAGGAAGACGACGCTGTCCGCGCACGCGGCGGCTTCCGGGTCGGTGGTGACGAGGACCGCCGTGAGGTCGAGGGCGCGGACCGCGCGGCGGAGTGAGGCGCCGATGGCGCGGGCGAGTTCGGGCGAGTCGTCGTGGCCGGGGGTGTCGACCAGCAGCAGGCGCGGGGAGCCGGCCAGCAGCCGGGCCAGCATGGCGTTGTGCTGCTGGACCCGGCCCAGCCTCCGCAACGGCCGCCGCCAGCGCCAGAGTCGGGTGACCCGACTGATCTGCCAGGCCTGGCGGCGGCCGAGTGCGGAAACGCCCGGATCGACGAATTCACGAACCGTCACATTCGGGTGGACGGGCTCGTGTTGGCCCCAGAGCGCGCCGACGGAGCCCCGTTCGCCGTCGGCCCAGTGGACCGTTCCGGTGGACGGGGTGGTGACGCCGGCCATGCACTCCAGGAGTGCCGTGGTGCTGGCGCGTTCGTCTCCCATGACGGCACAGAAGCGGCCTTTTCGTACGCCGAGCGAGAACTCGCGCAGGACCGCTGTGGGACCGTTCGTGCCCGGGTGGATTTTCGACACGTTTTCCAGCGTGACGGCACAGTCTGGGGCGGCTTCCCGCTCAGCTGGTCCACCTCCCATCATGAATCCGCTCCCAGGCTTCCGTAAATGATGCGTGCGGCGACAAGGCATCGTGCTTGCATGCCCAGAACCTACTCGCTCGTAATGGGTTTAGGCCATGCTGCCCGCATCCGTATGTATGGTGCACTTTCCTAGACCATCCGTGTCAGATCGAGATCACTCCTAGCAGTGTGTTGCGGGTTCGTTACTTCGGGAATCGTCGGTATAGGGCGAATTGTCAGACCAGTGGATCCCCACGAAGAAGAGCCCCGCCCAGGGGGGTCAGGGTGTGGTGCACTTTGTTGAGCGAGCGCAGGGTGGTGATAAGTCCGGCCGCCCGCAGGACGGCGGTGTGCTGGCTCGCGGCGGCGGTGGAGATGCCCACCAGCTCGCCGACCTCGGTGGTGGTGCAGGTGGTCGTCAACACCTGGAGGACGGCCGCCCGGGTGCGCCCCAGCAGGGCCCCCAGGGCCTGGTCGCCGTCGGGCGCCGGGTCCCACAGGTTCTCCCGGTCGCGGGGGACGGGGATCGGGTAGAGCAGCAGCAGGGGCCGGTCGCCCTGCTGTTCGACCAGGATCGGAGACCGGGAGAACAGGAACAACGACGGCGCTATCTCCAGGCCGGTCGACTCCAGTTTGATGTCGTGCCCCGTGCCGGGGACCTCCAGCACCGGGGGGCGCCAGCGGATCGCCGGGTGCAGAGTGCTGAGCAACTGGTCGACGCCGCCGCTCATCATGATCTGGGCCCGGGCGTTCCGGTCGACCTCGAGCAGGGTCGACACCTGGCCCCAGTAGGGCTCCACGGCGATCCGGTGGAACGTCTCCAGATCACGCAGAACCCGCGGTCGGAATTCGTTCCCGGATCCGGCCGCGGAGGAGTTTTCGAGAATTCGGTAGAGATCCGGAAAAGGTCGTACGGTGCGGGCGAGTTCGGCCAGTGCCCGGCCGTCCCGCTCACCCGCGACCCGTCGTCGCCAGGAATGGAAGACGGGGCCTCCGCCGCCCGTCGCGAAGGTCTCGAGGGCGCACAGCGCCTCTCGCATCGGATCCAGATGAGCGGCCGACGACACTTTGGCCAGGCTCGCCGGACTGAAGAATATGCGTCGCATTGCTGTTTTCCCCCTTGAAGTTCCGATGCTGTCGCGATCGGAGGTCATCGGTCTCAGGCCGGCATCGCTGCCGCTTCGATCACGCCCTCGGTCGCACAGTTCGGTCCGTCGGGGAGAATGGGGTAGAAGAGGGTGGGTCCGTCGGCAATGGTGTGGTCGTCCACCAGGACCGGGGAATCGGGTGCCAGGAAGTAGGACGGCGCAATGGTCAGCCCGACCTCCGCCAGTTGCACGTCCTCGTTCTGTCCGGGTATCTCCAGCGAGCAGGTGGAGAGCCGGACGGTCGGGTGAAGGGAGCTCAGCAGGCTGCGCGCGCCGCAGTCCTGGAGGATTTCCAGTCGCTTCTTCCGGTCGCTCTGGACGGTGAGGGAGATCACGTCCCAGTGCGGGGCGACCATGATGCGGTAGAAGGACTCCAGGTCCCGGAGCAGGCGCAGGTCGGCGCTGTCCCCGGAGTGGCGGGCGCGCCGGACCATGATGTCCATGTCGGGGAACGGGCGGATGGTCCGGGCGAGTTCGACGAGCCGCTGGGTGGACCCGAGCCGGTGGGTGGGACCCAGCCGACGGGCCGGCCCCACGGGGCGGGTCTTATGCCATCGGAGCCGGCGTTTCGCCTGGCGGTGCCGGGAAGAGAGCAGGTCCAGGGCGAAGAGTGATTCGCTGACCCAGTCCGGGGTCGGCATGATACGCGTTCTCAACAGGCTTGCCGACGTGAAGTGCAGACGTGGCACGAGTCCCCCATGAATGCCGTTGATGTAGGCGGGTCGGGAGCCGGGATCCACGGTGAGGTGGATGGTCGATCGTGCGTGACCGCATCTTCGACATGGCCATGCCCGTTCCCGTACCGACTACGCTACGTGGCGCTTTAGGGGGGTGACAGTCGAGTCTTCGCCAGTTCGAAGGTGCAGTTCTCTGCACCTGATCCGGATAGCGGACTCGACTCGGTTCGACCGCCCTCTGACGGGTCGTGTAACCCTTGGGGCGGGTGGGATGAGAGGGGTCTGTGGGGCCGAAGTTGCGCCGGACGTGGGTCCGCGCTCTCGGCCTACCTGCCAAGAGCGCGGAAGTTCCTCGGGCGCGGATTCGATCTGCTCGTCAGATCGTGATAAGCACGTTGATCAGAACGCCAACGGCGACGACCGCGAGGACGACCCAGGGCCACATCGGACGTTCCTTAGTGGGCTTCCAGCCACTCGAATCGGGCATGACTGCTCCTGGCTTGTATTGGTACGGGGAGATTTACGGCCGGGCCCCCCGGAAGACGGGGGACCCAACGAGGGGCCCGGCCAAGGGAATCGGTGGGGGAACTGTTAGTTCCCTGTTCACCGATTCCGGTCTGTGGTCACCGTGCGCGCTCTGGGAGGCTCAACGGTGACGCTGGTTCGGAAGCCCAGTCATCACGGGTAGTCGTGGTGGTCGAGGCAGGTCTGGCGCAGTTCCTTGATGCGGTCGTTCTGCTCGCCGATGTAACCGACCACGGTGCGCACCGCACCCTTCTCGCGGATGTCGGCGTTGCGCATCTTGTCGGCGGTCGACTGGATCGCATTGCGGAGCTTGTCGTCCCCGGCCTGCTTGGCCAGCCCGTCGAGCTCGTCGGCCCGGTCGCGCATCTTCTTGCGGGCCTCCTCCACGTTGTCCGGGAACGGATCCGTGAAGGTCTTGCCGAAGATCTTCGCGCACAGCTCGATCCGGTCGGCGGCCTTGGTACTGACCTGGCAGGCGGACGTTCCGGCGCCGACCAGGAGGACGGCGGCCAGGGTCAGCACGACCGTCCTGCTCCGCCGGCGTCCGGGTTCGGCCCCGTGGCTCCTGCGCATCGGGTACATGCTTCCTCCCTGGGTCCCGTGGGATCCGGTGATCTTCTGTCCGTCGTCCCGGCGTTGGTTCCGCCTTCGATGACTCCATCCTGAACCCGGGCGCCGCCGATTTCATGGGGGCTTACTTCCGATCCGAGGTGCAGTTCTCTGCACCTTTCTTCGTGCACGTGATCGCCTGTGCTGGGCGTTTTCGCACCGGCTTAAAGACGTGGTGGGCGGTGGGTGGCGCCATGGAGGCTGAGGTCCGTACGGCCGGACGGCATGCGGTGGCCGGGGTTCCGCCCCAGGGTCGTGGTGCACGGACAGCGCAGGGGAGAGAGGGACGACGATGGGCCCAGCACGGACACTCGCGGAGAAGCTGTGGGAGCGCCACGTCGTGGCGTCCCGGCCCGGCGGACCGGACCTCCTCTACATCGACCTCCACCTCACCCACGAGGCCACCTCCCCGCAGGCCTTCGACGGGCTGCGGCTGGCCGGCCGCAGCGTCCGGCGGCCGGGGCTGACCCTCGCGCTGGAGGACCACAACGTCGCCACCACGGCGACCGCGGTGCCCGACCCGGTCAGCCTGGTCCAGTTGGACACGCTGCGCCGCAACTGCGCCGAACAGGGCGTCGAGCTCTACTCGGTCGGCCACCGGCGGCAGGGGATCGTGCACGTCGTCGGACCCGAACTCGGCCTGGTGCAGCCCGGCATGACGATCGTCTGCGGGGACAGCCACACCGCCACGCACGGCGCGTTCGGCGCGCTCGCCTTCGGCATCGGCACCAGCGACGTGGAGCACGTCCTGGCCACCCAGTGCCTGGAGATCGGCCGGCCGCGCACCCTGGCCGTCGAGTTCACCGGCCAACTCCCCCCGGAGGTCGGGGCGAAGGAGATGATCCTCGCGCTGATCGCCCGGATCGGGGCCAACGGGGCGCAGGGCCACCTCATCGAGTACCGGGGCGACGCGGTGCGCGGGCTCTCCATGGAGGCCCGGATGACGCTCTGCAACATGAGCATCGAGGCCGGCGCCCGGGCCGGGATCGTCGCACCCGACGAGACCACCCTGGAGTACCTGCGCGGCCGCCCGCACGCCCCCGCCGGGGCGGACTGGGACGCCGCCGTCGCCGACTGGGCCACCCTGGCCACCGACCCCGGCGCCGTGTTCGACCGCACGGTCGTGCTCGACGTGGGCGGGCTCACCCCGCTCGTCACCTGGGGCACCAACCCCGCCCAGACCGTGCCGCTCGCCGCCGCCGTGCCCGACCCGCAGACCTTCACCGACCCGCTCGAACGCGCCTCGGCGCAGAAGGCGCTGGCCTACATGGGCCTGCGGCCCGGGACGTCGATGCGGGACCTCGCGATCGACGTCGTCTTCGTCGGCTCCTGCACCAACGGCCGGATCGAGGACCTCCGCTCCGCGGCCGGGGTGCTGCGCGGGCGCACCGTCGCCGACGGCACCCGGATGCTGGTCGTCCCCGGCTCGATGCAGGTGCGGGCCGAGGCCGAGGCGGAGGGGCTGCACGAGGTCTTCGCGGCCGCCGGCGCCGAGTGGCGGCTGCCCGGCTGCTCGATGTGCCTGGGGATGAACACCGACCGTCTTGAGGGTGTCGAGCGCTGCGCCTCCACCTCGAACCGTAACTTCGAAGGCCGCCAAGGGGCGCGGGCCCGCACCCACCTGGTGTCGCCCGCGGTCGCCGCCGCGACGGCGGTGGCCGGGCGGCTCGCTGCCCCGGCCGACCTGGCCTGACAGCGCCGGCCCGGCCGGAGAGAGGACAGCTGAGTATGGAACCCTTCGTCGAGCACCACGGTCGCGCGGTCGCCCTGCGCCGCGACGACGTCGACACCGACCAGATCCTGCCCGCGGAGTACTGCAAGCGGGTCACCAAGAGCGGCTACGAGGACGCGTTGTTCGCCCGCTGGCGCGCCGAGGACGGCTTCGTCCTGGAGCAGCCGCGCCACGCGGGTGCGACGGTCCTGCTGGCCGGCCGGGACTTCGGCATCGGCAGCTCCCGCGAGCACGCCGTCTGGGCGCTGCGCGACTGGGGGTTCCGCGCCGTCGTCGCCACCGGCTTCGGCGACATCTTCCGCCGCAACGCCCTCAACAACGGCCTCGTCCCGGTCGACCTGCCGACCCCCGTGGTCGAGGAGCTGATGGACCTCGCGGAGTCCGCCGAGGGCCTGCGGCTCACCGTGGACCTGCGGGCCGGCCTGCTGCGCCGGCCGGGCGGCGAGCACCCGTTCACGGTCGACGCGCGGGCCAGGGCCCGGCTGCTCGAAGGGCAGGACGTGATCGCGGAGACCCTGCTCAGGAGCGGGGACATCGAGGCGTACGAGGCGGGCCGCCCGTCCTGGCTGCCCGAGATCCCGCGCGGCGCGTTCGACCGGGCCGAACAGCGGCTCCGGGGCGAAGCGCCGCTCCAGACCGAACAGCGGCCCCGGACCGACGCCGCGGGAGTGAGCCGATGAGCGCCACCACGCACCATGACATCCCGGCCCGCCGCGCCCTGGGCGCCGAGCGGGTGGGCCAACTGCCCGGCGGGGGGCTGGCCGCGCTGCTGCTGGAGGGGCTGCCCCCGAACACCGTCGACCTGGCGGTGGGCACCCCGGCCTACCCCGACACGCCGCCCGGGCTGGTCGAGGCGGCGGTCACCGCGCTGCGCGCCGGCGTCCACCAGTACCAGGACCCGGCCGGGCTGGCGCTGCTGCGCGAGCGGATCGCCGCGTCCCTGCCCGGCGCCCCGGACCCGGGCTCCGAGATCACCGTCACCGTCGGCGGCAGCGAGGGGCTGGCCGTCGCCCTGCTCTCGTTCGTCGACCCCGGCGACGAGGTGATCGTGTTCGAGCCCTTCTACGAGAACTTCCTCAGCGCCATCGCCCTCACCGGCGCCCGCCCGCGCCCGGTCCGGCTGCGGGAGCCCGGCTGGAGCGTCGACCCGGACGAGCTGGCCGCGGCCTTCGGACCGCGCACCCGCGCCGTCATCGTGAACAGCCCGGCCAACCCGACCGGCGTCGTCCTGGAGCGCGGCACCCTCGACCTGCTCGCCGAGCTGTGCCGACGCTGGGGCGCCGTGGTGATCTCGGACGAGGTGTACGCCGGGTACGTCTACGAGTCGGCCGGCTACCGCTCGGTCGCCGAGATCGAGGGCCTGGCCGACCGGTCCGTGGTGGTCGGCAGCCTCTCCAAGAGCCATGCGATCAGCGGCTGGCGGCTCGGCTTCCTGCGCGCGGCGCCGGAGCTCACCGCCCTGCTGCGCAAGGTGCACGTGGCCACCACCGGCGGCGCGGCGGCCGCGCTCCAGCACGCCGCGGCCGACGCGGACCTGCTGCTGCCGGAGCGCTGGGACCACGCGGCGGGGATGCGCGAGCGGCGCGACCGGACGGTGGCGCTGCTGCGGGACGCCGGCTTCGACTTCACGCCCCCGGCCGGCGGCTGCTACGTGCTGGCCCGGATCGACGGGCTGACCGACGAGCCCAGCCCGCGCTTCGTCCGCACGCTGCTCGCCGAGACCGGTGTGCTGGTGGCGCCGGGCACCTCGTTCTTCGTCGATCCGGCCGATGGCGAGCGCTACGTCCGGATCGCCTTCAACCGTCCACTCCAGACCCTCGACACCGCTGCCGAGCGGCTTCGCGCCCGCAGCCCGCAGAAGGGAGTCACTCCGTGACAACCGCCATCAGCATCTCGACCGAAGCGCGGCACGACGGACTGGTCCTCGGGATCACCGCCGAGACCGCGGGCAACCGGCTGGTCGACCTCGGCAAGGAGCAGGGGGAGTTCATCCGCCGGCGGATCACCGAGCACGGCGCCGTCGTGCTCAGCGGCTTCGACTGGCAGGAGTGGCCGGAGCTGGACACCTTCGTCAACGCCGTCGTCGGCCGGCCGCTCGACTACACCGAGCGCTCCTCGCCGCGCACCGAGCTGCACCCCGGGGTGTTCACGGCCACCGACCACCCGGCGACCGAGGAGATCTTCCTCCACACCGAGCAGTCGTACAACCTGAACGTCCCGCGCTACCTGTTCTTCTTCTGCCGCCAGGAGTCGCCGGACGGCGGCGCCAGCCTGCTGGCCGACTGCCGCGCCCTGCACGCCGGGCTGCCCCGGGAGACCGCCGAGCGGTTCGAGCGCGAGGGCTACCTGCTCGTCCGCAACTTCCGCCCCGGCCTGGGCCTCTCCTGGCAGGAGGCGTTCGGCACCAGCGACCCGGACGAGGTCAAGGCCTACTGCGACGCCAACAGCATCGAGCTGGAGTGGCTGGAACGCAACCATCTGAGGACGCGTCAGCTCCGCTGGGCCGTCTCCACCCACCCGGAGACCGGCGTCCGCTCCTGGTTCAACCACCTGACCTTCTTCCACGCCCGCACCCTGCGCGAGGACGTCGCCGACTTCCTGCTGGAGGAGTACGGCCCGTGGGGGATGCCCACCAACACCTTCTACGCGGACGGCAGCGAGATCCCGGACGAGGTCGTCCGGCAGCTCCAGGCCGCCTACCGGGCGCAGCAGATCGACGTCAACGTGCACACCGGTGAGGTCCTGATCGTGGACAACATCAGCGTGGCGCACGGGCGGGCCCCCTTCGTGCCGCCGCGCGACCTGTTCGTGAGCATGGCCGGGGCGCACGCGTGGTCCGAACTCCGCCCGGTGGAGCGGACGTCGGCGCCCGCGGTGGCGCTGCCGACCCCGCCGCAGTGACCTCGGGCAGTACGACGGCCGATGCCGCCGTGGCCGCCGAGCCGGGCCCGCCGCCGCTGTCCCGCAACCGCGAGTACAACGTGCTGTGGACCGCGAACATGGTCTCCCAGCTGGGGGCGCAGGGCACGCTGATCGCGTACCCGCTGCTGGTGCTCGGGCTCGGCGGCTCCGCCTTCGAGGCCTCGCTGGCCGAGTTCGCGATCGCCGGGTCCCGGGCGCTCTCGGCGCTTCCCTCGGGGGCGCTGGCGGACCGGGTCAGCCGCAAGACGCTGATGCTGGTCTCGGAGTTCGGGCGGGCCGTGGCACTGGGCCTGCTCGCGCTGCTGGTGGCGGTCGGGCACGCGCCGCTGGCGGCCATCGTGGTGGTGGCGGTGGTCGAAGGGGTGTGCACCTCGCTGTTCGGCACCGCCGACCAGGCGCTGCTGCCGAGCGTCGTGCCGTCCTCGCAGCTCGCCGACGCCGTCACCCGCAACACCGCCCGCTACTACCTCGCGACCATCGTCGGTCCGGGGATCGGCGGATTCCTGTACGGCGTCCAGCGGCTGCTGCCGTTCGTCGCCCAGGCGGTGACCTCGGCGATCGCCTTCGTCACGCTGCTGTTCCTGCGGCTGCCGGCGCCGGCGCCCGCACCGGCGTCGTCGCCCGAGGACAAGGGCGAGGGCAGGGGCAAGGGCGAGGGCGGGGACGCGGACCGGACCGAGGGGGCGTTGCAGGCGATGGCGTCGGGGCTGCGCTGGCTGCGCGGCAACCCGGCGGTGCGCGCCACCGTGCTGTTCGGCACCGCCTTCAACCTGGTGTTCAGCGGCCTGCTGATCGCCGTGGTGGTGATGGCCCAGCAGGACGGGCGGTCCGGTGCCGAGGTCGGCGCCATCGGCGCCCTGGTCGGCGCGGGCGGCGTGTCGGGTGCGCTGGCGGCCGGGCGGCTGCGCCGCTCGCTCTCGCCGTTCACGGCTCTCATGGTGCTGACCTGGGCCACCGCCGTGCTGGTGCCGCTGCTCGCGGTGGTGCCGACCGGCTGGCCGGCCGGGCTGGTGCTGGGGGCCGCCGCGTTCCTCGCACCCACCGCCACCGCCCTGGTGGCGGGTCATCAGATGATGGTCACCCCCGATGAGATGCGCGGCCGGCTGGCCGGTCTGATCGGGGTCTCGATGGGCGCGGGCGCGGCGCTCGGCCCGCTGCTGTGCGGGCTGCTGCTGGAGACCGTGCACGCCGTGCCCACCGTCCTGAGCTGTGCGGCGGCGTTCCTGCTGATCGCACTCGGCGTGGCCGTCACCCCCGCGGTCCGCGCCTTCCCCGCCCTGCCCGACAACCGGTAGCACCCGTCCGGGAGTTGAGGAGGGGGACCCGAAAGAGGGGCGGCGCCCGACCGGCGCCGCCCCTCTTTCGGGTGTCTTCCTCCGGGCGTTCAGGCCCGCAGGTAGGTGAGCACGGCGAGCACCCGGCGGTGGCCGCTGTCCGGCGTGGGCATGTTCAGCTTGGCGAAGATGTTGCCGATGTGCTTGTTCACCGAACTCTCCGCGATGAACAGCATCTCGGCGATGGTGCCGTTGTTGCGCCCCTCCGCCATCAGCGCCAGGACCTCGCGCTCGCGCTGGGTCAGCGAGGACAGCGGGTCGTCGCCGGCCCGGCGGACCATCAGCTGCGAGATGACCTCCGGGTCCATCGCGGTGCCGCCGTCGGCGACCCGCTCCAGCGCGAGCAGGAACTCCTCGGCGCGCCCCACCCGGTCCTTCAGCAGGTAGCCGACCCCGGAGGCGCTCTGCGCCAGCAGCTCCGTCGCGTAGGCCCGTTCGACGTACTGCGAGAGCACCAGGACGGGCAGGTTGGGCAGTTGCTTGCGCGCCTCGACGACGGCCCGCAGGCCCTCGTCCCGGAACGTCGGCGGCAGCCGGACGTCCACCACGGCGACGTCCGGGCGGTGCGCGAGCAGCGCGGGCAGCAGGTCGTCCCCGTTGTCCACCGTGGCGCACACCTCGTGCCCCTCGCTGTTGAGCAGCAGGACCAGCCCCTCACGGAGCAGGGCGTTGTCCTCGGCGATCAGGATCCGCATGGAATCTCCACCTTCAGTACGGTCGGGCCCCCGGGCGGGCTGAACAGGTCGGTGGTGCCGTCGAAGGCGGCGACCCGGCGCCGGAGTCCCAGGATCCCGCTCCCCGTGCCCTCGGTGGCGCCGCCCTTGCCGTCGTCCTCGACCCTGATCGAGATGGCGTCCGACGCGATCCGCAGCCACACCAGCGCGCTGCGCGCCCCGCTGTGCTTCGTGATGTTGGTGAGCGCCTCGGAGATCACGAAGTAGGCGGCGGCCTCGGCGGCGGCGGGCGCGCGGGGCGCCGCGCCGGCCGACTCGTCGATGTCTATCCGGGTCGGGACCCCGCACAGCGCGGTGAGCGCCCGGACGGCGTCGGTCAGCCCGCGGTCGGCGAGCACCGGCGGGTAGATGCCGCGGACGAGGTGGCGCAGCGACTCCAAGGCCTGCTCGGCGAGGTTCTGGGCGGCGTCCACCATCTCCGGGACCTGCTCGGGCCGTTGGCCGAGCGCGCGCTTGATCATGCCGAGGCGCAGCGAGACGGCGACGATGCCGGCCTGCGCCCCGTCGTGCAGGTCGCGTTCGATCCGGCGCAGTTCGGCGTCGTGCGCGTCGAGCGCCTCGGCGCGGGTCACCGAGAGTTCGCGGACCCGCTGCGCGAGCGCGACCCGGGGGCGGGCGGTCAGCAGCCGGCGGGACATCCGGGCGTGCACGAGGGCCAGGCCGCGCATCGCGGCCATCGCCACCACGGCGTAGCCGATGCCGATGAACACCGCGACGAAGGACTTCAGCCAGGAGTCGACGTTCATCAGGATGATGGAATTGCGCTCGCCCGACGCGAGCTTCCACCACACCGGTGCGGACAGCCAGTTGAAGGCGTTGCCGCAGATGCTCAGGGCGAAGATGGACAGGGCCGAGCCGACGACGCCGTGGGTGATCAACCACAGCAGGTCCTTGCGGACGGCCGGGTCGCGCAGGGAGGGCTTGCGGGGGCCGGTGCGGCCGGGCTCCAGGTCGCGGTAGGGCGTGCGGACCTCGGTCTCCAGCAGCCGGCCGACCCACCGGCGGTGGACCTCGGCGTACCTGCGCAGCACCCGCAGTGTCCTGGGCAGCAGCAGGAAGCCCGTTCCGACCAGGCAGAGCGCGAAGATGATGGCGATCAGGTAGAACAGCAGCAGCCCGGCGAGTCCGGTCATCAGGCAGAGCAGGACGTAGCCGGCGGCCGGAGGGAAACGGATCACCGTCTGGCGGACCCACTGCTCGGGTTGTAAGCGTCGCAACTCGGCAATGCTGGGGGCGCGCACGGCTCCTAAGATCCTCCGAGTCGTCATCCCGATCACCCTACCACCGTCCCAAATGCGGCGGTGGGTGGCACTTTTCTGCACCATCGACTCTCCAGTTCGTGCCCTGGTTCCGCACCTGCTCCAGGACTTACCTTCGTGAACGTCAAGTAGTGCGTGCGAGTGGTGGAGGCCGGAAGTGAGCAGAAAGGGACGCGGAGCGCGGACGGAGGAGTTCCAGGGCGCGGCCGCGGAGGAGGAGTACGCGGCGCCGCCGCGACCGGACGGCAGTGCCGCGCTGGACGCTCACTGGGTCGTCCGCCTCGACGGGGTCCGGAAGACGTACGGCAAGGGTGCCGGGGCCGTGCACGCGCTGCGTGATCTGTCCCTCGCCTTCGCCCGGGGCACCTTCACCGCGGTGATGGGTCCGTCCGGGGCGGGCAAGAGCACCTTCCTGCACTGCGCCGCCGGGCTGGACCGCCCGGACGCCGGCTCGGTGGTGCTCGGCGGTACCGAGCTGGCGCAGCTCAGCGAGGTCGATCTGACCATCATGCGCCGGGAGCGGGTCGGCTTCATCTTCCAGGCGTACAACCTGATGGCGGCGTTGACCGTCGCGGACAACATCACCCTGCCGCTGATGCTGGCCGGCCGCCAGCCGGACAACCAGTGGTTGCAGCAGGTCGTGACGCAGGTGGGTCTCGCCGACCGGATGAGCCACCGGCCCTCGGAGCTGTCCGGCGGCCAGCAGCAGCGGGTGGCCATCGCCCGGGCGCTGGCGGCGCGGCCCGAGGTGGTGTTCGCGGACGAGCCGACCGGCGCGCTGGACACCCGCACCGCCAAGCAGGTGCTGACGCTGCTGCGCGAGGTCGTGGACACCCTCGGGCAGACGGTCATCATGGTGACCCACGACCCGATCGCCGCCTCCTACGCGCACCGCGTGGTGTTCCTCGCGGACGGGAGCTACGCGGAGGAGATGACGCACCCCACTCCGGACCGGGTGGCCGAGCGCATGACCCGGCTGGGGGAGTGGTGAGACGTGTTCAGGCTCGTCGTACAGACCGTCAAGGAGCGTAAGGCCGGGTTCGTCGGGGCGTTCGTCGCCCTGTTCGGCGCGTCCGTGCTCGTCACGGCCTTCGGAATCATCCTGCAGTCCGGCATCGGCAACGGGGTGCCGGTCCAGCGCTACTCCGGCGCTGCGGTCGTGGTCGGCGGTCAGAAGCACTTCACGGTCCACGAGGCCAAGAAGAGCAAGTCCAAGGACCTCAAGGACGCCGTCGGCGTCCCGATCGACCTGGTCGACAAGGTCGCCAGGACCGAGGGCGTCGACAAGGCCGTCCCGGTGCTCACCTTCCCCGCGCAGGTCGTCTCCAACGACGGCGAGGAGCTGGTCAAGGGCGCCGACGACCGGACGTCCAACGGCACCAACTGGGGCGCGGCAGCGCTCGGCCCGTACGACCGCAACGGCGACGAGCCGAAGCGGGCGGGCGAGGTGGTGCTGGAGAAGTCCGTCGCCGACCACCGCAAGGTGAAGGTGGGCGACAGCGTCAAGATCGCCTCCACCCGGGACGCCAGCTCGTACAAGATCGTCGGCATCGTCACCTACAAGGGCGGCGGCGGGGCGCTGCGCACCCCGCCGGTGTTCTTCTCCGACGACGAGGCGCGCACCCTGTTCGGCCGCACCGACCAGGTCAGCGCCATCGGCGTGCTGGCCCCCAAGGACACCAACGCCGGCAAGCTCGGCGACCGGATCGACAAGGCGCTCAAGGGCTCCGCGATCGACGTCTACACCGGTGACGGGCGCAGCAGCGTCGAGAACCCGGACGTGGCCTCGGCCCGGGGCAGCCTGAAGGAGCTGGCGGGCTCGCTCGGCGGCACCGTCGTGCTGATCACCATGATGGTGGTGGGCAGCACCCTGGCGCTCAGCGTGCACCAGCGGCGGCGCGAGCTGGCGCTGCTGCGCGCGGTCGGCGCGACGCCCAAGCAGATCCACAAGATGATCTCGGGCGAGGCCCTGGTGATCTCGCTGGTGGCCTCGATCCTGGGCTGCTTCCCCGGCATGCTGGCCGCCGGGGTGCTGCGCGGGGCGCTCGGTGCGATCGGCATCCTGCCGGACGACTTCGAGTTCTCCTACGGCCCGATCCCGGCGATCGCCGCGGTCGGCATCGGTGTGATCGCCGCGCAGGTGGCGGCGTTCGCGGTGGCCCGCCGGGTGGTGTCGATCCGGCCGGTGGAGGCGCTCAGCGAGGCCCAGACCGAGCAGCCGGGCATCGGCGGCGCCCGGGTGGCCATCGGCATCCTGCTGTTCGTCCTCGGCTTCTGCGCGTCGCTGCTGCCGCTGTTCTTCGGCAGCATCTTCGCGGTGGCCGCGGCCGGCAGCGGCGGCCTGATCATGGTGATCGCGATCCTCATGCTGGCCCCGCCGGTGGTGGCGAAGGCGACCAGGCTGATGGCCGCGCCGTTCCAACGGCGGTTCGGGACCCTCGGGTTCCTGGCCGTGGCCAACACCCGGGCCAACGCCCGGCGGCTGGCGGCCGGCATCGGCCCGCTGATCCTGGCGATCGGCTTCGCCTCGGTGCAGCTGTTCATCCCGACCACCACGTCGGGTGCGGCCGAGGCGCAGGCGCAGGCGGGCGTGGTCGCCGACTACACGGTGACCAGCGAGTCCGGCGGCCTGCCGGTCACCGCGCCGAAGTTCATCGCCGGCCTGGACGGGGTGGACGCCGCGGCCGGGACGGTGCGGGTCGACCTGTTCGCCTCGACGAAGATGCTCGGCTCGCCGGAGATCTTCGACTACAAGGCGCAGGGGCTGACCCCGGGCAACCTGAGCCGGGTCGTCGACCTGGACGTCTCCGAGGGCTCCCTGGACAACCTGTCCACGGACACGGTGGCGATCAGCAGCGGGGCCTCGGCCACGCTCGGCGCGGGCGTCGGCGGCCAGATCAAGGTGCACATGCCCGACGGGCAGACGCTGGAGCCGAAGGTGATCGCCGTGTACAAGCGCGGCCTGGGCTTCGGCGACATCACCCTGTCCTACGACACCGTGCTCCAGCACAGTTCGCGCCGGATGTACGACTCGGTGCTGGTGCGGGCCAAGGACGGCGCCGACAAGAAGAAGGTGATCGGGGAGCTCACCGGGCTCAACGACCGCTACCCCGGGGTGCACGTCCAGGACAAGGGCGGCCTGTCCGCCGCCCAGGAGAAGGCCGGCACGGCCAACCTGTTCGGCAGCGCGCTGCCGCTGGTCCTGGTCTTCGGGTACATCGCGGTGGCCGTCGCCAACACCCTGGTGATGACCACGCTGTCCAGAGCACGGGAGTTCGCGCTGCTGAGGCTGGTGGGAGCGACGCCCGAGCAGGTCATGCGGATGATGCGCACCGAGACGCTGATGCTGATCCTGATCGCGGTGGTGGTCGGCAGTCTGGTGCCCATCGTGCCGTTGATGACGGTGAGCATGGGCCTGACCGGGTCCCTGGTTCCGCACATTCCGCCGCTGCTCTACCTGGCGATCGTGGCGGCGACCTCGGCCCTGGCCGCGGCGGCCGTTCTGGTGCCGACCAAGCTCGCCCTGCGCGCCCGCCCGGTGGAGGCCATCGGACTGCGCGAGTAGCTCCGCCCCCCACCATTGCCACACCGACCCGCCGATGGGGTCCGCGACCGCGGACCCCATCGGCGTTTTGGGTTTCCGGGCAGGTCGAACGGCGTTTCGCAGTGCGGCAACCAGGGTCATTCGGCTGCCGCTTAACGACCCTGACCGGCCCCGCCGCCCGGTGTTAGCCTGCATTCACCAGAGCGAATTCCCCTTTTGCGTAATCCCCGTACCGACGAGCCGTGGACGGAACACGGCCGAACGGGGCTGTTGTGCTGCGCCTTTTTCGGATTCCGGTGAATGCGGTGGGTGGGTTTTAGTGAATTCACAGTCATGGCGTGAAAAGGCCGGACGGCTCGCGCGCGAACACGGTGTGCGCTCCCTCCGGTGCGCCTTCTACGACGCCGGCGAACTCCACGTCGCCGAGGCGGGTGCGGAGCCCGGGCCGGCGCCCGCCGCGCCGTTCGCCTCGCTCACCAAGCTCTTCACCGCGACGCTGGCCATGCAGCTGGCCTTCGACGGCGACCTCGACCTGGACCTTCCGGTCGGCGAGTACCTGACCGAACCACCCTTCGCCGAGCTGAGACTGACGACTCGTCACCTGCTCAGCCACTCCTCCGGGATGGTCTGCGACGGCCCCGGCGACGGCGGGCTGCGGGCCGCCGTCGCGGCCGGCCCGCTGTTCGCCCCCGGCACCGCGTTCTCGTACTCCAACGCCGGGTTCGCCCTGGCCGGAAAGGTCATCGAGGCCGCCGCCGGGGTGAGTTGGCGCAACGCCGTGACGGACTTCCTGCTCCGGCCGCTGGACATCGAGCCGGCCTTCCTGGCGGCCGACGAGATCCCCCGCGACCTCGCCCCCGCCGCCGCGATCGCGGGCACCGTCACCGACCTGGTCGCGTTCGCCCGGCTCCACCTGGACGACCGCGACGCCTCGCACGCCGCCCTGCTCGACCAGGAGGCCGTCCGGGAGCTGGCCGAACCGCCCTTCGACACCCTGCCGTTCGGCCTGGCCGACGGCTGGGGCCACGGCTGGGCCCGGTACGGCAACGGCGCCGACCGCTGGCTCGGTCTCGACGGCGTGGGCGCGGGCTCCACCTGCCACCTGCGGATCCAGCCGGAGCGCGGCACCGTGATCGCCCTCCAGGCCGACTCCGCGGCCGGCCTCGGCGCCTGGCAGGACCTGCTGGCCGAGCTCCGGGCCGAGGGCGTGGACGTCGCCGGCTACGCGCCGGGCCCCGCCGCCGGCGCCGCGCAGGACCTGTCGGACCGCGTCGGGCAGTGGGCCAACGGCGAGACCGTGTACCGGATCCGCCCCGGCGCCGGCGCGGCGGACGGCGCGCACCCCGGCGCCACCGTCCTGGTCGACGACGACGGGATGGAGTACGACCTGACCGGCCGAGGCGAGCGCTTCTTCGCCGCCCGGCACCCGCGGCTGCCCGAGGTGGAACACCTCGGCCGCTTCCTGCTCGACCCGGAGACCGGGCGCGCGGACCACATGCAGTTCGGCGGCCGCGTCCTGCGACGCGTCGCCTGAACAGGCTGGAGAGCGAACGTGACGATCACCAACGACAGTGTCCTGTCGCCGGCGCAGCAGCGCCTGTGGTTCCTGAACCGCTTCCAGGAGGGCGCCGCCGGCCACACCCACACGGTGGCGCTGCGGCTGGCCGGCGGCCTGGGTCCGGAGCAGCTGCGCGCCGCGCTGGACGCCCTGGTCCGGCGGCATCCGCTGCTGGGCACCGTGCACCGCGAGGCCGAGGGCCGCTGCCGCCCCGAACCCGCCCCCGACGGCGGGGCGTTCGCCGGGCTGCGGCCCGAGCCGGTCGCCCCCGACGAGCTCGACGAGGCGCTGACCCGGGCGGTCGGCCAGGGCCTGGACCTCACCCGGGAGCCCCCGCTGCGGGCCCGGCTGCTGGCCACCGGCCCGGACGCCCACGTGCTGGTCCTGACGGTGCACGAGATCGCGGCCGACGAGCGCTCGCTCGCCGTGATCGTCGACGACCTGGCCCGGGCGTACGCGGCGGCCACCGACCCGGCCGCCCCCGGCAAGACCGAGCCCGCCCCGCAGTACGCCGCGGCCGCCGCCGCCGACCGGGAGCTGAACGGCGCCCCCGAGCGGCCCACCGAGCACGCCGCGGCCGAACTCGCCCACTGGCGCGCCACCCTGGACGGCGCGCCGGCGCAGCTCGACCTGCCCGTAGACCGGCCGCGCCCGGCCGTCACCCGCTACGCCGCCGACGAGTACCGCGGCGAGCTGGACGGCCCGCTGGCCGCGGCCCTCGCCGACCTGGCCGCCGACTGCGGCGCAGGCGTCGAGGCGGTGCTGCACGCCGCCGTCGTGGCGCTGCTCGGCCGCTTCGGCGCCGGCGCCGACGTCCCGCTGATCGGCAGCCTGCCCGGCCGCGACGACGCCCGGCGCGCCGCCGTGGTCGGCCCGCTGGCCAACCCGGTGGTGCTGCGGGTCGTCCGCCGCCCCGGCGCCTCCTTCCGCGAGCTGGTCGGCGACTGCGCGGCGGTCGCCGACACGGCCCGGCGCCACGGCGGCGTCCCGTTCGAGACCGTGGTCGGCGAGCTGCGGCCCGAGCGCGCGCTCAACCGCCACCCGCTGGCCCAGGTGGCCTTCGACCTCGCCGAGGACCTGCCGGCCCGACTCGACTTCGGCCCGCTCGACGCCCAGGTCGCCCAACTGCCGCGCCAGCAGTCCCCGTTCGACCTCCAGCTGCGCTTCCGCAGCGCGCCCGACGGCTCCGGGCTGCGGCTGGCCGCGACCTTCAGCACCGAGCTGTTCGACCCGGCGACCGTCCGGCGGCTCACCGACGCGCTGCCGCGCCTGCTGGCCGCCGTCGTCGCCGCGCCGGACGCCGACCCGGACGGCTACGAGGTGCTGGACCCGGCCGAGCGGCACGCCCTGCTGACCGCGTGGAACGCCACCGACCGGCCGGTGCCCGACGCCGACGTCTCCGCGCTGTTCCGGGCCCGGGCCGCCGCCCAGCCCGCGCGGACCGCCCTGATCGCCGGCGACACCGTGCTCAGCTACGCCGAACTCGACGACCGGGCCGAGCGGCTGGCCGGCGAGCTGCGCCGCCACGGCGCCGCCCCGGGCCGGCTCGTCGCCCTGGCGCTGCCGCGCTCCGCCGACCTCGTCGTCGCCCTGCTCGCGGTGGCCCGCACCGGCGCCGCCTACGTGCCGCTCGACCCCGACTACCCGGCCGACCGGATCGGCTACATCCTCGACCACGCCGCCCCCTCGGCGCTGGTCACCGACAGCGCGACGGCCGGGCGGCTGCCCGCCACCGCCGCCCACCGGGTGCTGCTGGACGACGAGGAGGTGCGCGCCAGGCTGGCCACGGAGCCGGCCGGCCCGCAGGGCCCCGCCGCGACCGCCGCCGACCCGGCCTACGTCATCTACACCTCCGGCTCCACCGGCCGCCCCAAGGGCGTCGTCATCAGCCGCCACGCGCTGACCAACTTCCTGGTCTCGATGGCCGACCTCTTCCCGCTCGCGGCCGAGGACGTCTGGACCTCCGTCACCACGATCGCCTTCGACATCGCCGCCCTGGAGATCTACCTGCCGCTGGTCGGCGGCGCCACCGTGGTCCTCGCCGACCGCGCGACCGTCACCGACCCCGCCGGGCTGGGCGCCCTGGTCGGCCGCACCGGCACCACGATCATGCAGGCCACCCCCAGCCTCTGGCAGGCCCTGTGCGACGAAGTCCCGCAGGCGCTGGGCGGCCTGCGGATGCTGGTCGGCGGGGAGGCCCTGCCGACCGCCCTCGCCGAGCGGATGCGCGCGCTCGGCAGCGAGGTCACCAACCTGTACGGGCCCACCGAGACCACCATCTGGTCCACCGCCGCCCGCCTGGACGACCGCCCCGGCGCGCCGACCATCGGCCGGCCGATCGGCAACACCCGGGTCCGGGTCCTCGACGAGGCGCTGCGCCTGGTGCCGATCGGCGCCGCCGGCGAGCTGTACATCGCCGGGGACGGCGTCGGCACCGGCTACCTGCACCGCGAGGACCTCACCCGGGACCGCTTCCTGCCCGACCCGTACGGCGCCGAGGGCGAGCGCATGTACCGCACCGGCGACATCGTCCGCTGGGCCGCCGACGGCAACCTGGAGTACGTCGGCCGCGCCGACTTCCAGCTGAAGGTCCGCGGCTTCCGGATCGAGCCCGGCGAGATCGACGCCGTCCTGGAGCAGCACCCCGCGGTGGCCCGCGCCGTCACCGTCGCCCGCGAGTACGCGGCCGGCGACACCCGGCTGGTCTCCTACGTGGTGCCGGCCGGCGAAGGCGGTGCCGACCCGGCCGGACTGCGCGCACACGCCGCCGCCACGCTGCCCGGCTACATGGTCCCGGCCGTGGTGGTGCCGATCCCCGAGATCCCGCTGACCCCCAACGGCAAGACCGACCGGGCCGCGCTCCCGGACCCGGGCACCGCCGCGACCGGCAGCGGGCACGGGCCGCGCAGCGCCCGCGAGGAGCAGCTCTGCGACCTGTTCTGCGAGGTGCTCGGCGTCGCCTCGATCGGCGTCGACGACAGCTTCTTCGACCTCGGCGGCCACTCCCTGCTCGCCACCCGGCTGATCGGGCGCATCCGCTCGGTGCTGGACGTCGAGGTGCCGATCCGCACCCTGTTCGAGTCGCCCACCGTCGCCGGGCTGGCCGGCCGGCTGGGCAGCGAGCCCGCCCGCCGGGCCGGGCTGGTGCCGGTCGACCGGGACCGGCCGCTGCCGCTCTCCTACGGCCAGCAGCGGCTCTGGTTCCTGTACGACTACGAGTCCCAGGGCACCGAGTACAACTCGCCGCTCGGCCTGCGGCTGACCGGGCCGCTCGACCGGGACGCCCTCGGGCGCGCCGTCGACGCCCTGGTGGCCCGGCACGAGGCGCTGCGCACCACCTTCGCCACCGAGGGCGGCCAGGGCGTGCAGGTCGTCCACGCCCCGGCCCACCGGCCGGTGCGCTTCACCGACCTCGCGGCCGAGGGACGCGTCGACGACCTGGACCAGCTGCTGCGCACCGAGCTGAGCCGCTCCTTCGACCTGCGCGGCGGCCCGCTGCTGCGCCCCTGGCTGATCCGGCTGGCCGACGCCGAGCACCTGCTCGTCCTCGACATGCACCACGTCGTCACCGACGGCTGGTCCAAGGAGGTGATGGCCCGCGAGCTCGTCGCCCTGCTCGGCCAGGAGGCCACCGGCCGGCCCGCCGCGCTGAGCGAACTGCCCCTGCAGTACGCCGACTTCGCCGTGCACCAGCACGGCGAGCGGGGCGCCCGGGAGGCCGCCGACCTCGACTACTGGAAGCGCCGGCTGGACGGCGTGGTGCCGCTGGAGCTGCCGACCGACCGGCCCCGGCCCGCCACCCGCGCCACCCGGGGCGCCGGCCACTCCTTCGAGCTGAGCCCCGAGCTGGTGGCCGCCCTCACCCGGCTCTGCCGCCGGGAGGGCGTCACCCTGTTCACCGTCCTCACGGCGGGCGTCCAGCTGCTGCTGTCCCGGTACGCGCGCCAGCGCGACGTCGCGGTGGGCACCATCGTCTCCGGCCGCGAGCACAGCGAACTGGAGGACGTGCTCGGCTTCTTCGTCAACACGCTGGTGCTGCGCGCCCGGACCGCCCCCGACACGACCGTCGGGGCCTTCCTGGCCGACGTCCGGCAGGGCGTGCTGGAGGCCTTCACCCACCAGCACCTGCCGTACGACCGGCTGATCGACGAGCTCAAGCCGGACCGCGACCCCAGCCGCACCCCGCTGATCCAGGCCGCGCTGATGCTCAAGCGGGCCCAGGACACGCTGCCCGGCCCGGACGGCCTGCGGGTCGAGGAGAGCGCCCTGCCGCGGATGCACGCGCTGTTCGACATCGGCTTCGAGTTCGAGGAGCGCGACGGCCGGCTCGGCGGCCTGGTCGAGTACAGCACCGCGCTCTTCGACCCGGAGACCGTCGCCCGGATCGCCCGCCACCTCACCGTGCTGCTGGAGGGCATGGCGGCGGCCGACCCGGACCGGCTCGTCGACGAGCTGCCGCTGATGGACGAGCAGGAACGCCGGCTGGTCACCACCGGCTGGAACGCCACCGCGACCGGCGCCCGGTTCCACACCGCGACCGTCCACGGCCTGGTCGCCGACCAGGCCCGGCGCACCCCGGACGCCGCGGCCGTCACCACCGAGGACCGCAGCCTGACCTTCGCCGAACTCGACGCGCTGACGGACGCGCTGGCCCACCGGCTGGCCGACCGCGGCGTCGGCCCGGGCACCGTCGTCGGCGTCCGCACCCGGCGCGCCGCCGAGATGACGATCGCCCAGCTCGCCGTGCTCAAGGCCGGCGGCGCCTACCTGCCGCTCGACCCGGAACTGCCCGACGACCGGACGGTCTACGTGCTCCAGGACGCCGGCGTGCCGGTGCTCCTCACCCAGCGCGACCTGCCCGGGCCCGAGGCGCCGGACGGCGTCGAGGTGCTGTACGTCGAGGACACCGGGCCCGGCACGCACGACGGGCCGCCCGAGGTCGCCGTCGGCCCGTCCGACCTCGCGTACGTGATCTACACCTCGGGCTCCACCGGCAAGGCCAAGGGCGTGCTGATCGAGCACCGCGGCGTGGTCAACCTGTGCGACTGGTACCGGGACTTCTTCGACGCCGGGCCCGGCGACCGGGCCACCCAGATGGTGCCGCCCGGCTTCGACCCGACGGTGCTGGAGCAGTGGGGCGCCCTCGCCTGCGGCGTGGAGATCCGGTTCGCCTCCGACCGCGTCCTGGAGGACCCGCACCTGCTCGCGGCCTGGATCGTCGAGGAGGGGATCACCCTCATCCTCATCCCGGCCCCGCGCCTGGAGGGCCTGCTCGACCAGCCCGCGCTGCACCAGGGCCGGGTGCGCCACATCCTCACCGGCGCCGACGTGGTGCGCCGCCGGCTGCCGCGCGGCTCGACGATGGCGCTGTCCAACCTGTACGGCCCGACCGAGACCACCGTGCTCACCACCGGCACGGTGCTGGAGGCGGAGGAGGACGCCCCGGTCGGGCGGCTGCCCTCGATCGGCCGGCCCGTCGCCAACACCACCGGCTACGTGCTCGACGAGCACCGCGTGCCCGTCCCGGTGGGCGTGCCCGGCGAACTGTACGTCGGCGGCGCCGGGGTGGCCCGCGGCTACCTGGGCCGCCCGGAGCTCACCGAGGAGCGGTTCGTCCCGGACCACCTCGCCGCCACCGCCGGCGCGCGGCTCTACCGCACCGGCGACCTGGTCCGCTGGCTGCCCGACGGCACGCTCGAATTCCTCGGGCGGATCGACAACCAGGTCAAGGTGCGCGGCTACCGGATCGAGCTGGGCGAGATCGAGACCGCGCTGCTCGACGACGAGAGCGTCGAGCAGACCGCGGTGGTCGCCCGGACCGGGCCGTCCGGGCAGACCGCGCTGACCGGCTACGTGGTGCCCGCGGACGGCACCGCCGACCCGGAGAAGATCCGGGCCCGGCTCGCCGAGCGGCTGCCCGGCTACATGGTCCCGCCGGTCGTCATCGTCCTGGACGCGTTCCCGATGACCACGAGCGGCAAGATCGACCGGCGGGCGCTGCCGGAGCCGGAGGAGCAGCGGCCGGCCGCCGAGCCCACCGCGCCCCGGGACGAGACCGAGGCGGCGCTGGCCGGGATCTGGGCCGAGGTGCTGGGCGTGCCCGTCGTGGGGGCCGAGGACAACGTCTTCGACCACGGCGCCAACTCGGTGCTCACCCTCCAGGTCACCGCCCGGATCCGGGAGGTGTTCGGCGTCGGGGTCTCGGCCCGGCACGTGTTCGCCGCCCGCACCGTGGCGGCCCTCGCGGACCAGGTCCGCAAGCAAGTACTCGAAGACGTGCGCCGGACACCGGCGGACCGGACGACGACGCGCGGTGGCGCGCGGGGGAGCAACCGATGACAGACCAGCGACACAGCGAGGGCCAGGACGCCGACGAGATCCTGCGGCAGCGCCTGGCGGCCGCCGGCGGCGGCGACCGCGACGCGATCCGGCCCGGCGGCGACGGCCCGGCCCCGCTCTCCTTCGGCCAGGAACGCCTCTGGTTCCTCCAGGAGTTCGAGACCGACGCGGTCGAGTACACCACCTCCTTCGGCCTCCGGCTGCGCGGCGGCCTCGACCTGGCCGCGCTGCGCACCGCGCTGACCGGCCTGGTCGAGCGGCACGAGCCGCTGCGCACCGTCTTCACCACCGAGGACGGCGTGGCCCGCCAGGAGGTGCGGCCCGCCTACGCCCCGGACACCGAGCCGGTGGACCTGAGCGCGCTGGGCGCCGAGGAGCGCGAGGCCGAGTTCGCCGCGCTGCTGCGCCGCGAACTCGCCACCCCCTTCGACCTCGCCAGCGGCCCGCTGCTGCGCTCCACGGTCGTGCGGCACGGCCCGGACGACCACGCGCTCTTCCTCAACCTGCACCACATCGCCGCCGACGGCTGGTCCAAGGGCCTGCTGACCGGCGAGCTCGGCGAGCTCTACCGGGCCGCCGTCGAGGGCCGCCCGCACACCCTCGCCCCGCTGCCGGTCAGCTACCGCGACTACTCCCGCTGGCAGCGCGAGCGCTGCACCGAAGACCGCCTGGCCGGGCAACTGGACTACTGGCGCGACGAGTTGGCGGACATCCAGCCGCTGGAGCTGCCCACCGACCGGCCCCGCCCGGCGGTGCGCACCACCGTCGGCGCCCTGCACACCTTCCAGGTCGACGCCGAGGTCGCCACCGGCCTCGACACGCTCGGCGCCGAACGCGGCACCACGCTCTTCGCCGTGCTCGCCGCCGCCACCCAGGTCCTGCTGGCCCGGCACACCGGCCAGCGCACCGTCGGGCTGGGCACCGTGTCGGTCGGCCGCGACCGCACCGAACTGGAGTCGCTGGTCGGCTTCTTCGTCAACACCCTGGTCCTGCACGGCCGGATCGACCTGGACGAGGACTTCGGCGACCTGCTGGAGCGCACCACCGACCAGCTCTGGGACGCCCTCAGCAACCAGGACGTCCCCTTCCACCGCCTGGTGGACGAGATCCAGCCCGAGCGCGACCCGAGCCGCACCCCGCTGGTGCAGGCCGCCCTCGTGCTCCAGAACGACCCCGGCGCCCTGCCCGACTTCGGCGGCCCGGCCGTCGAGGAGTTCCGCGCGCCCTCGGTGTCCTCCATCTTCGACCTGACGCTGGAGTTCACCCCGGCCGCCGACGGCACGCTGGGCGGGACGGTCGAGTACAACACCGACCTGTTCGACGCCTCGACCATCGACGCGCTCTGCACCCGGCTGCTGCTCCTGCTCGCGGGCGTCGCCGCCGACGCCGACCGCCCGGTCGGCGACCTGCCGCTGCTCAGCGCCGCCGAACTCGACACCGTCACCCGCGACTGGGCCGAGAACCGGGTGCCCTACCCGGCCGACCGGACCGTCCACGCGCTGGTCGCCGAGCAGGCCGCGGCCACCCCCGACGCCGTCGCCGTCACCGCCGCCGAAGGCGAGCTGACCTACCGTCAGCTCGACGAGCGGGCCGACCGGTTGGCCCGGCTGCTGCTCGACCACGGCGCCCGCCCCGGCCAGCACGTCGCGGTCTGCCTGCCCCGCGGCACCGGCCTGGTCGTCGCCCTGCTGGCCGTGCTCAAGGCCGGCTGCGCCTACGTCCCGCTGGACCCGGACTACCCGGCCGACCGGCTGGAGTTCATGCTCGCGGACACCGGGGCCGCGCTCTGCGTCACCGACCGGGAGCTGCTCGAACGGCTGCCCGACCTGGCCGTCCCGGCCCTGCTGCCCGCCGAGCGCACCGCCGAGCTGGCCGCCCTCCCGGCCGGGCCGCCGGCCACCGACGCGGGGCCGCAGAGCGCCGCCTACGTCATCTACACCTCCGGCTCCACCGGCCGGCCCAAGGGCGTCGTGGTCGAGCACCGCTCCATCGTCCGGCTGGTCCACGGCGCCGACTACGCCCCGCTGGCGGCCGACGACGTGGTGGCGCAGGTCGCCGACGCCACCTTCGACGCGGCGACCTTCGAGTTCTGGGGCCCGCTGGTGGCCGGGGCGCGGATCGCCGTCATCACCAAGGACGTCCTGCTCGACCCGCCGGCCTTCGCCGCCGCGCTGCGCTCGACCGGCGCCACCGCGATGTTCCTCACCGCCGGCGTCTTCAACCAGGTCGTCGGCCTGGAGCCCACCGCCTTCGGCGGCATGCGCCACCTGGTGGTCGGCGGCGAGGCGCTCAACCCGCGCCGGATCGCCGAACTGCTGGCCGGCGGCGCCCCGCCGCAGCGGCTGGTCAACGGCTACGGCCCGACCGAGACCACCACCTTCGCCGTCTCCCACCTGATCCGCGAGACCGACGGCGTGCGCGCCATCCCGATCGGACGCCCGATCTCCAACACGGCGGTGTACGTCCTCGACGAGCGCCGCCGCCCCGTCCCGCCCGGCACGCCCGGCGAGCTGTGGATCGCCGGCCCCGGCGTCGCCCGCGGCTACCTGGGCCGCCCGGAGCTGACCGAGGAGCGCTTCCAGCCCTCGCCGTTCGCGGCGGAGCCCGGCGAGCGGATGTACCGCACCGGGGACGTGGTGCGCTGGGCCGACGGCCTGGTCGAGTACCTCGGCCGCGCCGACACCCAGGTCAAGGTCCGCGGCTACCGGATCGAGCCCGGCGAGGTCGAAGCCGTCCTGGAGTCCCACCCCGCGGTGGCCGAGGCCCTGGTGGTCGCGCTCGCGGACGGCGACCACAAGCGGCTGGTCGGCTACCTGCGGGCCGAGCCCGGCGCCGTCATCCCGCCGCAGGACCTGCGCGCCTTCGCCGAGCAGCGGCTGCCCTCCTACAGCATCCCGACCGCCTTCGCCACCCTCGACGCCTTCCCGCTCACCTCCAACGGCAAGGTCGACGTCCGGGCCCTGCCGGCGCCGGACGCCCCGCTGGAGCGGGAGGACTACCGGGCCCCCGAGGACCCGGCCGAGCAGGCGCTCGCCGAGGTCTGGTCGGAGGTGCTCGGCATCGGCAAGGTCGGCGTCGACGACAACTTCTTCGAACTCGGCGGCGACTCCATCCTGAGCATCCAGGTGGTCGCCCGCGCCCGCCGGGCCGGACTCGTCATCACTTCGAAGGACATCTTCTCCCGGCAGTCGCTCGCCGACCTCGCCCGCGCCGCCCGCCCGGTGGAGGAGGCCCCGGTCGTCCAGGCCGACGCCGACGACCACGAGCCGGCCCCGCTCGGCCCCGTCCAGGAGTGGTTCTTCGCCCACCACACCCGCGGCGCCCACCACTTCAACCAGTCCGTGCTGATCACCCTGGACGGCGCGGTCGACGAGCCCGCGCTGGCCCGCGCCCTGGCCGGCCTCGTCCGCCGGCACGAGGCCCTGCGCACCCGCTTCGCCACCGGCCCCGACGGCCGGCGGGTCCAGACCGTCACCGCGCCGGACGCCGACGCCGTGCCGGCCGAGCCCCGGATCGAGCGGATCACCCTCGACCAGGCCGCCCCCGGGGAGCGCGCCGCCGCCATGCGCACCCTCGCCGAGGCCGCGCAGGCCTCGCTGGACCCGGCCGAAGGGCCGCTGGTGCGCACCCTGCTGTTCGACCACGGCGCCGGCGAGCCCGCGCGGCTGCTGGTCACCGTGCACCACCTCGCCGTGGACGGCGTCTCCTGGCGGATCCTCCTGGAGGACCTGGAGAGCGCCTACCGGCAGGCCGTCCGCGGCGAGGACGTCGACCTCGGCCCGGCCAGCACCTCCTACCGCGGCTGGGCGCGCCGCCTCGCCGCCTTCACCCGGGACGGCGGCCTGGACGGCGAACTGGCGCACTGGGCCCGCCCGGTGCCGGCCGGCTCCGCCGACCTGCCCACCGACCGGGAGGGCCGCAACAGCGTCGGCGACACCCGCGCCGTCTCGGCCGGCCTCGACGCCGAGCGCACCCGGCAACTGCTCCAGGACGTGCCCGCTGTCTACCGCACCCAGGTCAACGACGTCCTGCTGACCGCGCTCGGCCGCGCGCTCGCCCGCTTCACCGGCCGGGCCCGCACCCTGATCACCCTGGAGGGCCACGGCCGCGAGGAGATCCTGGAGGGCACCGACGTCTCCCGGACGGTCGGCTGGTTCACCTCGATCTTCCCGGTGCTGCTGGAGTCCCCGGCCGACCGGCCGCTCGGCCGGCTCATCCGCGACACCAAGGAACTGCTGCGCGCCGTGCCCGGCCGCGGCGCCGGCTACGGCCCGCTGCGCTACCTGCGCGGCGACCAGCCGCAGGCCGCCGCCCTGGCCGCGGCGCCGCAGCCCCAGGTCAGCTTCAACTACCTCGGCCAGTGGAGCGACGCCGCGGCCGGGAGCGAGCTGTTCCGCGCCGTCGAACCCGACTACGGCCTGGACCACCACCCGGACGAGGAGCGGCCGCACCTGCTGGACATCGTCGGCGAGGTCCGGCACGGCGTGCTGACCTTCGACTTCCACTACGCGCCGCAGCGCCACGACCAGGCCACCGTGCAGCGGCTCGCCGACGACTTCGCGGCGGCCCTGACCGAACTCGTCGAGCACTGCCTGACCCCCGGCGCCGGCGGCGCCACCCCCGGCGACTTCCCGCTGCTCACCCTCGACCAGGAGACCGTCGACCGGCTGGTGCCGGCCGGCTCCACCGTCGAGGACATCCACCCGCTGACCCCGATGCAGAGCGGGATGCTCTTCCACACCCTCAACCAGGACGGCGTCGGTGCCTACTCCGACCACGTCGCCTTCCGGCTGGAGGGCGTCCGCGACGTCGACGCGCTGGCCGCCGCCTGGCAGCACGTGGTCGACCGCACCCCCGCGCTGCGCACCCGGCTGGTCTGGGACGGCGTCCCCGAGCCCGTCCAGGTGGTCGAGCGCTCCGCCCGGCTGACCGTCCGCCGCCTCGACTGGACCGGCCTGCCCGCCGCCGAACTGGACCGCCGGCTCAAGGCGCTGATCGACGAGGAGCGCGCCACCGGGATCGAGCTGTCCCGGGCGCCGCTGATGCGCCTCGCCCTCGCCCGCGAGGACGAGCGGACCGTCCGCGTCGTGTGGACCTTCCACCACGCCGTCCTGGACGGCTGGAGCACCTCGCACCTGTTCGCCGACCTCTTCGCCGCCTACCAGGCGCTCACCGACGGCAGGGGCAAGGCCCCGGCGCTGCCCGAGCGCCGGCCGTTCCGCGACTACGTCGCCTGGCTGGCCCGGCAGGACAAGGACGCGGCCGCCGCCCACTGGAGCGCCCTGCTCGGCGACCTGGACGCGCCGACCCAGCTGCCCTTCGGCCGCTCGGTGCCCCAGGGCCACGAGTCCCAGTCCGCCGGGCAGGTCCGGGTGGGCCTGTCCGGCGCCGAGACCGACGCGCTGGTCGCGATGGTCCGCCGCCACCGGCTCACCCTCAACACCGCCGTCCAGGGCGCCTGGGCGATCCTGCTGGCCCGCCACTCCGGGCAGCGCGACGTCTGCTTCGGCACCACCGTGGCCGGCCGCCCGACCGAGCTGCCGGGCGCCGACACCATGGTCGGCAACCTGCTCAACACCCTGCCGCTGCGCACCGAGGTCGACCAGGACGCCCCGCTGGTGGAGTGGCTGGCGGCCCTCCAGGCCGAGCAGGCCGAATCCCGGCGCTTCGAGTACTCCTCGATCGCCGAGATCCAGCGCAGCAGCAAGGTCCCGCGCGGCAGCGCGCTGTTCCAGACCCTGGTGGTGTTCGAGAACTACCCTGGCAACGGGGCCGCCGCCGAACGCCACGGACTGCGGCTCAGCGACGTCCGCGCCGTCGACACCACCAGCTTCACGCTGGACCTCACCGCCTACGACGACGACGGCTCGCTGACCCTGCTGCTCTCCTACGACCCGGCGCTCTACGACCGCGCCCAGGCCGAGGTGCTGGCCGACCAGCTCGCCGTCCTGCTCGGCAGCATGCCCACCGCCCCCGGCCAGCGGGTCGGCGACGTCCCGATGCTGTCGCTGCGCGCCCGCGACCGCGTCCTGTACGAGTGGAACGACACCGGTACCCCGGGTGCCGACGCCTGCCTGCACGAGCTGATCGCCGAGCAGGCGCAGCAGACCCCGGACGCCGAGGCGGTGGTCTTCGAGGAGACCGTGCTGACCTACGCGGAACTGGAGGCCCGCGCCAACCGGCTGGCCCAGCACCTCGTCGGCCAGGGCATCGGCCCGGAGACCGTCGTCGCCATCTGCCTGGACCGCGGCCCGGACACCGTCGTCGCCGCCCTCGGCGTCCTCAAGGCCGGCGCCGCCTACCTGCCGCTGGACCCCACGCACCCCGCCGAGCGGCTGCGCCTGGTGCTGGACGACAGCGCCGCCGCGATGCTCGTCACCCAGCGGGACCTCGCCGAGCGGCTCCCGCTCTGCGACGCGACCGTGCTCTGCCTGGACGCCGACCGCGAGGAGATCGACAGCTGGCCCGCCGAGGCGCCCAGCACCGAGGTGACCCCGGACAACCTCGCCTACGTCATCTACACCTCCGGCTCCACCGGCAAGCCCAAGGGCGTCACGGTCGAGCACCGCAGCGTCGCCCGGGCCGCCGCGGCCTGGCGCGAGGCCTACCGGCTCGACCGCGGCCCCGTCCGCCAGCTCAACCTCGCCAGCATGGCCTTCGACGTCTTCGTCTCCGACCTGACGCACGCGCTGACCGCCGGCGGCGCCCTGGTGCTCTGCCCGAAGGACGCCACCACCGACCCGGTGCGCCTGCTCGACCTGATGGAGCGCCAGCGCGTCACCCACGTCGAGACGGTGCCCTCGCTGGCCAACGCGCTGGCCGACGAGGCCGCCCGCAGCGGCCGGGCCTTCCCGCCGCTGCGCTACCTGGCCGTCGGCTCGGACAACTGGCGCACCGACGACTGCCGGCGGCTGCTGAAGAGCGTCGCCCCCGGCACCGTCGTGCTCAACTCCTACGGCGTCACCGAGGCCACCGTCGAGTCCTCGTACTTCACCGTCACCCCGCAGAGCCTGCCGGACGTCGCGTCCGTGCCGATCGGCCGGCCCATCCCGGGCACCCGGATGTACGTCCTGGACGCGGACCTGGAGCCGCTGCCGGTCGGCGTCGTCGGCGAGCTCTTCCTCGGCGGCACCGGCGTCACCCGGGGCTACCTGGGCCGCCCCGACCTCACCGAGGAGCGCTTCTCCGCCGACCCGTTCACGCCCCACCCCGACGGCCGGCTCTACCGCACCGGCGACCAGGCCCGCTTCCTGCCCACCGGCGACGTCGAGTTCCTCGGCCGCGGCGACGACCAGGTCAAGATCCGCGGGTTCCGGGTGGAACTCGCCGAGATCGAGGCCGTCCTGCGCCGCCACCCCGACGTCCTGGAGGCCGTCGCCGCGCTGCGCTCCGAGCCGGGCGCCGTCCTGACCGGGTACGTCGTGCCCCGGCCCGGCACCGCACCGGAGAGCGCCGAACTGCGCCGCTACCTGGAGGGCTCGCTGCCCCGCCACATGGTGCCGCAGGCCTTCGTCCGGCTCGACCGGCTGCCGCTGAACGCCAACGGCAAGGTGGACCGGCGGGCGCTGCCGGCCGCGGCCGCCGACGACCGCCCGGTCACCACCAGGACGGCCCCCCGCAACCCCGCCGAGCAGGCGCTCGCCGGGCTCTGGGCGGAGGTCTTCCGGGTGCCCGAGGTCGGCGTCGACGACAACTTCTTCGACCTGGGCGGTGACTCGATCCTGAGCATCCAGGTCGTCTCCCGGGCGCGGCAGTTGGGACTGCGCCTCAGCTCGCAGGACATCTTCAGCCACCAGACCATCGCCGGGATCGCCGCCGCGATCTCGACCCACGAACCCGAGGAGCCGGCCGGCGTGAACACCGAACCCGTCACCGGAAGGGCGCCGCTGACCCCGATCCAGCGCGCCTTCTTCCACCACCACACCGAGGCCCCCCAGCACAGCACCATGTCCGTGCTGGCCGAGCTGCGCGAACTCCCCGACGAGGCGCACCTGCGCACCGCGCTCGACGCGCTCCTCACCCACCACGACGCCCTGCGCACCCGCTTCCGCACCGTCTACGGCCGCTGGCAGCAGGAGATCGCCGCCCCCGGCGACGGCTGGCCGCTGGAGCGGCTGGACCTCACCCTGGAGGCCGACCCGGAGGGCGCGCTGCTGGCCGCCGCCACCGCCGCCCAGTCCGGCTTCGACCTGGCCGAGGGCCCGCTGGTGCGGGCCGTGCTGGCCGACCTCGGCGGCACCGCCGGCGCCCGGCTCTTCCTCACCGCCCACCACCTGGTGGTCGACGCGGTCTCCTGGCAGACCCTGCTCGGCGACCTGGAGACGGTCTACCGGCAGGCCGCCGAGGGCCGTCCGGTCGACCTCGGCCCGCGCGGCACCTCCTTCCTCGACTGGTCCCGCCGGCTCTCCGAGCACACCGCGGTCGGCGGCTTCGACGAGGAGCTGGACCACTGGTTCGCGGCCGGCCGCGCCGGCGGCGAGCCGCTGCCCGCCGACCTCACCGGCACCCCGACCGTCGCCACCGCCGCCGCCGTCCGGGTCGGCCTGGACGCGGAGAGCACCGACGCGCTGCTGCGCGAGGTCCCCGCGGTCTACCGCACCCAGGTCAACGACGTGCTGCTGACCGCGCTCGCCCGGGTGCTCGCCGACTGGACCGGCCGCTCCGCCGTCCTGGTGGACCTGGAGGGCCACGGCCGCGAGGAGATCTTCGACGACGTCGACCTGAGCCGCACCACCGGCTGGTTCACCACCTCCTTCCCGGTCGCCCTGGACACCGCCGACGGCGCCGACTGGGGCGCCCGGCTCCGCTCCGTCAAGGAGCAGCTGCGGGCCGTCCCCCAGCGCGGCATCGGCTACGGCGCGCTGCGCCACCTCAGCCCGGCCGGGGCGCCCGGCGAGCTGCTCGCCGAAGGCCCCCGCGCCCAGGTCGGCTTCAACTACCTCGGCCGGGTCGTCGACGGCCACGACGGCGGCCTGCTGCACGACGTGCGGCTCGGTTACGGCACCGAGCAGGCGCCCGGGGAACTGCTGGAGTACCCGCTCGACATCGTGGCGTACGTGCGCGACGGCAAGCTCGGCTTCGAGCTGTTCCACTCCACCGCGACCCACACCACCGAGACCGTCCAGCGGGTCGGCGACCAGCTGGTCGAGGCCCTGCGCGGGATCGTCGCGCACTGCCGCGAGGCCGGCGCCGCCGCCTCCGGGGCCACCCCCTCGGACTTCCCGCTCGCCCGGGTGGACCAGCCGCTGCTGGACGAGCTGACCGCCCTGGGCCGGATCGCCGACCTCTACCCGGCCACGCCGATGCAGCACGGCCTGCTGTTCCACAGCCTCACCGAGGAGGGCGAGGGCGTCTACCTCGGCCAGCTGTCCTTCCTGCTGGAGGGCGGCGTGGACGCGGACGCCTTCGCCGAGGCCTGGCAGCGCCTCGCCGACCGGACCCCGATGCTGCGCACCGCCTTCGCCCGGGTCGACACCGACCAGCCGCTCCAGGTGGTCCGCGAGCACGTCACCGTCCCCGTCGAGCGGCTGGACTGGAGCGCCCTGCCGGCGGCCGAGCGCGAGCAGCGGTTCGCCGCGTACCTCGCCGAGGACCGCACCCGCGGCATCGACCTGGCCGTGGCGCCGCTGATGCGCCTGGCCCTGATCGACGAGCCGGACGGCGCCCTGCGGGTCGTCTGGACCTCGCACCACCTGCTGCTGGACGGCTGGAGCAGCGCCGAACTGGTCTCCGAGGTGGTCGACGACTACCTCCGGCTCACCGGCCACGACCGGCCCGGCCCGGCCGCCCGCCGCCCGTTCCGCGACTACGTCGCCTGGCTCGGCGAGCAGGACCTGGCCGACGCCGAGCGCTACTGGCGCGGGCTGCTGGACGGCTTCACCGCCCCGACCGCGCTGCCGGCCGACCGGGCCGGCGAGGAGGCGGCCCGCCAGGGCAGCGAGGCGACCAGCGTCTTCCAGCTGGAGCCCGAGGTCTCCGAGCGGCTCGCCGAGGTCGCCCGGCGCCACCGGCTCACCACCAACACGCTCGCCCAGGGCGCCTGGGCGCTGACGCTCTCGCGCTACGCGGGGGAGCGGGAGGTCTGCTTCGGCTCGGCCGTCTCCGGCCGCCCCGCCGACCTGCCCGACGTCGAGTCGATGATCGGCCTGTTCATCAACAACCTGCCGGTGCGGGTCGAGGTCCGCCCCGAGCAGCCCGTCCTCGACTGGCTGGGCGACCTCCAGCGCGACCAGGTCCAGGCCCGCAGCTACGAGTACGTCTCGCTGGCCCAGATCCGCGGCTGGACCGGGCTGCCCGCCGGGGTCGACCTGTTCGACAGCTACGTGGTCGTCGAGAACTACCCCTTCGACGGCGAACTGGGCTCCGACCAGGGCATCCGGATCCGCGACGTGCGCTCCCAGGAGCCCACCAGCTACGCCATGGTGCTCGCGGTCTTCGCCGGCGAGCAGCTCTCCTTCCGGCTCGCCTACGACCCCGGGCTCTTCGACGCCGACACCGCCGACCGGGTCACCGGCGACCTGCGCGCCCTGCTGGAGGAGATCGCGGCCGAGCCCGAGCGCACCCTCGCCGAGCTGCGCGCGCTGGCCCCCGCCCACCGGGAGCGGCTGCTCACCGGCCACAACGAGACCGCCACCCCGCTCACCACCGACGCCCTGGTGCCCGAGCGGTTCGCCCGCCAGGCCGCCGCCACCCCGCAGGCCGTCGCCCTGGTCCACGGCGGCGAGCGGATCACCTTCGCCGAGCTGGACGAGCGGGCCAACCGGCTCGCCCACCACCTCGCCGACCGGGGCGTCGGCCCCGAGGTGCCGGTCGCGGTCTGCCTGCGGCGCGGCCCCGGCCTGATCACCGCGCTGCTCGCGGTGCTCAAGGCGGGCGGCGTCTACACCCCGCTGGACCCGGCCGCCCCGGCCGAGCGCCTGCGGCTGCTGGTCGAGGACGTCAAGCCCCGAGTGGTGATCGCCGACGAGGCCGCGAGCACCACGCTGGCGCTGCCCGCCGACGTCTCCCTGGTCGTCCCGGAGCGCGAGCGGGACGCGATCGCGGCCCGGCCCGCCACCGCCCCCGACCCGGACCTCGCCCCGGAGCACGCCGCCTACGTCATCCACACCTCCGGCTCCACCGGCAAGCCCAAGGGCGTGCTGGTCGAGCACGGCAGCCTGGCGAACCTGCTCGACAGCCACCTGCGGACGGTCTTCGAGCCGCTGCGCGAGGCCTGCGGCGACCGGCAGGTCCGGGTCGCCCACCTGGCGCCCGCGTCCTTCGACGCCTCCTGGAACCCGGTGCTGTGGATGGTCGCCGGCCACGAACTGCACCTGGTCGACGACGAGGTGCGGCGCGACGCGCACGCCCTGGTCGCCTACCGCGCCGAGCAGCGGATCGACTTCCTGCAGACCACCCCGTCCTGGTTCCGCCAGCTCGACGACGCCGGACTGCTCGCCCCCGGCAGCCACCCGCTGCGCGGCGCGGCGCTCGGCGGCGAGGCGATCGGCCAGGCCCAGTGGGACCGGCTGCGGGCCCAGTCCGACCTGATCGCCTACAACTTCTACGGGCCCACCGAGGCCACCGTGGACGCGTTGGTCTGCCGGGTCGCCGACAGCCCCCGGCCCGTCCTCGGCCTGCCCGTCCAGAACGTCCGGGCCTACGTCCTGGACCCGGAGCGCAACCTCGCCCCGGTCGGCGCGCCCGGCGAGCTGTACCTGGCCGGCGACGGCCTCGCCCGCGGCTACCTGGGCCGCCCCGACCTGACCGAACAGGCCTTCCTGGCCGCGCCGTTCGACCCCAAGGAGCGGCTGTACCGCACCGGCGACCGGGTCCGCCGGCTGTCCGACGGCCGGCTGGAGTTCCTCGGCCGGCTCGACGACCAGGTCAAGCTGCGCGGCTACCGGATCGAGCCGGGCGAGATCACCGCGGCCCTGGACGCCCACCCGGGCGTCGCCGAGTCCGTCGTCCTGGTCCGCGGCGAGGCCGAGCACGCCCGCCTGGTCGCCTACCTGCGGCCGGCCGCGGGCGGCGTCCCCGGCGCCGCCGAGCTCGCCGGCTACCTCGCCGAGCGGCTCCCGGCCCACCTGGTGCCGGCCGCCTTCGTCGAGGTGGAGTCCTTCCCGCTCACCCGGCACGGCAAGATCGACCGGGCCGCGCTGCCCGACCCCGCCGAGACGGTCGTCGAGGCCGCCGAGGAGTGGGTGGAGCCGCGCGACGAGACCGAGAAGCTGATCGCCGCGATCTGGTCCGAGACCCTGCACGTGGAGCGGGTCGGCGCGCACGACAGCTTCTTCGCCCTCGGCGGGCAGTCCCTGACCAGCGTGCAGGCGATCACCAGGATCAAGCAGACCTTCGGCATCCGGATCGCCTTCCGCAGCCTCCTGGAGAACCCCACCGTGGCGGGGGTGGCGCGACTCGTCGAGGACGCGCTGCTGGAGGAACTGGAGCGAGAGGCCGCGCGCCAGTCGGCGCCGGCGGCGGAGTAGGGGCAACCGACATGAGTGAGACCCAGACGTCCACGTCCCGCGAGGACCGCATAGCGGCCCTGCCCGAGCACCTGCGGGCCCTGCTGCGGGACCGCCTGGCGGGCGCCGAGGCGCCCGCCCCCGAGGCCGCGGCGAGCACCGCGCTGCGCCCCGCCGACCGCGACCGCCCGCTGCCGATGTCCTTCGCCCAGCAGCGGATGTGGTTCCTGTACGAGTTCGACCCGGAGTCGGTCGGCTACAACTCCTCCTTCGCACTGCGGCTGCGCGGCGACCTCGACCGCGCGGCGCTGCAGGGCGCGCTGGCCGCCGTCGTCGACCGGCACGAGGCGCTGCGCACCACCTACGACCAGGTGGACGGCGTCCCGGTGCAGGTCCCGCACCCGAGCGTGGACATCCCGCTGCCGGTCGTGGAGGCCGGCGGCGGGACGCCCGAGGAGCGGGAGGAGGAACTGCTGCGGCTGGTCCGCGAGGAGGCCGGCCGGCCCTTCGACCTGCGCACCGGCCCGGTGCTGCGGACCCTCCTCGTGCGGCTCTCCGACCGCGAGCACGTGCTCGTCCTGAGCATCCACCACATCGCGCACGACGGCTGGTCGCTGTCGATCATCACCCGCGAGCTGGGCCAGTACTACGCGGCCGCGCTCCAGGGCCGCGAACCCGGCCTGCCCGCGCCGGGGCCGCAGTACGCGGACTACTCGGTGTGGCAGCGCGAGCGGGCCTCCGGCGGGCGGCTCGACGAGCAGCTCGACTACTGGCGCGAGCAGCTCGACGGCGTCCCCGTGCTGGAGCTGCCGACCGACCGGCAGCGCCCCGCCGTGCCCACCGGGGCGGGCGCCTTCCACGAGTTCAGCGTCCCGGCGGAGACCGTCGCCGGGCTGCGCGAGCTCACCGAGTCCGCCGCGGCGACGCTGTTCATGACGCTCACCGCGGCCACCCAGCTGCTGCTGGCCCGGCTCTCCCGGCAGGAGGACGTCGCGATCGGCACCCCGGTGGCCGGCCGCGACGAGCCCGAACTCGCCGACCTGGTCGGCCTGTTCCTCAACACCCTGGTGCTGCGCGCCCGGATCGAGCCGGGCCTGGGCTTCCGGGACTTCCTGGGTCAGGTCCGCGACACCGTGCTGGCCGGCTTCGACCACGCGGAGGTCCCGTTCGAGCGGGTGGTGGACGCCGTCCAGCCCGAGCGCGACCCCAGCCGGATGCCGCTCGCCCAGGTGCTCATCGTGCTGCAGAACGCCCCCGAGGCGGTCCTCGACCTGCCCGGGCTGACCATGGAGCAGCTGGCCCTGCCGCAGGCGAGCACCGGCTTCGACCTCGTGGTGGCCTTCGAGGAGCGCCCCGACGGCAGCCTCTGGTCCGCGCTGGAGTACAGCACCGACCTGTACGACGAGGCCACGGTGCGCCGCTTCGCCGGCCACCTGACCACCCTGCTCGGCTCGATCGCCGCCGACCCCGACCAGGAGCTGGGCCGGCTCGACCTGCTCGACCCGAAGCAGCACAACCGGCTCACCGTGGACTGGGCCCGCAACCCGGTGGCCTTCCCCGAACAGGACCCGGTGCACCTGCTGGTGGCCAAGCGGGCCGCCGAACGCCCCGACGGCCTCGCGGTGGTGCGCGGCGACGAGCGGCTCAGCTACGCCGAACTCGACCGCCGGTCAGGGCTGTTGGCCGAGGTGCTGCGCTCCCGCGGCACCCGCCCGGGCGACGTCGTCGGCGTCTGCTGCGAGCGCGGCCCCGACCAGGTGGCCGCCACCCTCGCGGTGCTCAAGGCCGGCGCCGCCTTCCTGCCGCTGAACCCGCGCTTCCCGGCCGCCCGCCGGGAGCTGATGCTGGCCGAGACCGGCGCCGGGTTCGTCTTCACCGAGCGCGCGCTGGCCGCCGACACGGGCGAGTCCGCCGCCGAGCCGCTGATCCTGGAGGACCTGCGCCCGCAGCTCGACGCGCACACCGGCCCGGTGCCCGAGGGCGACCGGGTGGGGCCGGACGCGCTCGCCTACATCGTCTACACCTCCGGCTCCACCGGGACGCCCAAGGGCGTGCTGCTGGGCCACGGCGGCCTGACCAACGTGGTCAACGCCTCCCGGCTGATCGTCGGCACCGGCCCCGAGAACACGGTGACCCAGCTCTCCTCGCCCAGCTTCGACGGCGCGGTCTGGGAGACCTTCCTCGCCCTCGTCTCCGGCGCGGCGCTCGCCCTCCCGGCGAACGAGTCCGAGGCGCTGGGCAGCGAGCAGCTGCGCGCCATGGCGGGAGGCCGGCCCACCGTCCTCGCGCTGCCGCCCGCGGCCCTCGCGGCGGTCGAGCCCGAGGCGCTGCCCGCCGGCTCGGTGGTGCTCGCCGTCGGCGACCGCTGCCCGGTCGGCCTGGCCCGCAAGTGGTCGCGGGTCCACCGCTTCATCAACGGCTACGGCCCGACCGAGAACACCGTCGGCGCCACCATGTTCGAGGTCCAGGACGAGGAGGCCGGCAGCCGGCTGTCGATCGGCCGGCCGCTGCCCAACACCGAGGTCTACCTGCTGGACCCGCACGGCAACCCGGTGCCGCCCGCCGTCACCGGCGAGATCCACCTCGGCGGCCGCGGCGTCGCCCAGGGCTACCTGGGCCGCCCGGAGCTGACCGAGCAGCGGTTCGTCCCGCACCCCTTCGCGGACGACCCCGGGGCCCGGCTCTACCGCACCGGCGACCTCGGCGCCTGGCTGCCCGACGGGCGGATCGACTTCCGCGGCCGCGCCGACGACCAGGTCAAGATCCGCGGCTTCCGGGTCGAGCCCGGCGAGATCGAGTCGGCCATGCAGCGCCACCCCGCGGTCGACCAGGCCGCCGTGGTGGTCCGCGAGAGCGACCGCGGCAAGCAGCTCGTCGGCTACCTGGTCGCCGCGCCCGGCCGGGACCGGGGCGAGGCGGTCCGCGAGGTCCGCGAGGCCCTGACCGAGGAACTGCCCGCCTTCATGGTGCCGGCCGCGCTGATCCCGCTGGACGCGATGCCGCTCACCACCAACGGCAAGGTCGACCGGGACGCCCTGCCGGACGCCCGGGAGGCCCTGACCAGGGTCTCCACCCCGCCGAACGGCCCGGTGGAGACCGCGCTGGCCGAGGTGTTCCGCTCGGTGCTGGGCATCGAGGACGTCGGCGCCGAGGACGACTTCTTCCTGCTCGGCGGCGACTCCATCCTCTCCACCCAGGTGGTCGCCCGGGCCCGCCAGGAGGGCCTGCACTTCACCGCCCGGGACCTCTTCCAGCACAAGACCGTCGCGGCGCTCGCCAAGGCCGCCGGGACGGGGGAGAGCGGCCCGGCCGAGGAGGACCCGTACGCCACCGGGCCCGTGCCGCTGACCGCCGTGCAGCAGTGGTTCTTCGAGCACCACACCGTCAACCCGGGCCACTTCAACCAGTCGCTGCTGTTCGAACTCGTCCCGGGCACCGACACCGAGGCCCTGCGCGCCGCGCTGGCCGCGCTGGTCGGGCAGCACGACATGCTGCGCGCCCGCTACACCCGCGACGCCGGGGGCACCTGGTCCCAGGAGGTGGCGGTCGAGGCCGACGGCTGCTGGGACTTCCAGCGGCTCGACCTCGCCGGGGCGCCGGACGCCGAGGAGCGCGCCACCGCGGCGTTCCGGCAGGCCCAGAGCGGCCTGCGGCTGGCCGAGGGGCCGCTGCTGCGCGCCGTCCTGGCCGACCTGGGACCGGACCGCCCGGCCCGGCTGTTCCTCACCGCGCACCACCTGGTGGTCGACGGCGTCTCCTGGCGCATCCTGCTCGACGACCTGCGCTCCGCCTACGCCGACCTGGCGGCCGGCCGGCCCGTGCGGCTCGCCCCGCGCTCCACCTCCTTCGGCCAGTGGTCCCGCCGACTGCGCGAGCACGCCCTGACCGGCGGCTTCGACGACGAGCTGGCGCACTGGCGGTCGCTGCCCGAGCCCGCCGGGGAGCCCCTGGACACCGGCCGGTTCGGCGACCGCCGCACCGCGCGGCACACCCTGACCGAGGACGACACGGAGGCGCTGCTGCGCCGGGTGCCCGGCGTGCTGCGCGCGCAGGTCCACGAGGTGCTGCTGACCGCCCTCGCCCAGGCGCTCGCCGCCCAGGGCCACGCCGGCGACGGCGGCACCGTGATCGACCTGGAGGGGCACGGCCGCGAGGAGATCCTGGACGGCGTCGACCTGTCCCGCACCGTCGGCTGGTTCACCACGATCTACCCGGTGCTGCTCGACGTGCCCGCGGACCTGGCGCCGACCGCCGCCGTCCGGGTGGCCAAGCGCCGGCTGCGGGCCGTCCCGCGCCGCGGCATCGGCCACGGCGTCCTGCGCCTGGCGGCGGCCGCCGAGGCCCGGGAGGAGCTGCTGGTCCCCGCGCCCAGGGCCCGGATCGGCTTCAACTACCTCGGCCAGTGGGACAACCAGCTGCCCGAGGGGGACCGGCTGATCCTGCGCCACCTGGACCACGGCGGCGGCGACCACGAGCCGGCCGAGACCCGCACCTACGAGCTGGACGTCGCCGCCGCGGTCGAGGGCGGCCGGATGGAGCTGTCCTGCGTGTACGCGGGCGGCCGGTTCGACGAGGCGGCGGCCACCGCCCTGCTCCAGCGCATGCACGAGGCCCTGCGCGAGATCGTCCGGGCCTGCGGATGACCGGCCGGGCCGGGCCGGTACGGACACGGCCCCGCGGGGCCGACGGAAGGAAGTGACCGTTTGAACGACGACCAACCCTGGCTGGTGATCCCCAGGCCGCGCCCGGAGGCGACCCGGCGGCTGGTCTGCCTGCCGCACGCCGGCGGCAGCGCGGGCTTCTACCGGCCCTGGGCCAACCACCTCTCGGCGGCCGTCGAACTCCAGCTCGTCCAGTACCCGGGGCGGGAGGAACGGATCGAGGACCCCTTCGTCCAGGACGCCGCGACCCTGGTGGCCCAGCTGACGCAGGCACTGCTGGAGACCGACCGCCCCGGCGTCGAGACGGTGGTCTTCGGCCACAGCATGGGCGCGCTGCTCGCGTACGAGACCGTGCAGTCGCTGCACGCGCAGGGACTGCCGGTGGCCCGGCTGGTGCTCTCCGGCTACCCGCCGCCGCAGGCGCCGGCCGGGTCCGGCGACGGACCGGCCGGGCGGGCGCCGGCCCGGCCCCGCGGCGACGACGAGCTCCTCGCCACGGTCGCGGGCCACGGCGGGACCCAGATGTCGATCTTCGACGACCCGGACATCCGGGAGATGGTGCTGCCGATCCTGCGCAACGACTACCTGCTGATCGACTCCTACCGGCCCACCGCGCTGCGCCCGGTGGACTGCGGGGTCGTGGTGCTCACCGGGGACTCCGACGTCACGGTGAGCGTCGAGCGGGCCCGCGGCTGGGAGGCGCTGGCCGGCAAGGAGTTCGCGTTCCACGTGCTGCCCGGCGGGCACTTCTACCTGACCGCGCAGCGGGCCCGGGTCATCTCACTGCTGCACGACTACCTGTTGGACGGTGGCTGAGCCGGCTCAGCCACCGCCCGACCCCCGCCTGACCCCTGCCGAATTCCGGCGAGTTCCGGCGAGTTCCACCGAACAGATGGCACCCCCAACCATCGGGTGTCATCTGTTCGGCATGTCGGAAAACCCCCGGCGAACGCCGGGACGCGCTGGAGTGCGTGTTTCCGCTGAGGCTTAAAAGCCTGTTTTCCGGAGGCTCCGCTGCCGCAGGATTTCGAGCCATGGGACAGCCCGGGGCTCCGGGTTGAACGACCGGCTGAGAGGGTCAGGAATGCTGGGCAACGTCGTCATCGTCGGTGGTGGGACATCCGGTTGGATGACCGCCTCGTACCTGCGCGCCGCATTCGGCGATCGCATTTCCGTCACGCTGGTGGAATCCAAGCGAATCAAGTCCATCGGGGTCGGCGAGGCGACCTTCAGCACCGTTCGGCATTTCTTCAACTACCTGGGCCTGCCGGAGCACGTCTGGATGCCCAAGTGCAATGCCACCTACAAGCTCGGCATCCGATTCGAGAACTGGCGGCGCAAGGGCCACTACTTCTACCACCCCTTCGAGCGCCTCCGGGTCGTCGACGGCCTGCCGCTCACCGACTGGTGGCTGAACAGCCGCTCCGGCGACCGCTTCGACCAGGACGTGTTCCTGATGGCCGCGATCTGCGACGCGGAGAAGTCCCCGCGCTACCTCGACGGCACCCTCTTCGAGCAGGACTTCAAGGAGGGCGGCAACACGGCCGAGCGCGACACCCTCACGGAGCAGGACACCCAGTTCCCGTACGCCTACCAGTTCGACGCCTCGCTGCTGGCCGACTTCCTCTCCGGATACGCCACCGAGCGCGGCGCCAAGCACATCGAGGACGACGTCGTCGAGGTCGTCCAGGACGAGCGCGGCTGGATCAGCGGCGTGCGCACCAAGGAACACGGTCTGATCGAGGGCGACCTCTTCATCGACTGCACCGGCTTCCGCGGCCTGCTGATCAACCAGACCCTGGAGGAGCCGTTCAACTCCTTCCAGGACACCCTGCCCAACAACCGCGCGGTGGCGCTGCGCGTCCCGGTCGACATGGAGAAGCGCGGCCTGCGCCCCTGCACCACCGCCACCGCCTCGGACGCCGGCTGGATCTGGACCATCCCGCTGTTCGGCCGCATCGGCACCGGCTACGTCTACTCCGACGAGTACGCGACGCCCGAGGAGGCCGAGGCCACGCTGCGGGCCAAGGTCGGCCCGGACGCGGAGGGCCTGGAGGCCAACCACATCAGGATGCGGATCGGCCGCACCCGCAACGCCTGGGTCAACAACTGCGTCGCCATCGGCCTGTCCAGCGGCTTCGTCGAGCCCCTGGAGTCGACCGGCATCTTCTTCATCCAGCAGGGCATCGAGGAACTGGTCAAGCACTTCCCGGACGCCAACTGGGACCCGGGGCTGCGCCGCTCCTACAACCGCATCGTCGGCAACACCATCGACGGCGTACGGGAGTTCCTCGTCCTGCACTACAAGGCCGCGGCCCGCGAGGACAACGCCTACTGGCGGGACGCCAAGACCCGGGTGATGCCCGACGGCCTGGCCGAGCGGATCGAGCTGTGGAAGGCCAAGCCTCCGACGGAGGCCACCATCTTCCCGCACTTCCACGGGTTCGAGTCCTACTCCTACCTGGCCATGCTGCTCGGCCTCGGCGGCATCGAGCTCAAGGCCCCGCCCGCGCTCGCCCTCCAGGACGGCAGCCGCGCGGAGAAGGAGTTCCAGCTGCTGAGCGACCAGTCCGCCGAGCTCCTGAAGCGCCTGCCCAGCCAGTACGAGTACCTCGCCCAGATGCACTGACCCTTCGGCGCCCCGAGAAAGGAGGCACCATGGACAGTCTTCCGTACGTACCGGCCGCGGTGACGCTCGCTCTGCTCGTCCCCGTGGCACTGCTCGGACGCCGGCTGGCGAAGCTGCTGCGGCAGCCGGAGATCGTCGGCGAGATCATGGCCTGCCTCCTGCTCGGGGCGCTGCTGGCGAGCCAGTGGCACTGGAAGCCGGCCACCATGGACGGCGGGGCCGTCCTGGAGAAGGCGGGCCACCTCGGCCTCGCGCTCTTCCTGGTGGGCGCCGTCCACGAGATCCGGGCCGGCGGCAGCCGGCTGGGCGGGCGCAGCATCGCGATGACCGCCGTGGGCTCGCTGCTGCTGCCGCTCGGCTGCGGCGTCGCGTTCGCCGCGTGGGTGCTGGCCGACGGATCCCCGGCGCTGCGCGGCGGCGCCCCGGCCGGGGTGCTGGTCCTGATGCTGGCGATCGCGCTGGCGGTCACCGCCGTCCCGGTGCTGGCCGGCATCCTGGACGACCGCGGCATGCTCAACACCGCGATCGGCCGGCTCTGCATGGCGGTCGCGGTCTCCATCGACGCCGTCACCTGGTCGCTGCTGGCGATCGCGGTCGGCCTGGCGCACGGCGGCGGGAAGATCACCCCGTACCTGGTGTTCGTCGTCGGCCTGCTGGGCGCCTGGCTGATCCGCCGGGCCGGGGCCCTGCCCGGGCCCCGGGCCTGGGCCGGGCGGATCCCGGTCGCGGTGCCGATCGGGCTGACCGCCGCCGCGGCCGTGGCCGCCGCCCTGACCACCTCGCGGCTCGGCCTCACCGACGTCCTCGGCGCCGTCCTGGTCGCCCTGGCGCTGCCGGGCGACGACGGCGTCGGCCCCTGGACCAGGGCCGCCCACACCGTCGGCGGCTGGGGCCGGATCGTGCTGCCGCTGCTGTTCACGGTGACCGGCATGGGCCTCGCCTCGGCGCCGCTCAGCGTGTTCTCCTGGCAGGCCGTCGTCCTGTCCGTGGTGCTCGCGATCTTCGGCAAGCTGGTCGGCAGCTACTACGGCGCGCGGGCGGCCGGCCGGCCCCCGGTCGAGTGCATGCGGATCGCGGTGTTCCTCAACGCCCGCGGCCTGACCGAGCTCGCCGTCCTCCAGACGGGCTACCAGGCCGGGATCCTCACCCCGGCGCTGTTCCTCGCCCTCGTCGTGATGGCCCTGTTCACGACGGTGCTCAGCGGCCCGCTGCTGTGGGTCATCGACCGGCGCACGGCGAGCGTGGACGCGCCCCGGACCGCGGAGCCGGTCCCCTACCCAGTCGAGCGGTGAATCACGTGGAACTCGTCACCTCAACCCCCTCCGATTTCCGGACCTTCATGTCCGGCTTCCCGAGCGGCGTCGCCATCGTCACCTCGCTGGACGACGCCGGCCGGCCCTGGGGCATGACCTGCTCCGCCCTGTGCAGCGTCACCGTCGAACCGCCCACCCTGCTGGTCGGCATGCGGGCGGAGAGCCCGACGCTGAAGGCCGTGCTGCGCAGCGGCCAGTTCGCGGTGAACCTGCTGCACGCCGAGGGCCGCGGCACCGCCGAGCTGTTCGCCTCCGGTGACCCGGACCGGTTCGACGCCACCACCTGGCGGCTGCCCCCCGGCGCCGGCGGACCCCACCTCGTCCACGACGCCCACGCGGTGGCCGACTGCCGGGTCAGCCAGCTGGTCCCCGTCGGAGGCCAGCGGATGGTCTTCGGCGAGGTCATCCGGATCACCGAGCTCAGCGACGCGTCGCCGCTGCTCTACGGGAGGAGACAGTTCAGCACCTGGCCCGCCTAGCAGAGCTAGCAGAGCGTCCCCACAAGACGCCCAGACCACCGTTGTGGAGGAGAGATGACCGCTCAACCCACCGACGCGGACACGCCGCAGGGCACACCCGCCCGCGACCAGGGCATCCAGCGCCACAGCGCGATGCCGGTCCGGAAGTACCAGCCGTACCAGGCGGTCGGGCTGCCCGACCGCGGCTGGCCGGGCCGCCGCGCGGAGCAGGCCCCGCTGTGGTGCAGCGTCGACCTGAGAGACGGCAACCAGGCCCTGACCGATCCCATGGACATCACCCGCAAGCGGCGGATGTTCGACCTGCTGGTCGCCATGGGGTTCAAGGAGATCGAGGTCGGCTTCCCCACCTCCTCGCAGGACGACCACGCCTTCCTCCGCCACCTCGTCGACACCGGCGCGATCCCGGACGACGTCGTCGTCCAGGTCATGACGCCGATCCGCGGCGACTTCATCGAACGCACCGTCAAGGCCCTGGAGGGCGTGCCGCGCGCCGTCCTCCAGATCTTCAACCCGACCTCGGAGGTCCAGCGCCGCCTGGTCTTCCGCAAGGACCGCCGGCAGACCACCGCCATGGCGCTCGACGGGGCCGAACAGGCCCTCAAGCTCCAGGACTCGATCCCCGGCACGGAGATCTACCTCCAGTACGCGCCGGAGTCCTACACCCAGACCGAGCCGGACTACGCGCTCGAACTCTGCAACGCCGTCCTCGACTTCTGGGCCCCGCGGGCCGCGCACACGCTGCGGATCAACCTGCCCTCCACCGTCGAGGTGTTCCCGCCGCAGGAGTTCGCCGACCGGATCGAGTACACCCACCGCAACCTGCTCCACCGCGAGCGCACCATCCTCGGCGTGCACCCGCACAACGACCGCGGCAGCGGCGTCGCCGCCGCCGAACTCGCCGTCCTCGCCGGGGCGGACCGGGTCGAGGGCACCCTGTTCGGCAACGGCGAGCGCTCCGGCAACGTCTGCCTGGTCACCCTGGCCATGAACCTGTTCTCCCAGGGCGTCGACCCGATGCTGGACCTGAGCGACATCGACGGCATCCGCCGCATCGTCGAGAGCTGCAACCAGATGCCCGTCCCCGCCCGCCACCCGTGGGCCGGCGACTTCGTCTACACCTCCTTCGCCGGCTCCCACCAGGACGCCATCGCCAAGGGCCTGCGCGCCCGCGAGGAGTCCGGGCAGGAGGTCTGGGACGTGCCGTACCTGCCGATCGACCCGCGCGACATCGGCCGCGGCTACCAGGCGCTGATCCGGATCAACACCCAGTCCGGCAAGGGCGGCATCGCCCACCTGCTGCGCACCGAGTACGGCATCGAGCTGCCGCGCCGCCTCCAGATCGACTTCGCCGCCGAGATGCAGGCGGTCTGCGAGGAGATCGGCGGCGAGATCACCGGCGACCAGCTGTGGGAGCACTTCGTCGAGCGGTACGTGGCGCTGGGCACCGAGACCGTGCCCGGCCTGCCGGAGCCGGAGCCGCTGACGGCGGAGCCCGGCGACACCCGCTGGAGCGGGGCCACCGCCGAGGCGGTGGCCGGCTACGGGCTCGACGCCGTCGTCCAGGGCCTCGTCGTGGAGCGGGCCGGCGCACCGCTGAACGCGGTCACCGCCGCCTTCGAGATCGTCGTGGACTCCCACTCCTACTGGGGGGTCGGCATCGCCGGGGAGGAGGGCGAGGCCGTCGGCCGGGCCGTCCGGGCCGCGTCCCTGCGGGCGCTGCTGGACACCGAGCGGTCCGGTCCGTCCGAGGCCCGCTAGGGCCACCGGTCCGTCCGGCCGGGCAGGGCCGGGCCGGCGGGCCGAACAGTGCCGGACCGACGGGCCGAACAGGTCCGGAGGGCTTTGACAGGGCCGCCGTGGGCGGGGGAGGGAGGAGCCAAGCATGCCCTGGAACACCTTGATCGACGTGGCACGGGAGGACGTGCTCCCGCTGACCGCCCAGATCCGGGACGGCATCAAGCGGGAGATCGCCGAGGGGGCGCTGCACCCCGGCACCCGGCTGCCGTCGAGCCGTCAGCTCGCCGAGGACCTGCGGGTGTCCCGCAGCGTCGTCGTCGAGGCCTACGGGCAACTCGTCGCCGGCGGCTACCTGGAGGCGACCCGGGGCTCGGGCACCCGGGTCGCCACCCACCTGGACCGGGGCACCCGGATGCCGACCCTGCTCGGCGACGCCCGCCCCGCCCCGGTGATCCGCTGGGACCTGCGGGCCGGCGGCGCCGACGCCTCCGCCTTCCCCCAGCGCGAGTGGCTGGCCGCCTACCAGCGCGCCGCGCGCCGGCTCGGCCCGCGCGACCTCGGGTACCCGCCGGTGTCCGGCGTCCCGGCGCTGCGCGCCGAACTCGCCCGCTACCTCGGGCGGGCGCGCGGCGTGCACACCACCCCCGAGCACGTCATGGTGGTCTCCGGGTTCGCCCAGACGCTCGGCCTGGTCTGCGCCACGCTGCCCCGCACCGGCCTGGGCGCGCTCGCCGTCGAGGACCCGTGCCACCCGCAGCAGCGCCAGTTCATCGTCGAGTCGGGCCTGGACTGCCCGTCCGTCCCGGTCGACGAGCACGGCATCGACGTGGCCGCGCTGGCCCGCACCGGCGCCCGCGCGGTGCTGGTCACCCCCGCCCACCAGTTCCCCACCGGCGCCGTGCTCAGCGCCGAGCGGCGGGCCGCCCTGGTCCGCTGGGCGGAGGACGTGGACGGCTGGATCATCGAGGACGACTACGACGGCGACCTCTGGCTGGACCACGGCCGCCGGCCCACCGCGCTGCAACGGCTGTCCCCCTCCCGGGTGCTCTACGCGGGCACCGCGAGCAAGTCGCTGGCCTCCGGGATGCGGCTGGGCTGGCTGGTCGCCCCGCCCCGGCTGCGCCGCCGCCTGGAGGAGGTCCGCTCCCAACGGGACCTCGGCTGCGACGTGTTCACCCAGCACGCGTTCGCCGAACTGCTGGACGGCGGCGAACTCGACCGCCACCTGCGGCGCCAGCGCGAACGGCTGCGGGCCCGCCGCGAGGTCTTCCACGAGGCCGTGCGGCGCCGGCTGCCGGGGGCCCGGATCGTGGGCGCCTTCGCCGGGCTGCACGCCTACGTCCAGCTCCCGCACCGGGTGGACGAGGCCGCGCTGGTCGCCCGGGCGCTGCGCCGCTCGGTGCTGGTGCGCGGCGGCCGCTCGTACCACCACCGGTCCTGGCAGTCCGGGCCGGCCCTGGTGGTGGGGTACGCCGGGGTGCCCCGCAGCGGCGTCGCCGAGGCGGTGCGGGAACTGGGCGAGGCCTACGCCGAGTCGGCGGCGGACGGCTGCCTGCGCAGTGCCTGAGCCGCGCCCCGGCACGCGGCCGTACGAGACCGGGAGACGCCCGGACAGACAGCGGAGAGTCGAGGACACGGCATGGTGACGACGAGGACGGGCGGCGCCCCCGCGCCGCTCGCGGTGCGCGAGGCGGCCTGGCAGCTGCCCGAGCAGCGGGTGCCGGTCGGCGAACTGCCCGAACTGGCGGGCCTGGACGGCGAGCGCAGAACCACGCTGGCCGGCCTGGGGATCGACACCGTGGCCGTCGACCGCGAGCTCGGCCCGACCGGGCTGGCCGAACGGGCGGCCCGCAGCGCGCTGGTCGGCGCCGGGCTCGCCGCCCAGGACCTGGACGCCCTGATCGTCGTCGACTCCCGGGCCCCCGAGACCCTGCTCAGCTCCGAGGCGACCAGGCTCCAGGCCCGGCTCGGCGCCGACCGGGCCGTCACCTTCGGCGTCGGCGGCCTCGGCTGCGTCTCGCTCGGACCGGCCCTGCTCGCCGCCCGCGGACTGCTCGCCGCCGACCCGGACGTCCGGCACGTCCTGGTCGCGCACGCCTCCACCCCGGCCACCCCCGGCCGCTACCGGCACCCCGTCACCGTCAACGGGGACGCCGGGCAGGCCCTGCTGCTCGCCCGCACCGGCCCGGTGCGGGTGCTCGACCTGGTCCAGGAGACCAACGGCGCCTACTGGGACCTCTTCCGGGTGGACTACCGGGACCGCCCCTGGGAGAGCTGGCAGGAGGAGTGCCGGGACCTGCCCGGCTACTCCTTCCGGCTCGCGGTGGAGACCAGGAACCGGCTCACCGCGCTCCTGGAGCGGCTGCTCAAGCGGCACGGCCTCGACCGCGCCGACGTCGCCGGCTACGCCAGCCAGAACCTCTCGGCGGGCGGACTGCGCTTCCTGGCGGAGTCGCTGGGCGTCGAACTCCTGCCGGAGTGCCGGGAGAACCTGGCCCGGTACGGCCACCTGGGGCCGAACGACGTCTTCCTCAACCTCTGGACGGCGCTGGCGAACGGGCGGCTGGCCGAGGGCGACCGGGTCGTCCTGGTCAACGTCAGCCCGGTGGCGGCCTGGAACCTGCTGCTGGTGGAAATCGGACCCTGGGAGAGCACCGCGTGACCGACACGGCAATCGAGATACGGGAGTTCCTGACCGTCGCACTGCGCCGGCCGGTGGCGCCGGACGAGGACTACTTCGCGCTGGGGCTCGCGGACTCGCTGTTCGCGCTGGAGCTGGTGGTCTTCGTCGAGGAGCGGTTCGACATCCGGATCGAGGTGGACGACCTCGACCTGGACTCCTTCCGCACCGCCGAGCGGATCGCCGCGCTGGTCGAGCGCAAGCGGGCCGGGCTGGGCACGGGCGAGGAGACGGGGGCCGGCAGTGCCGCCCACGGCTAGCGAGACCCGTCCGTCCGGCCCGTCCGTTCCGTCCGGCCCGTCCGCCCCAGGGGCTTCGGGGGCTTCGGGTGCTTCGGCGGTCGAGGCCGCCGCCGAGCTGGCCGCCGCCGTCCGCGACGATGCCGCCCGCTGGGACGAGCAGGGCGCGCTGCCCGACGAGGCCGTCCGCGCGGTGGCCGCCGCCGGACTGCTCGGCCTCGACCTGCCCGCCCGCCACGGCGGCGCCGGCGCCACCCCGGCCCAGCTGGGCGAGGCCGTCGCGCACCTGGGCGGCGTCTGCGGCGCCCTGCGCGCGCTGCTCACCGTCCAGGGCATGACGGCCGCGGCGCTGCTGCGCTGGGGCGGCCAGGAGCAGCGCGCGCGGTGGCTGCCCGCACTGGCCTCCGGTGAATGCCTGGCCGGCTTCGCCGCCACCGAACGGGAGGCCGGCAGCGCGCTCGCCGAGGTCGGGACGCGGATCGAGGACGACGGCGAACGGCTGGTCGTCACCGGCGCCAAGCGCTGGGTGACCTTCGGGCAGAGCGCCGACGTGTTCCTGGTGCTGGGGCGCACCGACGCCGGCCCGACGGCCGTCCTGGTGGAGGCCGACCGGCCCGGGATCGTCCGCGAGCCCGTCAGCGGCCAACTCGGTTTGCGCGCCGCGCGGATCGCCCACCTCACCTTCGACCGGGTGCGGGTGCCCCGGGAGAACCTGGTGGCGCCGCCCGGGCTGGGCCTGACCCACACCGCCGCCGTGGCGCTGGACCACGGCCGGTTCACGGTGGCCTGGGGCTGCGTCGGCATGGCGGAGGCCTGCCTGTCCGACGCCGCCGAGCACGCCGCGGGCCGGGTCCAGGGCGGCGTGCCGCTGGCCGGGCACCAGCTGGTGCGCTCGCTGCTCGCCCGCTCCGCCGTCGACACGGCGGCCGCCCGGGCGCTGGCCGAGCGGGCCGCCGAGGCCCGGGCCGGCTCGCCGCTGGGCGCCGCCACCGAGACCGTGGTCGCCAAGTACGCGGCGGCCGGGGCGGCGAAGGCGGTCGCCGACCGGGCCGTCCAGATCCTCGGCTCGGCGGGCTGCGAGCCCGGCGTCCGGGCCGGCCGGTTCTACCGGGACGCCAAGGTGATGGAGATCATCGAGGGCAGCCCGCAGGTCGCCGAACTGCACATCGCCGACCGCCTGTTGCGCCAGGGGGTGCGCCGATGACCGGGCCGCGGCAGGGCGGGTTGGGGGAGGGCGGGGCGGGGCCGACCGTCAAGGTCCTGGTCTGGGACCTCGACGACACCCTCTGGAACGGCACCGTGCTGGAGGGCGACGACCCGGCGCCGTTCCCCGCGGCGACCGCCGCCCTGCGGGCGCTGGACGAGCGCGGCGTCCTGCACGCCGTCGCCAGCCGGAGCGACCGGGCCGTCGCCGCCGCGCACCTGGAACGGCTCGGACTGCACGAGCTGTTCACCGTGCTGGAGATCGGCTGGGGCCCCAAGTCGGGCGCGGTGCGCCGGATCGCCGAGACCATCGGCATCGGGCTGGACACCGTGGCCTTCGTCGACAACGACCCGGTCGAGCGCGCCGAGGTGGCCGCCGCCCACCCCGTGGTGCGCTGCTACCCTGCCGAGCAGGTCGCCGAACTGGCCGAACTGCCGGAGTTCCGGCCCGAGTTCGTCACCGCCGACGCCCGTGAACGCCGGCTGCGCTACCGCGGCGAGGCGCTCCGCACCCAGGCCCGGGAGGATCACCAGGGCACCCCCGAGGAGTTCCTCGCCTCACTGGGGCTGGAACTGACGATTCGTCAGGCCGGTCCGGACGACCTCGCCCGTGCCCACGAACTCACCGTCCGCACCCACCAGCTCAACACCACCGGCCGGACCTACGGCCTGCCGGAGCTGCGCGCGCTGTGCGACTCGCCCGACCACCGGGTGCTGGTCGCCGAACTGACCGACCGGTTCGGCGACTACGGCACCATCGGCCTCGCGCTGAGCGAGCGGACCGGGCACCGGGAGGGCGACGGCCCGGCCGGGCCGGCCGAGGTGCTGCGGCTGCTCCTGCTGTCCTGCCGGGTGATGTCCCGGGGCATCGGGCCGGCGCTGATCGGGCACGTCGTGCGCGCGGCGCTCGCCGAAGGGCGCCGCCCGCTGGCCGAGTTCGTGCCCACCGACGTCAACCGGGTGATGCTGGTGAACCTCCGGTTCGCCGGGTTCACCGTGGTGGGCCAGGAGGGGGAGGGGCGGCTGCTGCTCGGCTACCCGCCCGCCGCCCCGCCGCCCCCGCTGCCGGGCCACCTGCGGCTGATCACCCCCGAGGCGCCCGAGGCGTCCAACGCCCCTGTCGCCCCCGAGGCGTCCAACGCCCCTGTCGCCCCCGAGGCGCCCAACACCCCTGTCGCCCCCGAGGCCCCCGACGCCCGGAACCGGCCGTGACCGGGCCGGAATCCGTCGTGACCAGGAAGGACACCGTGCACCCGCAAGACACCCAGAACCGCGAGGCAGACGAGGCCCGGGCGGCCCGCACCGACCGGATCCCGGTCGGGATCGTCGGCGCCGGCACGATGGGCACCGCCGTCGCCCAGGTCTTCGCCGCGGCCGGGCACCCCGTGGTGGTGGTCGACCGGCAGCAGGCCGCCCTCGACGCCGGCCCCGGCCGGCTGCGGGACGGCCTGCGCGCCGCGCGGCTGCTCGGCCGCCGCCCGGCCCCCGGGGAGGCCCGTGCCGGGGCCCCCGGCGAGGCCCGGCCGTCGGCGGCGGAGACCGTCGAACTGGTCGACTGGACGGACGAGTTCGGGCGGCTCGCGGTGGCCGGCTTCGTGGTGGAGTGCGCCTCCGAGCGGCTGGCCGTCAAGGAGCAGGTGCTCCGGGAGCTGGACCAGGTCTGCGCCCCCGCCGCGGTGTTCGCCTCCTGCACCTCGGCGATCCCGGTCGAGCGGCTCGCCTCCTACACCGACCGGGCCGACCGGGTGCTCGCCACGCACTTCATGAACCCCGCGTACCTCAAGGAGACCGTCGAGGTGGTGCGCGGCCCGGCCACCACCGCCCGGACGCTGGAGACCACCCTCGCCCTGCTCGCCGGGGTCGGCCGCCGCGCCCACGTCGTCCGCGACTCGCCGGGTTTCGTCTCCAACCGGGTGCTGATGCCGATGGTCAACGACGCGGCCGCCCGGGTGCAGGAGGGCGTGGCCGACGCGGAGACCGTCGACCTGATCTTCCAGGAGTGCTTCGGCCATGCCATGGGCCCGTTGCGCACGGCGGACCTGATCGGGCTCGACACCATCGTCGACACCCTCGACGTCCTGCTGGAGACCACCGGCGACGAGCGGTTCCGGCCCTGCGACCTGCTGCTCGACCTGGTGCGGCGCGGACACTTCGGCCGCAAGACCGGGCTGGGCTTCTACGCCTACGGGACCCGCCCGTGACCGCCGGCCGCCCGGCCCCCGACGTGCTCGACCTGATCCGCGAACGGTTCCGCACGCTGCCCGACCGGACCGCCGTGGTGGTCGGCGAGCAGAGCCTGACGTATCGTCAACTCGAAATCGAGACCAGTGCGTTGGCCGACCGGCTGGCCGCCGCCGGGGCCACCCCCGGCCGGCTCGTCCTGATCCACCGCCGCCAGGGCGTGCGCACCGTCGTCGGCATGCTGGCCGCGCTGCGGCTGGGCGCCGCCTGGTGCGTCCTGGAACCCGAGCGCCCCGCCGTGATGGTGCGCGCCCTGCTGCGCGACAGCGGCTGCGCCGTCCTGGTGTACGACGACGGCGACCCGGCCACCCCGCCCGCCGCCGTGCGGGAACTGGCGGCCGGCTGCGGACAGTCCGTCACGGCGGTGGCCGACAGCGGACCGGCCCCGGCCGTGTCTCCGGCCGCCGGCCGGTCGGACGCCGTGGTGCCCCCGACCGCACCGGCCTACGCCGTCACCACCTCCGGGACCACCGGGGAGCCCAAGGCCGTCCTGGTCTCCCGCGGCGCGCTCGCCCACCTGGTCGCCTCCCGCGCCGAGGACCCCGCCGCGACCACCTTCACCGCCTCCCGGCTCTCCTGGGACGCGCCGCTGCTGATGCTGTTCCACACGCTCTGCGGCGGCGGCACGGCGGTGCTGCCCGACGAACGGGCCCTGCCCGACCCGGAGGCCACCGCCGCGCTGATCCGCCGCCACCGGGTCGAGGTGGCGGTCGGCCCGCCCTCGTTCCACCTGCTGGTGCTGCCCCACCTGGCCGGCGCCGACGCCCACCTGCGGCAGTGGATCGCCGGCGGGGAGGCGCTGTCGGCCGCGCAGGCCGAGCGGCACCGGGCCGTCCTGCCCGGCACCCGGCTGGTCAACGAGTACGGCGCCACCGAGACCACCGTCACCGTGCTCGCCCAGCCGGTCGCGTCCGCGCCGTCCGACCCCGTCCCGATCGGGCGCTCCACCTCCGGCAACCGGATCCACCTGCTGGACGAGCGGCTCGCCCCGGTCGGGCCCGGGCGGACCGGCGAGCTGTACGTGGCCGGGCCGCAGGTCGCCGAGGGCTACGCCGGGCGCCCGGCCGAGACCGCGCTGCGCTTCCTCCCCGACCCCTTCGCCACCACCCCCGGCGCCCGGATGTACCGCACCGGGGACCTCGCCTCCGCCGACCCCACCGGGGCGCTGGTGTTCCGCGGCCGGGCCGACGGGCAGCTCAAGGTGCGCGGCGTCCGGGTCGAACGCGAGGCCGTCGAAGCGGCGCTGGAACGCCACCCCGCCGTCCGGCAGGCCGCCGTCCTCACCGTGACCGGCCCGGACGGCGCCACCGCGCTGGCCGCGTGCTGGCTCCCCGCCGACCCCGCCGCCCCCGCGCCGGACACCGCCGAACTGCTGGCGCACTGCACCGCCCTGCTCGGCGGCCAGGCCCGGCCGGAGCGCTTCGTCCGGGTGGCCGGCTTCCCGCTCGCGCCGTCCGGCAAGACCGACCTCCAGGCGCTGCACGCCCTGCTCGCCGAAGACCCCGGCGAGCCCGGCGACCCCGACGAGACCGAAGGCCCCGGCGGGGCCGGTGGGCCGGACGGCTTCGGCGGACGCGACGAGCCCGCCGAGGCGGACGGCGCCCCGCGGCTCGTGACGCGCTACTGGACCGAGGTCCTCGGGCACGGCGACTTCGGACCGGACGACGACTTCTTCGCCGTCGGCGGCAACTCGCACCGGATCGTCGAACTCCACCTGCGCCTCGAAGGCCGCTGGCCCGGTGCCGTCCGCGTCGGCCGGCTCTTCGACCTGCGCACCGTCGCCGAGCAGGCCGCGGCCGTCGCCGGGGAGGCCGCCACTCCGGAATCCGGCACCCCGGAGTCCGGCACCCCGGAGCCCGTCGCCCGGGCGGCCGGAGCGCCCACGGGCGGCGCCCGGCCCGACGCCGCGTACGAAGTCTGACGAACGGGAGAGAGCAGCAGTGACCAGGACCTCAGCGACGGCCCCCGCCGACACCGACATCGCCGTCATCGGCATCGGCGCACGCTTCCCCGACGCCGACGACCTGGCGGCCTTCCGGGCCAACCTCGCCGCCGGCCGGGACTCCGTCGGGGACATGCCCGCCGCCCGGGCCGCTGCCACCGGACTCGACCCGGACGCGGGCTACCTGCCGATGGGCCACCTCGCCGACGTCCACACCTTCGACCACGCCTTCTTCGGCCTCTCCCGGCGCGAGGCCGCCCTGATGGACCCCCAGCAGCGGATCGCGCTGGTCCTCGCCCACCAGGCCGTCGAGGACGCCGGCCACGCCGCGAGCGCCCTGCGCGGACGCGAGGTCGCCGTGGTGCTCAGCGCCGCCGCCTCCGGCTACCTCGGCGCCGCCACCGAGCCCGGCCCGCTCAGCGCCCTCGGCAACGTGCCCTTCGCGCTGCCCGCCCGGATCGCCCACGTGCTCGGCTTCGAAGGCCCCTGCTACGCCGTCGACACCGGCTGCAACGGCTCGCTCGTCGCCGTCCACCAGGCCTGCCGCGAACTGCGCGACGGCGAGGCCGAGTACGCGCTCGCCGGCGGCTTCAGCCTGCGCCCCGGCGGCCTGCCCGCCCGGCAGACCGAAGGCATGACCGAACTCGTCTCCCCGAGCGGCCGCTGCCGGGCCTTCGACGCCGACGCCGACGGCACCGCCAGCGGCGAGGGCGGCGCCGTCCTGCTGCTCACCACCCTCGGCCGGGCCCGCGCCGATGGCACGCCCGTCCACGCCGTGATCCGCGGCAGCGCCGTCCGGCACAACGGCCGCGCGGCCGCCACCATCAGCACGCCGAGCGCACCCGCGCACGCGGCGGTGATCGGCGCGGCCTGGCGCGCCGCCGGGCTCGACCCCGCCCTGGCCGGCTACCTGGAGGCGCACGGCTCCGGCACCCGGCTCGGCGACGCCGTCGAACTGGAGGGCCTGGCCCAGGTGTTCGGGCCGCGCGGGTTCGGGGCGCGGGGCCGGCGGCTGCCGATCGGCTCGGTGAAGACCAACGTCGGCCACCTCGACCACGCGGCCGGGATCGCCGGTCTGGTCAAGGCCGTCCTCGCGGTCGGCCACGGCGAGCTGTACCCGTCCCTGCACTTCCGCCGGCCCGTCGACGAGGCCGCCCTCGAACCCGTCGAGGTGGTCACCGCGCTGCGCCCCTGGGAGGGCGAGGAGCGGATCGCCGGCGTCAGCTCGTACAGCCTCGGCGGCATCAACGCCCACTGCGTGGTCCAGCGGCCGCCCGTGCCCCCGCGCGCCGACCGGCCGGGCGCCCCCCGGCTCGTCGCCGTCTCCGCGCGCAGCCGCACCGCGCTCGCCCGGCTCTGCGCCGACCTCGGCACCGCGCTGACCGGCCCGGCGGCCCGCGACACCGACCTCGACGACGTCGCCCTCACCCTCAACTCCGGGCGCACCCACTACGGACACCGGGTGGCGGTGTGGGCCCGCGACACCGTCGGGCTCGGCCGGGCCCTGCTCGAACGGGCGGCCCGGCTCGACGCCTCGCCGCCGGTCGGCGGCGCCCCGCGCGGCGCCCGGACCAGGCCGCCCGCCGTCTGCCTGCTGCTCTCCCCGGACGCCGCGCCCGACGCCCCCGGCCCGGCGGAACTGCCCGACGCGCTGCCCGCCACCGGCCCGGCGGCCCGGCTGCTCGCCGGCCAACTCGCCCTCCACCGCGAGCTGTCGCGCTGCGGCGTGCCCGTGGAGACCGTGCTGAGCAGCGGCGTCTCCCGGTACGCCGCCCGGTACCTGCTCGGCACCCTCACCGCCGAGGACACCCGCGAACTCGCCACCGCCACCGCCACCGGTGCCGAGGCCGCGCCGCCCGACCGGGACCGGCTCGTCGCGGCGGCCGAACGGCTCGCCGCCGCCGGACCGGTGGTGTTCCTCGACCCCGGCCCCGGCGGCGTCCTCGGCCGGCTGCTCGCCGAGCGGTTCGGCCCGGAGGGGCAGGACGGCGCCCGGCTGGTCACGGCCGCCGACGACGGGTTCGCCGCGCTGCTCGGCCGGCTGTACGAATGCGGCCTGGACCTGGACTGGACGGCGCTCGGCCCCGAGCCCGGCACCGCCCGCCGGCTGCGCCTGCCCGGACACCCGCTGGCCGCCACCCCCTGCTGGATCCGGCCCGCACCGGCGGCCACCGCCCTGCCCGTCGTACCTGCTGCGCCCGTCGCGTCCGCGCCGCCCACCGTCGAGAGCACGGGGACCGGCCCCGACGAGGACCCCGAACGCTGGCTCGCCGAAGTCCTGGGAGAGCTCCTGCACAGCGAGCAGCCGCCCGGCCCGGAGGCCGACTACTTCGAACTCGGCGGCAACTCGATCATCGCCCTCCAGCTCGCCGACCGGATCCAGACCCGGTTCGGTTTCCGCCCCCGGCTGCTCGACGTCTACGAACACCCCGCCGTCGGCGCGTTCGCCGACCTCATCCGCCGCCGGGCCGGCGCCCCCGCGGCCCCCGCCCTGCCGCCGATCACCCCGCGCGACACACCCCCGGTCACCTCCTTCGGCCAGGACCGGATCTGGTTCCACCACCAGCTCGACCCCGACACCACGCTCTACAACCTCCCGATGGTCAGCCTGATCAGCGGCCCGCTCGACGTCGACGCCGTCCGCGGCATGTGGCACGACCTGATGCTGCGCCACGAGGTGCTGCGCTCCAACTTCGCCGAGGAGGACGACGAGCCGGTGCTGCGCATCCGCCCGGAGCCCGGCGACTTCTTCACCTTCCACGACGTCTCCGCGGATCCGGACCCGCTCGCCGCCGCCCGCGAACTCGTCCGGCAGGCCGCCGAGCACCGCTTCGACCTCGCCCACGACCCCCTCGTGCGGGTGCTCGTGGTCCGCACGGCCCCCGAGCAGCACGTGCTCCAGGTGACCATGCACCACGCCGTCAACGACGGCGCCTCACCGCGGATCTTCGAACGCGAGCTGCCCGAGCTGTTCGCCGCCCGCCGCGAGGGCCGCCCGCACCGGCTCGCACCGCTGCCGGTCCAGTTCGCCGACTACGCGGCCTGGCAGCGCGAACTGGTGGCCGGCTCGGCCCTGGACGGCGAACTCGCCTACTGGTGCGAGACCCTGCGGGACGCGCCGGTGCTGCGGCTGCCCACCGACCACCCGCGCCCGGCCCGCAAGGACCACGCCGGCGACCTCGCGGTGTTCACCGTGGACGCCGCCCTGATGCGGGAGCTGCGGCGGCTCGCGGCCGACCGCTCCGTCACCCTCTTCGTGGTCCTGCTCGCCGGCCTCTACCTGCTGCTGGCCCGCCGCAGCGAGCAGGACGACCTGGTCGTCGGCATCCCGACCACCGGGCGCAACCGGCCCGAACTCGAAGGCCTGATCGGCTTCTTCAACAGCACCGTGGCGCTGCGCGCCGACCTGTCCGGCGCCCCGTCGGTGACCGCCTTCCTGCACCGGGTGCGCGCCGTGGTGCTGGAGGCCCTGGAGCACCAGGAGATCCCCTTCGACCGGGTCGTCCAGGCGCTGACGGACGAGCGCGATCCGGGCCGGAGCCCGCTGTTCGACGTGTTCTACGTGCACCAGGAACTGCCGCCGATCCAGCAGATCGAGGGCACCTCGACCGGGTACTTCGACATCGGCCACAGCGCCGGCAACCTGTTCGGCGGCCTGCCGGCGGGCACCGCCAAGTTCGACCTCACCCTGATCACCTCCGACCGGGTCGGCGACGACGCCATGACCGCCTGCCTGGAGTTCAGCACCCAGTTGTTCACGAGCGGGACGGCGGCCGCTTTCGTCGCGGAGTACACCGAACTGCTCCGTGAACTCGCTTCTGCCGATGGTGAGTTGCCGATCTCCCGGCTGTGGGCCGGGGCGCCGGCGGCCGTCTCCGCCGACGCGGTCCCGGCCGCCCCCGCCGAGGTGCCGGCGGCCGGCCCGCCCGGGCCCGTCCGGCTCGACATCCCCACCGACCGCCCCCGCCCGGGCCGCCCCGACTACACCGAGCGCAGCGTCACCGTCCCGGTCGACGAGTCGCTGCGCGGCGCCATCGCCCGGTCCGGCCCGCACCCCGACCGGGTGCTGCGGGCCGGCTGGCTGGTGCTGCTCTCGTGGGTCTCCGGCCAGGACGAGGTGGCGGTCGGCCTGCCCGGCGGCGCCCTGCTGCGGGCCGACCTCGCCGACGAGCCCGCCTTCACCGACCTGCTCGGGCGCACCAGCCCCGACGGGACGGCCGGCCCCGGAGGCGAGCCCCCGGTCCGCTCCCGGGGCGACGGGGGTGACGGCGTCGGTCACGGCGTCGGTCACGGCGTCGCCTCGCGCGGGGTCGAACTCGACCTCGGGTGGCGGGCGGAGAGCGGCGCCGCCCCCACGGCGCTGACCGTCCACTACGCCCCCGAACTCTTCGACCCGCCGACCGCCACCGGCTTCGCCACCGGCCTGCGCGAGCTGCTGCGCGGCCTGCTCGCCGAGCCCGACCGCCCGGTCCACGACGTGGCGGCCGACTACGCCGACTACGCGGACCGGGCCGAGGGCGCGGAGCACGCCGACCACGGTGACCACGCCGACCACGCCGACGCGCCCGAGACCGTGACCCCGCACTCCGACGACGACACCGTGAGGGCCCTGTGAGCAGCTCCACCGCCACCCCGCTCGACGCCGCCCGGCGTGCCGTCCTGCGGGACACCCCGTCGCTGCCCGCCGACTGCGTGGCGCGCCTGGTCCGCTTCGAGGGCCCGGTCGGGCTGGACCGGCTGCGCCGCGCCGTGGCCCGGGCCCTGGCCGAGCGCCCGGACCTGCACGCCGGCTACCGCGCCGCCGCCGGGGGCGGCCCCGGCCTGCTCCGCCCGGCCGATCCGGCCCAGCCGCCCGCCGTCGCGGTGATCGACCTCGACCCGGAGGAATTGGACGGCTGGCTCGCCGCCGAGCTCGTCCGCCCGCTCGACCTGCTCGGCGGGCCGCTGCTGCGCCATGTGCTGATCCGCCGATCCGACGGCGGACTCAGCTGGTTCCTGCGCCACCACCGGCTGGTCGACGACGACGCCGGGCTGGCCGCGTTCGTCCGCCGGGCCGGCGAGCTGTACGCCGAGGACGGCGAGACGGCCCCGGCCTCCCTCGGCACCCCCGCCCCCGCCCCCGCCCTCGCCCCGGACCCGGACGCCGACCGGCCCGCCGACCGGGCGTACTGGCGGGAGGTCCTGGGGGCCGCCGGCCCCGAGCCCGCCGCCGCCCGCCCGGCCGGGGCCGTCGCACCGCCGGCCGAACTGCCCTGGCTGCCGGTGGCCGACCCGGCCGCACTGGCCCGGGTCGCCCGGGCCGGCGGCGCGGGCCCCGCCGCGGTGCTGCTCGCCGCCGCCGCCGTCCACGCGCACCGGCTGACCGGCGCCCGGGAGCTGCTGCTCGGACACTGGAGCCCGGCGCCCGGCCCGGGCGGCCGCGGCCTGGTCGTCCCGGTGCGCCTCGCCCCGGCCCCCGGGCTCAGCTTCACCGCCGTCCTCCGGCAGGCGGGCCGCGCCCTGCGCGCGGCCCGCCGCCACGGCCACCGGCCGGACCTCGACCTGCCCTGGGGCCCGTCCTCCGGGTACGGCCTGGTCACCGGGATCGCCGACAGCGCCGAGCGGGTGGCGTACGGCCCCGGGACGGTCGCCGTCCTGGCCCGCGCCTGGGGCGAGCCGCTGCCCGGCCTGTTCCTGCGCGCCGACCCCACCCCCGGCCCGGCGGACCCGGACGGGGCGTGGCGGGTCGCCGCGGGCGGCCACGGCGCCGATCCGGCGGCCCACCGCCGGCTGGTCCGGCTGCTGGCGCGGCTGGCGGCCCGGCCCGATGAGCCGATCCACTCCTTCGACCTCGCCGGCGAGGACGAGTCGGCCCTGCTGGGGAAGGCCAACGCCACCGAACACGCGGTGCCCGAGACCACCGTGCCCGCCGCGTTCGCCGCCCAACTGGCGCGGACCCCGTCCGCCGTCGCGGTGCGCGGCGCGGGCGAGGTGCTGGACTACGCCGAACTGGACGGGCGCTCCGAGCGGATCGCCCGGCTGCTCGCCGGCCTCGGCGTCGGCCGCGAGGACGTCGTCGCGGTGCTGCTGCCCCGCACCCCCGCCCTGGTCGCGGCCGTGCTGGGCGTGCTGAAGGCCGGCGCCGCCTACCTCCCGGTCGACCCGGGCCACCCGCGCGGCCGGGTGGAGTTCGTGCTCGCGGACGCCCGCCCCCGGGTGGTCCTGACCACGGCGCAGCTGGCCGCCGCCGTGCTGCCGGAGCCGGCCGCCGACGGACCGTCCGTCGTTCTGCTGGACGAGCCCGCCGCCGTCGAGCCCGCTCCCGTCGAGCCCGCCGGCTCCGCGCCCGCCGAGGCGGAGTCCACCGGCCCGCTGCCCGGCAACGCGGCGTACGTCATCCACACCTCCGGCTCCACGGGGGCGCCGAAGGGCGTGGTGGTCACCCACCGGGCCGTGGCCAACCTGGCCGCCTGGGCGGCGGCCGAGCTCGGCCCCGAAGCCCTCTCCCGGGTGCTCGGCTCCACCTCGCTCTCCTTCGACCTGTCGGTCTTCGAGCTCCTGGTGCCGCTGTTCGTCGGCGGCAGCGTCGACCTGGTGGACAACCTGCTCACGCTGCTGGAACGCCCGGACTGGTCCGGCAGCCTGGTCAACACCGTCCCGTCGGTGTACCAGCAGGTCGCCCGGGCCGAGTGGGTGCGCGAGCGGGCGACGACCTACGTGTTCTGCGGCGAGCCGCTGCCCGCCGCCCTGGTCCGCCAGGTGCACGCCCGCAACCCGGACGCCCGGGTGCTCAACCTCTACGGCCCCACCGAGGCCATCGTGTACGCCACGGCCGGGGCGTGCCCGCCCGGCGCGGACGGCGAGCCGTCGATCGGCGTGCCGATCGGCAACGTGCGCGCCCACGTCCTCGACCCGGCCCTGCGGCCCGCGCCGATCGGCGTCACCGGCGAGCTCTACCTGGCCGGCGACTACCTGGCCCGGGGCTACGCCCACCGGCCGGGGGCCACCGCCGAGCGCTTCCTGCCCGACCCGTTCGGCCCGCCCGGCGCCCGGATGTACCGCACCGGGGACCTCGCCCGCTGGACCGCCGCCGGGGAGCTGGAGTACGCCGGCCGCACCGACCACCAGGTGAAGATCCGCGGCCACCGGATCGAACTCGGCGAGATCGAGGCCCGGTTGACGGAGCTGGACGGTGTCCGGCGGGCCGTGGTGGTCGCCACCGACGACGGTGAGGGCGACCGCCGCACGACGGCCTTCCTGGTCGCCGCCGAGGGCCGCCCGGCCGACCCGGAGGCCGTCCGGGCGGCGCTGCGCGAGGTGCTGCCCGCACCCGTCGTCCCGGCCGCCCTGGTCTTCCTCGACGACCTCCCGACCAACGCCAACGGCAAGACCGACCGCGGCGCGCTCGCCGCCCTGGCCGCCGGAACCGCGCCGGGGACCACGCCCGAGCCCCCCGCCGCCCCGGCCGCCGGCCCCGTCGAGGTGCTGCGCGAGCTCTTCGCCGGCGTCCTCGGCCTGCCCGAAGTCGGCCCGGACGACAGCTTCTTCGTCCTCGGCGGTGACAGCATCCGCTCCATCAAGCTGCTCCGCCGGGCCCGCCGGGCCGGGCTGGCGCTCGCCCCGGAGGACGTGTTCGCGCACCCGACCCCGGCCGGACTCGCGGCCGTCGCCACCGCGCTCGACCCCGCCGACCAGGGCGCCGGCCGGCCCGCAGGCGGCGAACTGCTCCCACTGGACGCCGCCGCACGCGCCTGGTTGCAGGACCGGTTCCCGGGCCACCGGGACGTGCTGCCGCTGACACCGCTCCAGGAGCGGCTGCTCTTCCCCACCCAGCACAGCCAGGGCGGCGGCGGGGCCTACGTGATGCGCCTGTGGATGCTCTTCGACGGGCGGCTCGACCCGGTCGCGCTGCGCCGCGCCGTCGAGGCGCTCTGCCGCCGCCACCCGAACCTGGCGGCCGGGTTCGTCCGCCTCCCCGACGGCCGGCCCGTCCAGGTCGTCCCGGACCGCCTGCCGCCGTTCACGGAGCTGGACCTCAGCGGCCTCACGGCGGCCGAACAGGAGGCGGAGACCGAGCGGTTGGCCGCCGAGGCCAGGACCACCCGGTTCGACCCGGCCGACCCGCCGCTGATCCGCTTCACCCTGCTGCGGCTGGGCCCCGGAGAGGGCGTGGGAGCGCAGCGGTACCGGCTGGAGGTGGTCGCCCACCACACCCTGATCGACGGCTGGTCCAACCAGCTCCTCCTGCCGGAGCTGTTCGCCCTGTACCGCGACCCGGCCGGGCTGCCCGAGCCGGTGCCGCTGCGCGCCCACCTGGAGTGGCTGGCCGGCCGCGACCACGAGGCCGCCCGCCGGGCGTGGCGCGAGGCCCTGGCCGCGCCGATCGAACCCACCCTGGTGACGCCGCCCGGGCTGCCGCCCGCCGCCGGGTGGCCGGGCCGCCGCTACCGGCCGCTGGGGGAGGAGCGCACCGAACGGCTCGGCGCCCTCGCCGCCGGGCTGGGCATCACGCTCAACACCGTGCTCCAGGCCACCTGGGCGCTGCTGCTGGCCGAGCGGACCGGCCGCCCCGACACCGTGTTCGGGATCATCGTCAACGGCCGCTCGCCGGAGCTGCCGGGCTCCGAGTCCGTCATGGGCTTCCTGATCAACACCCTGCCGCTGCGGATCACCCTGCGGCCGGAGGAGTCGCTGGCCGGGCTGCTGACCAGGGTCCAGCGCGAGCAGGTCCGGATGATCGCCCACCAGCACCTGGGAATCCCCGCGATCCAGCGGGCGACCGGCCTCGGCGAACTCTTCGACACCGTCATGGTGTACGAGAACTTCCCGCAGTCCGGCGACCAGGGCGACGCGCTCCCGGGGGTGCGGATCACCGGCTCGGGCAGCGAGACGGCCGCGCACTACCCGCTGTCGCTGATGGCCATCCCGAGGGGCGACGGACTGGAACTCGACATCCTGCACCGGGAGGACGCCGTCGACGCCGAGGCCGCCGACGCCCTGCTCGCCCGGCTGCTGGGGCTGCTCGACACCCTCGTCGCCGAGCCGGACACCACCGTCGGCGCCCTCGGCCTGCTCGCCTCCTGGCCCGCGACCGCCGGGCCCGCCCGCACCCCGCTCCCCGCCGACGCCACCGCCGACACCTCCGCCGACACCTCCGCCGACGCCGAGCCCGTCCCGCCCGCCGACGGCCTGGAGCCCATGCTGGCCACCCTGCTGCCGCTGCGCTCGACCGGCACCGGCGCGCCGCTGTTCTGCGTGCACCCGGCCGCCGGGATCGGCTGGACGTACGCGGCGCTGCTGGGGCCACTCGGCGACCGGCCGCTCTACGTCCTGCAGTCCCGCGGCCTCGACGGCCGGGGGCCGCTGCCGGCCAGCCTGGAGGAGGTGGCCGAGGACTGCGTGCGGGAGATCCGCGCCGTCCGGCCCGACGGGCCCTACCACCTGCTCGGCTGGTCGTTCGGCGGCCTGGTCGCCTACGCCGTGGCCGCCCGGTTGCAGGAGCAGGGCGCGGAGGTCGGCCTGCTCGCGATGCTCGACAGCTTCGTGCTCGCCGACCTGCCCGCCCGCACGGAGGCCGAGGTGCTCGCCGAGCAGGGCCACGTCCGCAACGCGCTGCTGCGGCTGACCGGGGTCGACCGCCCCGCCGACGCGCCCGCGCCGACCGCCGAGGAGTTCCTCGCCCTCGCCAGGGACTCCGACTCGCCGTTCTCCGTCTTCTCCGAACACCACCTGACCGCGCTCGCCGAGGTCTACGACAACAACGTCCGGCTCGGCCGGGCCTTCCGCCCCACCGGGTACCGCGGCGACCTGCTCCTCATCGAGGCCGTCCCCGAGACCAGCGGGCCCGTCCAGGACCCGGAGAGCTGGCTGCCCCACCTGGCCGGCGGCCGGGTGCTGCGGCACCGGACCGACCACGGCCACCAGGACCTCGGCGGCCCGGCCGCCCTCGTCGACCTCGCCCCGGCGCTGCTCGACCGGCTCGGCGACCCGTCCGGGTCACAGGGTCCGCAGGGGCCGCACCAGCCGCACGAGCCGGAGAGGAGCTGACCGGATGTCCGCCACGCCCGCCACACCCGCCCGACGACGGCCGCTCACGGCCCCGCAGGCGGGAATCTGGTTCGGCCACGAGGCCGACCCCACCCGGCGGCGGTTCACCGCCGGCCAGTACGTCCGGTTCCACGGCGCGATCGACGAGGAGCTGTTCGAACGCGCGCTGCGGGGCGTGGTGGCCGGCAGCGAGAGCCTGCGGGTGCGCTTCGAGCCGACCGCCGACGGCGCCGTCCAGATCGTCGAGGACGCCGCCGACTGGCCGCTGCACCGGCAGGACCTGCGCCACCACGAGGACCCGGCCGCCGCCGCCCGCGCGTTCCTCGCCGCCGAACTCGCCCACCCCTACGACCTGACCGCCCGCCCGCCCTTCGACCACTTCCTGCTGCGGACCGGCGAGGCGGAGTACCTCTGGTACCTCCGGATCCACCACATCCTGTGCGACGGCGTGGGCGGGGCCGGGCTGATGCGCCGGGTGGCGGCCGAGTACACGGCGCTGCACGCGGGCGAGCCGCCCTCCACCGGCGTGCACGACCCGCTCCAGGCCCTGCTGGACGACGACGCCGCCTACCGGGCCTCCGCCCGGTTTCGCACCGACGCCGCCTTCTGGGCCGAGGAGTTGGCCGGCCTCGGCGACCCGCCCCGCCTCGCGGGCGGGCGCAGCGCCCCGACCGGTTCGGGCCCGCGCCCGCCGGTCGCCGTCCGGACGGAGCTGTCCGCCGAACGCTGGGCCGCCGTCCGCGAGCGCGTCGGCGCGGGCTGGACGGCGCTGTTCCCGGCCGCGCTCGCCGTCGCGCTGCACGCCGACACCGGCGAGGGCACGGCGGTGATCGGCCTCGGCGTCCGCGGCCGGGACGCCGCGCTGGCCCGGCGGGCCCTCGGCATGACGGCGAACGTCGTCCCGCTGCGGCTCGCCGTCGACCCGGCGGCCACCGTCGGCGGCCTGGTGGCGGCCACGGCGGACCGGGTCCGGGCCGCGCTGCGCCGCCAGCGGTACCGCTTCGAGGACCTGCTCCGCGACACCGCCGCCGTCCGGGGCGACCGGCCGCTGATCGGCCCCACCCTGAACCTGCTGCCGCTCGACCTGGACCTGCGGTTCGGCGGGATCCCGGCCACCGTGCACGAGGTCTCGCCGGGCCTGCCCGAGGACTTCGCGCTCGGCGTCTACGACAACGGCCGCGCCGCCCTGCCGGTGTTCGCCGACGCGGTCGGCGACTACCCCGAGGACACCGTCCGGGCCCACCTGGACCGGGTGCTCGACCTCGTGACGGCGCTGGCCGAGGCCCCCGAGGGGCTCCCGGTCGGCCGGCTGCGCACCGGCAGCGCCGTCGCCCTGCCCGCGCCCGCGCCCGGTTCGGCCCCCGCGTCGGCGCCGGACCGGACCGGCCAGGACGGCGACACCCTGGTCTCGCTGTTCGAACGGCAGGCCGCCGCCCGCCCGCAGGCACCGGCCGTGGTGCTGGGGGAAACCGTCCTCACCTACCGCGAACTCGACCTGCGCGCCGACCGGTTGGCCAGCCGGCTCGCCGCCCGGGGCGTGCGCCGCGGCGACCTGGTGGGCGTCGCCCTGCCCCGCTCGCCGGACCTGGTGGTCGCGCTGCTCGGCGTCCAGAAGGCCGGCGCCGGCTACCTGCCGCTGGATCCGGACTACCCGGTCGAGCGGCTGCGCGCGACCATCGAGGACGCCGCGCCCCGGCTCGTGGTGACGGACGACTCCGCCCGGGCGGCGCTGCCCGACGGCGTCGAGACCCTGCCCGTCGACGGCGCGGACGAGCCCGCCGACCGGGCGCAGCCCCAGCGCCCCGGCCCGGACGGCGTCGCCTACGTCATCCACACCTCCGGCTCCACCGGCCGCCCCAAGGGCGTCCTGGTCACCCACCGCAACGTCACCCGGCTGCTCGCCACCACCGCCGAGCGGTTCGGCTTCGGACCGGACGACACCTGGACCCTGTTCCACTCCTACGCCTTCGACTTCTCGGTCTGGGAGCTGTGGGGAGCCCTGCTGCACGGCGGCCGGCTGGTCGTCGTCCCCCGGGACACCGCCCGCTCGCCCGAGGAGTTCCTGCGCCTGCTCGCCGACGAGCGCGTCACGGTGCTCAACCAGACGCCCTCGGCGTTCACCCAGCTGGCCGCCGCCGACGCCGCCCACCCCGGCCCGAGCGCCCGGCTCGCCCTGCGGTACGTCATCTTCGGCGGCGAGCAGCTCGAACCCTGGCGGCTCGCGGACTGGTACCTGCGGCACCCGCAGGACACGCCGCGCCTGGTCAACATGTACGGCATCACCGAGACCACCGTGCACGTCACGGCCGGCGACCTCGACGCCGCCGCCGTGGCCTCGGGCACCGCCACCATCGGCCGCCCGCTGCCCGACCTGCGGGCGTACCTGCTGGACGCCGCCCTGCGGCCGGTGCCCGACGGCCTGCCCGGCGAGCTGTACGTGGCCGGCCCCGGTCTCGCCCGCGGCTACCTCGGCCGCCCCGCGCTGACCGCCGCCCGCTTCACCGCCGACCCGTACGGCCCGCCCGGCAGCCGGATGTACCGCAGCGGGGACCGCGCCCGCCGCCGCCCCGACGGCGAACTCGAACACCTCGGCCGCACCGACCGGCAGGTGAAGATCCGCGGCTACCGCATCGAGCCGGGGGAGATCGAGGCCGCGCTCGCCGCGCTGCCCGGCATCTCCGGCGCCGCCGTCCTCGCCACCGAACGGGAACCCGGGCACAAGGCGCTGACCGCCTACCTGCTCGGCACCGAGGAGGCCGTCCGCGCGGCCGCCGACCACGCCCACGCGTCGCTCCCGGACCACCTGGTGCCCGCGGCCTTCGTCGCCGTCGAGGCCTTCCCGCTGACCGCCAACGGCAAGCTCGACGAGCACCGGCTGCGATCCCTGGAGGCTGGGGCGGCGGACGGCCGGGGCCGGGCGCCCAGCGGCGAGCACGAGACCCGGCTGCACCGGCTGTTCGGCGAAATCCTCGGGGCCGAGGGCTTCGGCGCGGACGAGAGCTTCTTCGCCCTCGGCGGCGACTCCCTCTCGGCGAACCGGCTGGTGGTCCGCGCCCGCGCCGAACTGCCCGCCGAGCTGACCGCCGGACTGACCATCCGGGACGTCTTCGCGGCCCCCACCGTGGCCGGCCTGGCCGCCCGGACCGGTGCCCGTGGTGGCGCCCGCCAGGGAGCGGCGGCGGCCGGCCGGGCACTCCCGCAGCGCCCGCAGGCCGGCCCCCGCCCGGAGCGCGTCCCGCTCTCCCACGCCCAGCGCGGCCTGTGGTTCCTGCACCGGCTCGGCGAACAGGCGTCGACCTACCACATCCCGCTCGCCGCCCGGCTGACCGGGCCGCTCGACCTGGCCGCGCTACGGGCCGCCGCCGGCGACGTCCAGCAGCGGCACGAGAGCCTGCGCACCGTGTTCCCGGCCACCGACGGGCAGCCGTACCAGCGGATCCTCGACGACCCGCCCCTCCCGCTGACCGTCCGGCACCCCGGCCCCGCCGACCTGGACGCGGCGGTGCACGAGGAGGTCCACCGGCCCTTCGACCTCGAACAGGGCCTGCCCTGGCGGCTGGTGGTGTTCACCGCCGGGCCCGGCACCCACCTGCTGCTGATCGTCCTGCACCACATCACCGCCGACGAGCAGTCGCTGGGCCCGCTGACCCGCGACCTCGCCGCCGGCTACGCCGCCCGGGCCCGCGGCCGGGCCCCCGAGTGGCCCCGACTGCCCCTCCAGTACGCCGACTTCACGCTCTGGCAGGGCCGGGAGCTCGGCCCGGCCGGCGATCCGGACAGCCCGCTGGCCACCGAACTGAAGCACTGGCGCGAGGCCTTGCACGGCGCGCCGGAGCGCACCGCGCTGCCGGTGGACCACGAGCCGCCGCCCGGCGCGGCCCTGCGCGGGGCCGCCGCCGAGTTCCACTGGGACGCCGAACTGGTCGCCGCGGCAGCCGAACTGGCGGCCGGCCGGGGAGCCACCCTGTTCATGGTGCTGCACGCGGCCGTCGCCTGCCTGCTGGCCCGCTCCGGAGCGGGCACCGACCTCGTCCTCGGCACGGTCACCGCCGGCCGCGCCGACCCCGCCCTGGACGACCTGGTCGGCTACTTCGCCCAGCCGCTCGCCCTGCGCACCGACCTCTCGGGCCGCCCGGGCTTCGCGGAGCTCGTCGACCGCGTCCGGCACGCCGACCTCACCGCCTTCGCCCACGACCGGGCGCCCTTCGACCGGGTGGTGGACGCCCTCGCACCCGACCGGGAACTCGGCCGCCACCCGCTGTTCCAGGTGATGATCACCCTGCACGGCGGACGCGGGCCCGCGCTCACCCTGCCCGGACTGTCCGGCGCACCGCACCGGTTCGAGCGGGTGATGGCCAAGTTCCCGCTGCTCTTCGAGTTCGCCGAACAGCCGGACGGCACGGTGCGCGGCGTCCTGGAGTACAGCACCGGCCACTTCCGCCCCGAGACCGCCGACCGACTGGCGCAGGGCCTCGGCCGCCTGCTGGCGGCCGCCCTGGCCGACCCGGCGGCACCCGTCGACACCCTCGACGCCCTCGGCACTCTCGACGCCCTCGACCTGTCCGGCACCCCCGGTCCGGCCGCCCGCCCGCTCCCGGCGCCCGCCGCCGCCCGCCCGCAGCCCGCCGCAGGCCCGGAGGGCGGCTCGCCCGCCGAGGAGCAGCTGCGGACCCTGTTCGGCAGTGTCCTCGGCCGGGCGCGGCCCGGGCCGTCGGAGGGGTTCTTCCGGCTCGGCGGGGACAGCATCCTGGCGATCCAACTCGCCACCCGGGCCCGGTCGGCGGGCGTGCTGATCACGCCGAAGGACGTGTTCACCCACCAGACCCCGCGCGCCCTCGCGGCCGCCGCGGCCGTCGTCCCGGACGGTGGCCGCGCCCCGGCCGCCCGCCCGGTGGTGCCCGCGTCCCCGGGCGGGGTGCTGCCGCCCACCCCGATCGCGGACTGGCTGGCGGCCCGCGGCGGACCGGTCCACGGCTACGCCCAGTCCCTGCTGTGCGAGGTGCCGCCCGGCGTCACCGAACACACCCTGAGCGCCGCCCTCCAGCAGCTCGTCGACCACCACGACGCGCTGCGGACCCGGCTGACCGGGGCCCCGGGCGAGCCGCTCGCCTTCGAGATCCGGCCCGCCGGGACGGTCCGGGCGGCCCCGCTGCTGCACCGGATCGACCTCGCCCGCGAGGGCCTGGCCACCGCCCCCGGCCGCGACCCGGCGCCCGCCCTGCTGGAACTCGTTGCGGAACAGCGGCAGGACGCCCGCCGCCGCCTCGACCCCTACCGGGGCGACCTGCTGCGGGCGGTCTGGTTCGACGGCGGCCAGGGCGGCCTGCTGCTGATGGTGATCCACCACCTCGCCGTCGACGGCGTCTCCTGGCGGATCCTGCTCGACGACCTCGCCCGGGCCCACCGGGCCGCCGCCGACGGCCACCCGGCCGAGCTCGCCGCCGTCCCCGTCACGGCCGCCGACTGGGCCCGCGCGCTGCGGGCCGCCGAGGCCGACCCGGCGGTCGCCGCCGACCGGGACCACTGGCACGGCCTGTTGACGGCCGGGACCGGGACCATCGGCACCCGGCCGCTGGACCGCACCCGGGACACCGTGGCCGGGGCCGCGACCCTGCGCACCACCCTGGGCGGTGGCCCGACCGCCGCCCTGCTGGCCGACCTGCCCGACCGACTCGGCGCCGCCGTACCGGAGATCCTCCTCGGCGCGCTCGCCGCCGCCCTGCACGGCTGGCGCGGCCGCAGCGCCGACGGCCCGCTCCTGGTGGACGTCGAGGGCCACGGCCGCGACCCGGAACTCGCCTCCCTCGACGGCCTCGACCTCTCCCGGACGCTGGGCTGGTTCACGGTCATCCACCCCGTCCTGCTGGACACCGGCCCGGCCGGACCCGACACCGGGGGAGCGGCCCGCGCCGACGACCCGGCCCGCGCCGACGACCCGGCCCCCGCCGACGACCTGGCGCGCGCCGTCGCGGCCGCCCGGCAGTGCCTGCGCGCCACCCCCCACCGGGGCCTGACGTACGGGCTGCTCCAGCGGTCCGGCACGCTGCCCGACCGCCCGGCCCCGATCGCCTTCAACTACCTGGGCCGCTTCGACACCACCCGCCGCGGCCCCTGGCAGCCCGTCCCCGGCACCCTGCGGGGCGAGGCCGACCCCACCCTGCCGCTCGCCCACACCCTCTCGGTCGACGCCTTCGTGGAGACCGGCCCGGACGGCCCGCGGCTGCGGGTCGAATGGGCCTGGCCGGCCGGCGTGCTGGCCGCCGACGCGGTGGCCGACCTCGCCGCCAGCTGGGAGCAGGCCCTCACCACCCTGGCGTCCGCCGGCCCGCCCCGGACCGGGGATCCCGCACCCGACGCCCGGCCCGAGGCGCCCGCCGAAGCCTGCGCCGAGGCGCCCGCCGAGGCCGCCGTCCTGCTGCCCGCCACGCCGCTCCAGGCGGGCCTGCTGTTCCACTCCCGCTACGCCGCCCACGACGGCCGCCGCGACCCGTACCTCGTGCAGCTCGTCCTGGACCTCACCGGCGCGATCGACCCGGAGCGGCTCCAGGACGCCGCCCGGCGGCTGCTCGTACGCCATCCGCAGCTCGCCGGGGCCTTCACCAGCGGCGAGTCCGGCCCGCCGCGGCAGGTCGTGCCAATCGAGGTGACGCTGCCCTGGCGCACCGTGGACCTCACCGGACGGGCGGAGCGGGAGCAGTCCGCCGACGCCCGGCGGCTCGTGGCGGAGGACCGCCGGCCGTTCGCCGTCGACACCCCGCCGCTGATCCGCTTCACCCTGCTGCGGCTGGCCGCCGACCGGTGGCGGCTCGTCTTCACCCACCACCACCTGCTGCTGGACGGCTGGTCCGTGCCGATCGTGCTGCGCGAGCTGCTCGCACTGCACCAGGGCGTCGAGCTGCCCCCGGCGCCGTCCTACCGCCGCTACCTCGACTGGCTGGCCGGTCGCGACGACGCGGCCGCGCGCGGCGCCTGGCGCGCCGCCCTCGCCGGGGCCGAGCCCACCCGGGTCGGCCGGCCCGCGCCGGCCGGCGG
>NZ_JBHVPH010000015.1:0-180370 GCF_042887425.1 Kitasatospora sp. NPDC057940
ACGGCCGCATCGTCGACGAACTCCACCACCCCACCGCCGACACCGTCCTGGACCGCATGCGCCGCTTCGACGCCAAGGGCCGCACCAGCTAGAGCGCCCCGCTGGCCCCGGCGACCCCGACCTTCGAGAACCCCCAGGACTGACACCCCCTCATGTACCGCACCGCTTTGCGCAACGTGCTGGCCCACAAGGGCCGACTCCTCATGACGATGCTCGCCGTGCTGCTCGGCACCGCCTTCGTCTCCGGCGCGCTCGTCTTCACCGACACCCTCGGCAACGCGCTCAGGACCCAGAGCTCCAAGAGCTACACCGACATCGCCGTCACGGTCAGCGACCGCGACGCCGTCGGCCGGGGCTACGACCACACCGGCCGGACCTCCTCCGGCGCGGCCCTCACCGAGGACACCCGCAAGGCCGTCGCGGCGCTGCCCGGCGCCGCCGAGGCGCGCGGCGTGGTCAGCGGCTTCGCCGGCATCGCCGACAAGAAGGGCGCGCTGATCGGCGACGGCTTCTCCACCACCGGCACCAACTACGTGCCGGGCGCCGACGGCACCGACCCGCGCTACCCGCTGGTCGACGGGCGCGGCCCGCGCACCTCGGGTGAGATCGCGCTGGACGCCAAGACCGCCGAGAAGGGCGGCTACAAGGTCGGCGACACCGTCCGGGTGGCCGTCAACGGCCCGGTGATGGAGCTCAAGCTCACCGGCACCCTGCACACCAACGACCCGCGCGTGCTGGCCGGCGGCTCGCTCGCCGCCTTCGACACCGCCACCGCCCAGCAGCTCTACCTCAACCCGGGCCGCTACGCCGAGCTCGACGTCAAGGGCAAGCCGGGCGCGGACGACACCGCACTCCTCGCCGCCGTCAAGCAGGCCGTCCCGCAGGACGACTCGATCGTGGCCAAGACCGGACGCTCGCTCGCCGAGGAGCAGGACCGGATGATCGCCCAGGGCACCAAGGTCCTGAGCACCTTCCTGATGGGCTTCGCGGCCATCGCGCTGTTCGTCGGGATCTTCATCATCGCCAACACCTTCACCATGCTGGTCGCCCAGCGCACCAAGGAGCTCGCCCTGCTGCGCGCCGTCGGTGCCAGCCGCAAGCAGATCACCCGCTCGGTGCTGGTCGAGGCGCTGCTCGTCGGCCTGACCGCCTCGGTGGCCGGTCTGCTCGCCGGCGTCGGCATCGCCGCCGGACTGCAGGCGCTGCTGAACGGCCCGGTGGACGCCAACCTCCCGGACGGCCCGCTGGTGGTCAGCCCCTCCACGGTGATCGCCTCGATCGGCGTCGGCGTCCTGGTGACCGTGCTGGCGGCCTGGCTGCCCGCCCGCCGGGCCTCCCGGATCGCGCCGGTGGCCGCGATGAGCTCGGTCGAGCAGCCCGCCACCCAGAAGAGCCTGCGGATCCGCAACACGATCGGCCTGCTGTTCACGCTGGCCGGCGCGGGCGCGCTGGCCGCCGGTGCGAGCGGCAAGGAGGTCAAGCTGGTCGGCCTCGGCGCGGGCGCCCTGCTGATCGGCGTGTTCGTGCTGACCCCGCTGCTGGCCCGGCCGCTGATCGCGCTGTTCGCCCCGCTGCTGCGCAAGGTCTACGGCACGCCGGGCAAGCTGGCCCAGGAGAACGCGATCCGCAACCCGCGCCGGACGGCGGCCACCGCCTCGGCGCTGACCATCGGCGTCACCCTGATCACCGCGCTGACCGTGGTCGGCGCCTCGGTGAACAAGGCCGTCGACGCGGCGACCGCGGACGACCTCAAGGCCGACTTCACGGTCGCCATGCAGAACGGCTCGATGCTCTCCCCCGACGTCGCCGGCCAGATCGCCAAGGCGCCCGGCGTCAGCGCGATGAGCGTGACGCGCAGCGTCCCGGTGGAGACCGGCCAGGACGATTCCGACCGCGAGTGGCTGACGGCCGTCGACGCCGCGACCATCGACCAGCTGGCCACCGTCAAGGTCAAGGACGGTTCGGCGGACGCCCTCAAGCAGGGCCGGCTGATGGTCAGCTCGGGCACCGCCGAGCGCAACCACTACAAGGTCGGCGACACCCTCGCGGTCACCTACCCGGACAAGACCAAGGGCTCGCTCACCATCGGCGCCGTGCTGGAGGCCAACACCGCGCTGGCCGGCATCGTCGCCCCGGACAACGTGGTGGGCCCGCACGCGCTGCCCGGCGCCGGCCCGGACAAGGTCCTGGTGAAGGGCGTCCACGGTGCGGACGAGAAGCTGAAGCAGGCGCTGCGCGACGCGACCGGCGGCAACCCGCTGATCGCGGTCAAGGGCGAGAAGGACATCAAGGCGGAGAGCCGCAAGCTGGTCACCGACATGCTGAACATGATGTACGGGCTGCTCGGGATGTCCGTGGTGATCGCGGTGCTCGGCGTGGTCAACACCATGGCGATGTCGGTGTTCGAGCGGCGCCGGGAGATCGGCATGCTGCGGGCGATCGGCCTGGACCGGATCGGCATCCGCCGGATGGTCCGGCTGGAGTCGCTGCTGATCGCGCTGTTCGGCGGCGCGGTCGGGATCGGGCTCGGGATCCTGGTGGCCTGGGCGGGCACCCGCACGATGGCGGACTCGTTCAAGAACATGACCACCGTGGTGCCGCCGCTGCAGATCGTCGGCTTCCTGGTCGCGGCCGCGGTGATCGGCCTGCTGGCCGCCCTCTGGCCGGCCCACCGGGCCGCCCGGATGGACATCCTGGGCGCGATCAAGAGCGAGTAGACGCCCCCCGCAAGCGCGCCGGAGCCCCGGAACGGTCCTCGACCGTCCGGGGCTCCGGCGTATCCCGGTCCCACCGGGGTACGGCTGTCGGTGGTGCGTGCAAGGATGCTCGCGCGCACAGGGGCGAGGCGAGGGGGGCCAAGGCATGGAGACCAGCCGGTTCACGGGCGAGGACCCGCACGGGCACCAGCACGCGGTGAAGGTCGTCTCAAGGCGGAACAACACCCGGCGCGTGGTCTGCGAGAGCTGCGGCTACCGCAGATCGGCGACGTTCGACGCGCAGGCGAAGGCCTCCGAGCACCTGTCGCAGACGCACGACGCCGGGTACGTCCGGCAGGAGTTCGCGCCGGGCCCGTGGATCGCCGCGGCCGTCGGGCTGGTCGCCTTCATCGTCTTCCTCTGCCTGTACGGGGGGTAGCGCCGCACACGACACCGCCCCGCCCGGCGGGTGCCGGACGGGGCGGGGCGGTTCGCCGGACGAAGGGGTCAGGCGGCCGGCTTGGCGGCGACGGGCTTCGCCTTGCCGCCGAACAGGCCGAAGAACACGGCGAGGGTCGGCACCAGGTAGAGCAGCCAGACCACGAGCTGCAGCACCGTCGGGTCCGGCTGGAAGTTGAACACGCCCTTGAGCAGGGTGCCGTACCAGCTGTCCTTGGGGATGGTGCTGCTGATGTCGAAGGCCACGCTGTGCAGGCCGGGCAGCCAGCCGGCCTCCTGGAGGTCGTGCACGCCGTAGGCGAGCACGCCGGCCGCGACGACCACCAGCATCGCGCCGGTCCAGGTGAAGAACTTGGCCAGGTTGATCTTCAGCGCGCCGCGGTAGAACAGCCAGCCGAGCACCACCGAGGTGAGCAGGCCGAGCGCGGCTCCGATCAGCGGGTTGTAGCCGTCGTTGGTGGCCTGCACCGCCGACCAGATGAACAGCGCGGTTTCCAGGCCCTCGCGGCCGACCGCCAGGAAGCAGGTGACGACCAGGGCCGTGGTGCCCATGGCGATGGCCGCGTCCAGCTTGCCGTGCAGTTCGGTCTTCAGGTGCCGGGCGGTGCGGCGCATCCAGAACACCATCCAGGTGACCAGCCCGACCGAGATGATCGACAGCGAGCCGCCCAGCGCCTCCTGGGCCTCGAAGGTGAGCTGCGACGAGCCGAACTGCAGCACGGCGCCGAAGGCCATGCTGAGCACCACGGCGGAGGCGACGCCGATCCACACCGGCGGCAGCTTGTCCCTGCGGCCGGTCTTGACCAGGTAGGCGATCAGGATGCAGACGACCAGGCTGGCTTCGAGGCCTTCGCGCAGGCCGATCAGGTAGTTGCCGAACACGGCACTCTCCTCGGGGGGTTGAACGGGTCGGGGGATCAGCCGAAGAGCGCTTGGCCCCACCACTCCCCGGGCTTGCGGACGCCCGCCGGGCAGGCGAAGTGGGCGGAACCGACGTGCTGGATGTACTCGTTGAGCTTGTCGCTCGCCGCGAGCCGCTGCTGGAGCGGCACGAAGGCCTTGCGGGTGTCGCGCTGGTAGGCGAGGAAGAACAGGCCGGCGTCCAGGCGGCCGAGGCCGTCGGTGCCGTCGGTGAAGGAGAAGCCGCGGCGCAGGATCATCAGGCCGTTGTTGGCGTCCGGGTGGGCCAGGGCGACGTGCGAGCCGGCGGGCATCGCCTTGAGGTCCGGCGCGTCGTGCTCCTTGGCCTTGCCGTAGGGGGCGCCCTCGCCCTTGGTGCGGCCGAAGGTGTCCTCCTGGTCCTTGAGCGAGGCGCGGTCCCAGGTCTCGATGTGCATCCGGATCCGGCGGGCGACCAGGTAGGAGCCGCCGGTCATCCACTCGGGGCCGTCGCCGGGGGCGGCCCAGACGTGCTCGGCCAGCCCGGCGCCGTCGGTGCCCGCGATGTTGTGGGTGCCGTCCTTGAAGCCGAGCAGGTTGCGCGGGGTCTGGGCGTCCGGGGTGGTGGAGGAGGTCTTGCCGAAGCCGAGCTGGGACCAGCGGATGTTGACGGTGCCCATGCCGATCCGGGCCAGGTTGCGGATCGCGTGCACGGCGACCTGGGGGTCGTCGGCGCAGGCCTGGACGCAGAGGTCGCCGCCGCTGCGCAGCGGGTCGAGCTTGTCGCCCTTGAAGTTCGGCAGGTCGATCAGGGCCTCGGGGCGCTTGGCGCCGAGGCCGAAGCGGTCGACGCCGTCCCGGTCGAACAGGGTGGGGCCGAAGCCGATGGTGAGGGTGAGCCGGGAGGCGGGCAGGCCGAGGGCCTCGCCGGTGTCGTCCGGCGGTGCCTCGGGCAGGCCGTCGGCGGCGCCGGTGCCGACCTCGCGGCCGCCGGTCATCGCGGCGGCCGCCTTGGTCCACTCCTTGAGCATCTTGACCAGCGACTCGCGGGTCGCCTTCTCGGAGACGTCGAAGGCGGCGAAGTGCAGGCGGTCCTGGACCGGGGTGGCGATGCCGGACTGGTTCTCGCCGTAGAAGGGCACCTCGGCGCCGGTCTGGGCGGCCGGGGCCGGGGCGGGGTCGTCCTGCCGGGTGGCGGCGGCGACCGAGCCGACGGCGGCGGCGCCGAGCGCGACGCCCGCGCCGGCCCAGCCGATCACGGCCCGTCGGCTGACGGCGCCCCCGGCACCACCGGCGGCAGCGGCCGGGGCGTTCGCGGTGCCCTCGGGGTTCTCGGGGTTCTCAGGGTTCTCGGTGCCCTTGGCGTTCTCGGCGTCCATCGGCGGGCGGATCCTTCTCTGTGCTGACTCGCCGATGCCGTGGCGGCCGCTTCGGGCCGCCACGGCGTCGGTGGGGTGGGGACGGTGCTCGGGTGGGCTGCGGTCGTTACTTGACGACCACGGCGGCGGCCAGCTTCGACAGCGGCTCGCCCAGCGAGTTGACCGCGTCGGAGAAGGTCTTGCGCTCGGCCTCGGTGACCTTGTCGTAGGAGGTGAAGGTGCCGTCGGCCTGCTTGTACTTGGCGAGCAGGGCCTGGATCGCGGTGAACTCGGAGTCCAGGGTCTTGGACAGCTCCGGGTCCTTCTCGGCGGCGACCGGCTTCAGCAGCTCGTAGGCCTTCTGCGCGCCCTCGACGTTGGCCTGGAAGTCGGCCAGGTCGGTGTGGCTGTAGCGGTCCTCCTCGCCGGTGATCTTGTTGGTGGCGACCTCGTCCAGCAGTTCCTTGGCACCGTTGGCCATGCTGGTCGCGGTGATCTCGGCCTCGGGGATCTTCTTCTGCCAGTCCTTGAGGTCGTTGACCAGCTGGTCGGCGAGCTTCTTCTCGTCGTCGCCGATCCTGGCGTCGGCCCAGAGCGACTTCTCCAGCTTGTGCCAGCCGGTCCACTCCTGGCCGGCCTCCAGCTTGTCCTCGCGGGTGTCGGTCTTGGGGTCGACGTCGCCGAAGCTCTCGGCGACCGGCTCGGTGCGCTCCCAGCCGGTGCGCGACGGCGCGTACAGCGACTTGGCCTTCTCCACGTCGCCGGCCTTGATCGCGGCGGCGAAGGCCTCGACGGCCGGGATGGTGGCGTCGGCCTGCTGCTGGGCGTACGTGCGGTACGCGTCGACGGCGGCGGTCAGGCGCGGGTCGGCGGCGGCCGCACCGGCGCCCTCGCCGGTCACGGTGATCTTCTGGCGGATGCCGTCGCCGACCATGCCGGGCTTGCAGGCGATCTCGTAGGAGCCGGCCTTGATCTCGGCGTTGATGGTGGCCTTGGTGCCGGGGCCGATGTTCTCGCGCTCGGTGATGATCTTGTCGCCGGCGCCGTAGACGTAGACCTCGGTGGTCTTGCCGCCCTTGTTGCTGATGTCCAGGACGACGTGGCCGGCCGGGAAGCTGGTCTTGGAGACCTCGCAGGCGGTGTCGGTCGCGTTGATCTTGATCGCGTCCGCGCCGCCCGCCTTGTCGTCCTTCTTCGTCGCACAGCCCGCCAGGGTGGCGGTCGCCACGGCGAGGGTGAGCAGCGCGGCTGCGGTGGAACGGCGACGGGCGGACATGCGGGCTCCAACGGAAAAGGGCATGGGTGTGCCAGGGCGGGGCAGGGCTGAGCGCCGGTGGGGGCGCCGAACCAGCGACAACCCCGCCTTAGCTAAGGCATACCTTACGTAAAAACTTTTTTACGTCCATACCCGCCCCCCGCCGGAAGCGGACCGACCGCCCGGCCCGCCCCCCCTGCCCGCCCCGGCCATACCCCGACCGGGACCAGTCAGCGCCCCGGCGTACGGCGCGCGGCCGCCCGGGCCGTCCACCGGCCCTCGTGCCGGCTGATCCGGATCGGGTGGCCGAAGGTCACACTGATCAGCTCGGTGGTCATCACCTCGTCCACCGGCCCGGCCGCCACGCACTCCCCGTCCCGCAGCAGCAGGGCGTGGGTGGTGCTCTCCGGCAGCTCCTCCAGGTGGTGGGTGACCAGCACGCTGGCCAGTTCCGGGTGCTGGTGGCGCAGCAGGTCCAGGCTGTCCAGCAGCAGCTCGCGGGCGGTCAGGTCCAGCCCGGTGGCGGGCTCGTCGAGCAGCAGCAGGCGGGGGCTCGGCATCAGCGCGCGGGCGATCAGGGCCCGGCCGCGCTCGCCCTGGGACAGGGTGGTCCACGCCGACTCGGCGATCGCGCCCATGCCGAGCGTCTCGATCAGCTGCTCGGCCCGCTCCAGCACCTCGGGGCCGGGCTTGCGGTGCAACTCCGGCTCGATGGTGTTGGTGTGCCCGGTGAGCACCACCTCGCGCACGCTCAGCGGCGAGCGCAGCGGGTGCCGGGGGTTGACGTGCCCGAGGTGGGCGCGCAGCTCGCGGATGTCCACCCGGCCGAGCCGGCGGCCGAGCACGTCCACCTCGCCCCGGGTGGGGTGGGAGACCGCGCCGAGCAGGGCGAGCAGGGTCGACTTCCCGGCGCCGTTGGGGCCGAGCAGCGCCCAGTGCTCGCCCGGCTCGATGGCGAGGGTGATCCCGCGCAGCAGGTGGCGGCCGTCGCGTACGACGTCCACGTCCTGGGTGCGCAGCAGCGGGCCGTCGAAGGACGGGACGGACGAGCTCATGGGGGCGGACCTCCGAGGTGCGGCGCCGGACAGGGCGCGGGCGAGGCGCCGTACCGGACGGGCCGGCGCCGACCGTCTGCGTGCAGAGTACAACCGTCGCCGCGCGCGGGTCCGGGCCGTCCGAGGAGTGGACGCTCCAGAACCCTGTCGCCCGAAGGGAGTTGGGAGGATGATCTGGGCATTCGGAGCGAACGAGGGGAGCACCGATGCCGACCGACGGGGAAGCGGCCGAGGGCCGGACGGCTGACACGCTGCACGGGCTGGTCGAACTGCGGGCCCGGCGGGCACCGCAGGCGGTGGCCGTCCGCTGCGGGGACGCCGAGCTGACGTACGGGGAACTGGACGCGCGGGCCGACGAGCTGGCCCGCCACCTGGCGGCGCGCGGCCTGGCCCCGGGCGGCCGGGCGGCGGTGGCCCTGGGCCGCGGCACGCAGGTGTACGTCGCACTGCTCGCGGTGCTGAAGGCGGGCGCCGCGTACGTGCCGCTGGAGCCGAGCGCGCCGGACGCGCTGCTGCGGCACGTCCTGGCCGACGCCGCCCCGGACCTGGTGGTGACCGAGGAGAACCACCGGGTGCGGCTCACCGACGCGGGCCCGGCGAAGATCGTCTGCCTGGACACGGCCGACCTCACCGAAGCACCGTCCGACCCGCCGGGGGCGCCCACCGGCCCGGCGGACCTCGCCTGCGTCCTCTACACCTCGGGCTCCACCGGCCTGCCCACCGGCGCCCTGGTCGAGCACCGCAACCTGCTGTCCGCGTACCGGGGTTGGCGCGAGGTGTACGGGCTGTCCCCGGCGGACCGGATCCTGCAGACGTCGAGCCTGGAGTTCGACGTCTTCACCGCCGACTGGGTCCGGGCGCTGGGCTCCGGTGCCACCCTGGTGGTCGCCCCGCGCAACCTCACCCTGGACCGCACCGCCGACCTCGCCGGCCTGCCCGCCCTGGTGGCCGCCGAGGGGATCACCGTCCTGGAGCTGAACGCCCGCCTCGCGCGCCGGCTGGCCGCCCACCTCGCCCGGAGCGGCGCGCCACGGGCAGGCCAACCCCTGGCCGGTACGCCGCTGCCCGGCGTGCGGCTGCTCACCGTCGGCGCCGAGAAGTGGTACCTGGACGAGCAGTTGGGCCTCCAACGGCTGCTCGGCGACGGGACCAGGGTGCTCAACGTGTACGGCCTCGCCGAGGCCGGCGTGGACAGCACCTACTTCGACGCGCGGGGCACGGCGGCCACCGAGGACGGCGAGCGGGTCTCCCTGATCGGCCGGCCGTTCCCCGGCACCCGGGTGTACGTGGTCGGCCTGAACGGCACCCCGGTGCCGCCGGGGCAGGCCGGCGAGATCGCGGTCGCGGGCGGCGGCCTCGGCCGGGGCTACCTCAACCAGGCCGACGACACCCGCCACCGGTTCGTCCGGGCGGACTTCGACCCGGACGGCCGGGTGCTGCTGACCGGGGACATCGGCCGGCTCCGGGACGACGGCGTCCTGGAGTTCCTCGGCCGGGCCGCGCACGTGGTCGGGCCGGTCCCCTTCGCCCGCAAGGCCGCGGTGGTCTCCCGGGTCGTGGCGGCGGCCCGGGCCGAGGGCCGGCTGCGCGCCCACCCGGCGGTCCGGGAGGCGGTCGTGGTGGAGCTGGAGCTGCGGCCGGGTCGGCGCAGCCTGGTCGGGTACGCGGTGACCGCGCCGGACGCGGACGGGGCGGACGGCTGGTCGCTCTCCCAGTACCTGGCGGCCGAACTGCCCGTCGGCGGCGCGCCCGAGGCCGTCGTCCCGGTGCCGGAGCTGCCGCGCACCCGGGCCGGCAAGCTGGACCGCGCCGCGCTGCCGCTGCCGGCCCCGCCGAAGCACACCGCCGCCGGATCGGCGAAGGCGGGGTCGCGCGCGGGGAAGGGCGGCGGCGGCAAGGCCGGGGGCGGGCGCGGCGGCACGTCGGACGTGCCGGGCTGTCTGGTGTTCGGCTGCGCGGTGTTCTTCTCGCTCATGGCCTGGGTCAGCACCGACCTCTTCTTCCCCGGCGCGACGCAGCTCGGGGCGGTGCCCGACGCGTACCACTTCTGGTTCGAGCTGCTCTACCTGTGCGAGAACCTCGCCTTCGGCGCCGGGGTGGCCTTCCTCTTCTTCGGCTTCCCGGCGGTGCTGCGGCAGGGGCGGTCGTACCGGCTCTCCCTGCTCACCTACCTCTCGGTGGTGTGGCTGCTGGCCTCCTGGTGGCCGCAGGACAACCTGTACCGGCTCACCGACGCGACCGACTGGCCGCGCGAGACGGCGATGGTGTTCACCTTCAACGTGCCGCTGATGGTGGCCGCGCTGGTGGTGCTGGTCTTCCTGATCCGGCGGCCGACCGCCCGGCGGTGACGCCTGCTCGGCGGCAGCGGTCGGGGTGGGGGCCGGTCAGCGCAGCGCCTCGAACATCCCGGCCAGCCCGTGGTGCGCGGCCGTGAGCAGCGCCTGCGCGGCGTCCAGCGCCTCGGTGCTCGGCCCGGCGAGGGCGAGGCCGACGGCGGGCTCCGGGTCGTGGCCCGCCGTCGGGATCAACGGCAGGAGGGTGACGTCGAGCCGGGCGCAGCGCGGCCGCAGCCGGTCGAGGTGGTCGTGCAGCGCGCCCGGGGCGAGCCGGGCGCCGAGCGGCATCGCGTCCAGGGTGCGGACGAGGTGGCCCGGGCCCCGCACCTGGTCGAGGCGGGCCCGCAGCATGAAGGCCACGGCCGGGCCGGTGAGCCGCAGGTTGATCTCGGTGGGGGCGAGCCGGCGCTGCCGGTCGGTGACGAAGTCCACGTCGTACCAGCCTCGGTAGCCCTCCGCGGCCAGCCGCTCCCCCACCGCGAGGGCGAACCGGCGGGCCGTCCCGGCGGCGCCCCGGGGCACCGCGTCGGGGCCGACGGTGACGCCCTGGTAGCGGGTGCCGGCGACGTGCATGTCGCCGGCGCCCACCGGGTGGACGGCTCCGTCCGGGCCGACCAGCGCGTCGTAGGTGAGGTCGCGAAGCCGGGCGGCCGGGCCCGGGTCGACGTGCTCCTCCAGCAGCAGGCCGCCCTGGGCGGGCAGGAGTTCGGAGCGGACCAGGCGCCGCAGCAGGGCCCGGCCGCCGCCGGCGGCGAACAGGTCGGCCGGCTCCACCACGACGGTGCCGTAGCCGCCGACGCCGTGCGGGCTCTTCAGCACGGTGGTCAGCCCCCGGGCGGCGCGGGCGGTCAGCCGACGGGCCGCCCGGCCCCGGCCGGCCGGGCGTTCCTGCCGGGGGACGACGACGCCCGGGTGGTCGGGGGCGAGTTCGGCGAACAGGTCGTGGGCCGCCGCCTTGGACTCGTAGCGGTGCACCGCGGCCAGTTCGGGGCCCTCGCCCTGGGCGGCGGTGCGGCCCCAGGCGACCACCGGCCGGCCGAGAGCGGCGATCCGCGCGGCCAGGGCCGGCCGTTCGGCGAGCGCCCGGGCGACCGTCCGCTCGGGCGCGACGCCGCCGTGCACCTCCACCGGGCCCCACTCCAGCTCCCGGGCCAGCCAGTCGGTCCACTCCGGGCCGAGCTCGGCGGGCAGCACCAGCAGCGCGGGTTCGGGGCTGTAGCAGGTGGCCAGGCAGGCGTAGTGGTGGGCCTGCCGCAGCCGTCGGGCTCGCTGGGGGGCGTCCATGCCCGGGGCGAAGAACTGCTCGTTGAAGTCCGCGACGTTGCCCACGTGGACCGCCGCCCGACCGCCGGTCCAGGCCCCCACCCATCCGTCCATGGGGGCGAGCCTAGGGCCTCGTCGGGTCGTGCGTCATGCGTCGGAACGCGATCGGCCATATGCGGCACGGGTGTTGATTTCTGCTCACTTTTGATTTGAACAGGACACAACTTGGCAAAGATATGACCATTCCTCTAGCTCTATCTGACTGATCGCCGTCAATGTCGGTCGCAGCTCTTTTCCCTGCAGCTACCCCGACTGGAGTCAGAGTGAGCCCCACCTCCTCCTCCCGCCGCCCCCTCGCGGCCGGAGCCATCGCGGTCGTCGCCGCCCTCGTCGCCGTCGCCGTCCCCACCGGCACGGCCTCCGCCGCCACCGGCACGAGGGAGGCCGCGATATCCCAGGCCCGCGCCAACGTCACCCACAACGCGGGGGTGTTCGGCTTCGGCGCCGGCCAGGACCTCGTGGTCAAGGACGTCGTCCTCGACGCCGACGGCACCCAGCACGTCCGCTTCGACCGCACCTACCAGGGCCTGCCGGTGGTCGGCGGTGACCTGGTCGTCCACCAGGACGCCCGCGGCCGGCTCAAGGACTCCTCCCGCGCGGCCGCCCACGACGCCGCCGTCGGGTCCACCGTCCCGAAGGTGCCCGCGCAGGCCGGCGCCGCCGGCGCGCTCGCGGCCGCGCCCGGCGTCCAGGACGCCACCAGCACGCCCGAACTGGTCGTCTGGGCCGCCGACGGCACGCCCCGGCTCGCCTGGCGCACCACCGTCGAGGGCACCGGCGAGCACGGCCAGCCGGCCGGCAAGGTGGTCGTCACCGACGCCACCACCGGCGAGCAGATCGAGACCTACGACGCCGAGCACCAGGCCTCCGGCACCGGCCACTCCGAGTACACCGGCGACATCACGATCGACACCACCGCCCAGAGCGGCGGCGGCTACACCCTCAAGGACTCGGTCCGCGGCCACGTCACCAAGGACGCCAACAACGTCGCGGCGAGCGCGCTCAAGGCCGGTTCCGGCACCGCGTTCACCAGCGCCACCAACGTCTGGGGCGACGGGAAGAAGTTCTCCACCGACCGCTCCACCGCCGCCGTCGACGCCCACGCCAACACCGCCTGGACGTACGACTACTACAAGAACACCTTCGGCCGGAACGGCATCAAGAACGACGGCAAGGGCGCCACCGTCTTCGTCCACGTCGGCACCAACTGGGACAACGCCCAGTGGTCCGACAGCTGCTTCTGCATGATGACCGGCGACGGCGACGGCAGCACCGACCCCGAGCAGGTCGACCTCGACACCATGGGCCACGAGATGACCCACGGCGTCACCAGCGCCACCGCCAACCTGCGCTACAGCGGCGAGTCCGGCGGCCTCAACGAATCCACCAGCGACATCTTCGGCACCATGGTGGAGTGGTACGCCAACAACAAGGTGGACACCCCCGACTACCTGTTCAGCGACCAGTCCACCCCGCCGTGGCTGCGCCGCTTCGACAAGCCCTCGCTCGACGGCCGGTCGGCGGACTGCTGGAGCAGCTCGGTCGGCAAGCTCGACGTGCACAACTCCTCGGGCGTCGGCAACCACTGGTTCTACCTGGCCAGTGAGGGCAGCGGCAGCAAGACCATCAACGGCTACACCTACAACAGCCCCACCTGCAACAACTCCACGGTGGCCGGCATCGGCAACCAGAAGGTCGCCAAGATCTGGTACCGCGCGCTGACCGTCTACATGACCTCCACCACCACCTACAAGGGCGCCCGCACCGCCTCCCTGAGCGCGGCCAAGGACCTGTACGGCCTCAACAGCACCGAGTACAAGGCCGTCGCGGCGGCCTGGAGCGGCGTCAACGTCAACTGACGCGCGCGGTCCGGCGCGGCGGCCCGGTTGACCCGGGCCGCCGCGCTCCCGCTCAGCCGGACGGGGCGGCTGCGGTGCCGGTCAACAGGGCCTCGCGGACGAGCTGGACGGGGTGCCAGGCGTGGCGCTCCGTCCCGTGGAGGATCTGCTGGCGACAGGACGCACCGGTGGCGACGATCACGGTGTCCGCCGGTTCGGCGTCGACGGCGGGGAAGAGCCGGTCGTTCCCCACGGTCATGGACACCTCGTAGTGCTCGCTCTCGAAGCCGAAGGAGCCCGCCATCCCGCAGCAGCCGGCGTCCAGTTCGACCACCTCGACGCCGGGGATGCGGTTGAGCAGGGCCACGGTGGCGGCCGTACCGACCTCGGCCTTCTGGTGGCAGTGGCCGTGGTAGAGCAGTCGGCGACCGGCCGGCCAGGCCTCGGGGCTCAGGCGCAGGCGTCCGGCGTCGATCGCCTCGGTGAGCAGTTCCTCCACCTGCCGGACCCGGCCCGCGAGGTCCCTGACCACCGGGTCGTCCGGGTGCAGGGCCAGGTGTTCGTCCCGCAGGGTCATCAGGCAGGACGGCTCGCAGCCGGTGACCGGTGAGTCCGGGGCGGCCGTCGCGGCGATGGCCCGGGCGAAGTCGGCCGACTGCCGCTTGGCGTCGTCCAGCAGCCCCTTGGACAGGCTCGCGCGACCGCAGCAGCCCTGCGCCGCCAACCGGACCCGCCAGCCGGCCAGTTCCAGCAGTTCGACGGCGGCGCGGCCGATGGCCGGCTCGGTGTAGGTGGTGAAGGAGTCGGCCAGGAAGGTCACCTCGCCGAGGGGGGCCGACGGGGCCGCGCCCTCGTGCTGCCGGAACCACCGCAGCAGGTTGTTCCGCGCGAAGGCCGGCAGCGGCCTGGCACCGGTGATGCCCAGCCTCCGTTCCAGCAGTCGGCGGACGAGGCGGCTGCGCCCCGGGAGGTTGGAGAGCGGCGCGGTGGCCGAGCCGAGCCGGTTGAGCAGACGGATCGCGCCGAACACCCGGGACCTGAGCGGCACCCCGTGCAGGTCGTGGTGGTGGGAGAGGGTCTCGGCCTTGAGCGTGGCCATGTCGACGCCGAGCGGGCACTCGCTCTTGCACGCCTTGCACATCAGGCAGAGGTCGAGGATCCCGTGCAGGCGCTCGTCCCCCAGCGCCTGCCGGGGGTCCGGCTCGGAGAGCGCCTTCACCAGGGCGTTGGCGCGGCCGCGGGTGGAGTGCTCCTCCTCCCGGGTGGCCATGTAGGAGGGGCACATCGTGCCGGTGGCGCTCTTGCGGCACAGCCCGATGTTCATGCACCGGTCGGCCGCCCCCCGCATGCCGCCGAGCACCTCGAAGGAGAGCCGGGTGCGCAGTTCGGGCGCGGGCGGCAGGGCCGGGTCCCGCAGGTGGTCCGTCATGGCGGGGGCGTCGACGATCTTGCCGGGATTGAGGAGGTTCCGGGGGTCGAAGAGCCGCTTCGTCCCGCGCATCGCCTCGTAGAGGTCCCGCCCGAAGAGCAGCGGGTTGAACTCGCTGCGGGCCAGGCCGTCGCCGTGCTCGCTGGAGTTGACGCCGCCGTACTCGGTGACCAGGTCCCGGATCTCCTCCGCGACCGCCCGCATGGTCGTCACCTGGGCGGGATCGGTCAGGTCCACGAAGGGGCGGATGTGCAGGCAGCCGACCGAGCAGTGCCCGTAGAAGCCGGCCGCCAGGCCGTGCCGGTCCAGCACCTCCTGGAAGCGGCGGGTGTAGTCGGCGAGGTGGACCGGGTCGACGGCGGTGTCCTCGACGAAGGCGAGCGGGCGGCGGGTGCCCTCGCCGGCGGCCATCAGCAGGCCGAGGCCGGCCGAGCGGACCTTGAGCAGGGCCTCCTGCTGCTTCGCGGTCACCGCGTGCAGGGTGTGGTAGCCGTGGCCGTGCCGGGCCCACCGGGCGGTCAGCCGCTGGAGCCGGCCGCGCAGTTCGCCCTCGTCGTCCCCGCTGAAGCTGACGAACAGCAGCGCCCCGGGATCGCCCTCCAGGATGCCGCCGAGCGGGGCGTACTCGATCTTCCGCCGGGAGAGTTCGAGGATCGTCCGGTCCAGGAGCTCCACCGCGGCGGGTTCGCAGGCGAGGGCGTCCTCGGTCGCGTCGACGGCCCCGGCGACGGAGGTGAAGTGGCCGACGGCGATGACCGTGTGCGCGGGCCTGGGCACCAGGTCGACCAGCGCCCTGGTGGCGATGACCAGGGTGCCCTCCGAGCCGACGACGAACTTGGCGAGGTCGAAGGGGGCCTCCTCGACGCCCTCGACGCCCTCGGCGTCCACGGCGTCCACGGCGCCCATGGCGCCCATGGCGCCCACCGCGGCCTCGCGGAGGAGCCGTTCCAGGCGGTACCCGCCGGAGCGGCGCCAGAACTCCGGCGTGCCCTCGGCGATGGCCCGGGCGTTGGCCCGGACGATCCGCGGGAGTTCACGGTAGACGGCGCCTTCGAGGGTCGGCAGGGCGGCCCGGCGGCGGTGCTCCGCCGCGTCGACCGGGGCGAGGTGGGCCCGGCTGGCGTCGGAGAGCACGACGTCGAGCTCCCGGACGTGGTCGATGGTCATCCCGTGGCGCAGCGATCCGCTGCCGCCCGAGTTGTTGCCGATCATGCCGCCGATGGTGGCCCGGTTGGCGGTGGAGGTGTCGGGGCCGAACACCAGGCCCGACGGCGCTGCCGCGCGGTTCAGTTGGGCCTGGACGACACCGGGTTCCACCAGGGCGGTACGGGCCTCGGGGTCCAGTTCCACGATGCGGTTCAGATGGCGGGACAGGTCCAGGACGAGCCCGGGCCCCACGGTCTGCCCCGCGAGGCTGGTGCCCGCGCCGCGCGGCACCAGCGGTACGCCGTGTTCGGCCGCCGCGGCGACCGCGGCCTGGACGTCGTCGGCGTGCCGGGGCAGGACCACGCCGACCGGGGTGATCGCGTACATGCTCGCGTCCCGGGAGTACAGGTGCCGGGTGTAGTCGTCGAAGCGGACCTCGCCGTCGAGGTCGCGGCGGAGCCGGTGCTCCAGTGCGCGGGTGTCGCCGTCGTGGCTGCCGTTCTCGGGTCGGCCGGCGCGCTCGGGGCCGCGGCCGGCCGTCGAGGCGTCGGAACTGCTCGCTGTCATGTCCGGTTGGCTCCTCTGTCCGCAGGTGCCGAGTGTCTGGGGGTACCGAGTGTCTGGGAGTGCCGAGTGCCTGGGGGGGTGCCGAGTGCCTGGGGGTGCCGAGGCGTTCACGGCCGGCGGAGCACGTCGAGCGCCGCGCCGAGGCCGGCCGGGTCGATCGGCACCCCGGCGAGCTCCAGGCCCAGCTGCACCCCGGCGAGGGTGCCGATGAGGGTCAGGTCGTTGAGGTGGCCGAGGTGGCCGATCCGGAAGACCCGGCCGGCGAGCCTGCCCAGACCGGCGCCGAGCGACATGTCGAAGCGCTCCAGGGCGAGTTCGCGGAACCGGTCCGCGTCGTGGCCCTCGGGCAGCAGGACGGCGGTGAGCGAGCCGGAGTACTCGCGTTCGTCCGCGCACAGGACCTCCAGGCCCCAGCCGTGGACGGCGGCCCGGGTGGCGGCGGCGTGCCGGGCGTGCCGGGCGTGGACGTTGGCGTGCCCCTCGGCGTCGAGGATCCGCAGGGCCGCGTCCAGGCCGTAGAGCAGGTTGATGGCGGGGGTGTAGGGGAAGGAGCCGTTCCTGTTCGCCTCGATGACCGGCGCCCAGCTCCAGAACGACCTGGGCAGCCCGGCGGTGCGCGAGGCGACCAGCGCCTTGCGGCTGACCGCGTTGAACCCCAGCCCGGGCGGCAGCATCAGGCCCTTCTGCGAGCCGGACACCGTGACGTCCACGCCCCACTCGTCGTGGCGGTAGTCGAGGCAGCCGAGCGAGGACACCGCGTCGACCAGCAGCAGCGCCGGGTGGCCCGCCTCGTCCAGGGCCCGGCGCAGTTCCGCGATCCGGCTGGTCACTCCGGTGGAGGTCTCGTTGTGGACGACGCACACCGCCTTGATCGTCCGGTCGGTGTCCTCGGCGAGTCGCCGCGCGAGCACCTCGGGATCGGCGCCGTGGCGCCAGTCGCCGGGGACCAGGTCCACCCGCAGACCGAGGGCCTGGGCCATCTCCTGCCAGAGCGTGGCGAACTGCCCGGTCTCGAAGCAGAGCACCCGGTCGCCGGGGCTGAGGGTGTTGACCAGCGCGGCCTCCCAGGCGCCGGTCCCCGAGGCGGGGTAGATCACGACCGGGCCCGAGGTGCCGAACACCGGACCGATCGACTTGAGCAGACGGAGCGTCAGTGTCGCGAACTCGGGCCCCCGGTGGTCGGTCGTGGGAGCCGCCATCGCCTGCAGCACGGAGTCGGGGACGTTGGTGGGGCCCGGGATCTGGAGGAAGTGGCGGCCGGTACGGAAGGACATACGCGTCGAACCCCCTTAAGGGTTGTGCCGTGTGACGGCACGTCGTATCGTGAAGCGGCACAGTGGAGCGTAGACGCCACCTTCGAAGGGGGTCAAGGATGCAGAACGTGCTCAACGCACTGCGGGTACTGGAGGAGGTCGCCGCGCGCCAGCCGATCGGTGTCGCGGAGCTGGCGCGGGCCATGGACCTGCCGAAGAGCTCCGTGCAGCGGGCGCTGCTCACGCTGCACACGGCGGGGTGGCTGCGCCAGGCCGCCGGGGCACCCACCCGGTGGCTGGTCACCGCCAAGGCGCTCCAGGTCGGCCGGCAGGCCACCGGCGAACTGGGCCTGCGCGACGCCGCCGTGCCGGTGATGGAGGAACTGCGCCGGCAGACCGGCGAAACGGTGCACCTGGCCGTGCCCGAGGGCGGCCGGGTGATCCTGGTGGAGCGGTTGGAGACCAGCCAGCCGGTGCGGATCGTCCTTCCGCTCGGGCAGGACCTGCCCGCCCACGCCTCCGCGAACGGCAAGGCGGTGCTCGCCGCGAGCCCCGCCGAGGCGCTGGAGAGCTACCTCGCCGAGGGGCTGGCCCGGTACACCGACACGACGATCGTCGAACCGCGGCGGCTGCTGGACGAGTTGGCGGAGGTCCGGCGCCGGGGCTACGCGACCAACAGCGGCGAGTGGCGCTCCGACGTCTCGGCGGTCGCCTCGGCGGTCATCGGGGGCCTCGGGCTGCCGGTCGCGAGCATCAGCGTCAACGTCCCCGCCAGCCGGGCCACCGACGCGTCGCGGACGGAGCACGGAGCCCTGGTCAGCGCGGCGGCGAAGCGGCTCGGCGTCGTGCTCGGAGCGCGCGGATGACGGCGAACTCAGCTTGCCCGAAGCCTCTCTGACGGTGCGTCAGGGCCTGTGCTCCCGATCCGGAGCCCGCGCCCCGACCCCTTGACGGCGGTATCGGCGCATCCCATGCTTGGCGCCTGATGGAACTCGGGTTCCATGATGCGAAAACGAGCGTGCGCCGATCGTCCGCACCCGGATGGATCGAGCGTTCTCGCCGTCGCGGTCATCGCCGACTGGAGAAAGCGAGACCCACCCGTGTATCGCCAAGTCCCGGACCCGCTCGGACACCCCGCTCTCGCCGCCCTGCTCGCGGCGACCCCCCTCCTCGTCCTCCTGGCCCTGCTCGGCCTGGTGCGCTTGAAGTCGCACTGGGCCGCCCTCGCCGGGCTCGCCACCGCCTTCCTGATCGCCACCGCCGGCTACGGCATGCCGCTCGGCCAGGCCGCCGACGGCGCACTGGAGGGAGCCGCCTTCGGGCTGTTCCCGATCGTGTGGATCATCCTCGGCGCGGTGTGGATCAACCGCCTCCAACGCGCCTCCGGACACTTCGACGTCATCGGAAGGACCTTCTCGTCCCTCTCCGGCGACGTCCGGATCCAGGCCGTGCTGATCGCCTTCTGCTTCGGGGCGATGATCGAGTCCCTCTCGGGATTCGGCACCCCCATCGCGGTCACCTCGCTCATCCTGCTCGGCCTGGGGCTGGACCCCCTGAAGGCCGCCGCCGTCGCGGCCTTCGCCAACACGGCACCGGCGGCCTTCGGCTCGGTGGGCAACCCGATCCAGACCCTGGCCAAGGTCACCTCCCTCCCCGGCGCCGACCTCGGCGCCATGGTCGGCCGCCAGTCCGCCGTCATCGCGGCCCTGGTGCCGTTCGTCCTGCTCCTCCTCCTCGACGGACGCCGAGGGCTCCGGGAGGTGTGGCCGGTGGCCCTGGCCGCCGGAACCGGCTTCGCCGTCGGCCAGTTCCTCTGCTCGAACTACCTCACCTACCAACTCACCGACCTGGTGGCCTCACTCACCTCGCTCACCTCGGTCGTCGTGCTGCTCAGGATCCGGGCGCGGCGGCACGGCCGCGCCGCCGAAGCGGAACCCCGCGCGGCGCGCCTCCCCCGGCGGGACACCGTGCTGGCCTTCCTCCCGTACGCGATCATCACGGCGCTGTTCACCCTGGTGTCCTACGGCGGGCCCCTCGCCCGCTTCGTGAAGGACCAGGACGTCTCCTTCCCCTGGCCCGGCCTCCACGTGACCAGCGCGAGCGGCCGGCCCGTGGCGGTCACCACCTTCGACTTCGGCTGGCTCGGCGCGGCCGGGACCCTGCTCCTCGCCACCGGCGTCCTGACCGCGCTCATCCTGCGGGTGCCGGTACGGCGGGCACTGCGCTGCTACCTGGACGCGCTGCACCAGATCCGCTGGGCGGCCCTGACCATCGCCTGCGTCCTCGCCCTCTCCTACCTGATGAACCTCTCCGGGATGGCCGTCTCCATCGGCACCTGGCTGGCGGGCCTCGGCGGCGCCTTCGCCCTGTTCTCCGGCTTCACCGGCTGGTTCGGCGTGGCCCTCACCGGATCCGACACCTCCTCCAACGCGCTCTTCGGCGCGATGCAGGTCTCCGCCGCCCAGCGCATCGGGCTCTCGCCCCTCCTGGCCGCCGCGACCACCAGCACCGGCGGCGTCCAGGGCAAGGCCGTCGCGATGCAGAACCTGGTCATCGCCGCCAGCGCGGTCGGGACGTACGGGCGGGAGGGCGAGGTCCTGCGCAGGATCATCGGCTGGAGCCTGGCCGTCCTGGCCGTCCTCTGCCTCCTCGCCTGGCTCCAGTCCACCCCGGTCCTCGGCTGGATGGTGCCGTGAACGAGTGGCCGCCGCGCCGGTCGGCCCGTTCGGTGCGGCGGCCCTGTTCGGCGCGGCGGCCCGTTCGGTGGGGCGGCCTGTTCAGTGCTGCGGCCTTGTTCGACGGACCGGCGTCAGCCCAGGCGGCGGATCGGCTCGCCGGCCAGGTAGGCCGCGATGTCCTCGACCGCCTCGCCGTAGTAGCGGCGGTAGTTGTCGCGCGACACGTACCCCAGGTGCGGGGTGGCCAGCAGCCTGGGCGCGGTGCGCAGCGGGTGGTCGGCGGGAAGCGGCTCGACGTCGAAGACGTCCACGGCGGCGCCCGCGATCCGGCCCCCGGTGAGCGCGGCCAGCAGCGCGTCCTGGTCGACGATCGCCGCCCGGGAGGTGTTCACCAGGTACGCCTCGGGCTTCATCAGCGCGAGTTCGGCCTCGCCGAGCAGCCCCCGGGTGCGCTCGCCCAGGGCGAGGTGGATCGAGACGAAGTCGGCGCCGCTCAACAGCTCCTCCTTGCCGGCGGCCCGGCGCACGCCGACCTCGGCGGCCCGCTCGTCCGTGAGGTTCTGGCTCCAGGCCAGCACGTCCATGCCGAAGGCCAGTCCGACCCGGGCGACCAGGCCGCCGATCTTCCCCAGGCCCAGCAGCCCGAGCACCCGCCCGTGCAGGTCGGCGCCCACGGTGCTCTGCCAGGGACCGCCCTCGCGCAGCGCCGTGCTCTCCGGCACGATGCCGCGGGCCAGGCCGAGCAGCAGCGCCCAGGTCAGCTCGACCGGCGGGGTGGAGGAGCTGGCCGTCCCGCAGACCGTCACGCCGTGCGCCTCGGCGGCCGCGTAGTCGATCACCGAGTTCCGCATGCCCGAGGCGACCAGCAGCCTGAGCCTCGGCAGCCGGGCGAACAGCGAGGCCGGGAACGGCACCCGCTCGCGCAGGGTCACGACGACGTCGAAGTCGGCCAGGGCGGCGGCGAGTTCGTCCTCCGACCCGAAGTGCTCGGAGAAGGCGGTCACCGCCACCCGGTCGGAGACCGGGGACCAGTCGACGATGCTGGTGGCGACGCCCTGGAAGTCGTCGAGGACGGCGCAGCGAAGGGTCCGAAGTGTCATGCCCGCACTCTCCCAGACGCCGACCTGCGCCCGGCGTGCCAGGCCCCGGTCCGAGCCGCGGGTCCGCGAGATCGGCCCCCGGTCACGCCACGGCGGGCTGCCCGGTCGGCCTGGTCCCCGTCCCGGTGGCGAGCGCCAGCCCGAGCAGGCAGCCCGCCACCAGGCCGGCGCCGTGGTTGTTCCGCAGCGCACACAGGAACAGACCGGCCGCGGGGATGAGCAGCAGGTACCAGGTGCCCTTGAAGGCGAGGCCCCGGGCGCTCCCGCGCAGCAGGCAGGTGACGGCCAGGGCTCCGAGCAGGCCGCAGACGGCCACGGAGTCGCCGCCGCCGCGCGGCGACCAGCCGGCCAGGCTCACCACGTGGGCGAGGACGCCGCTGGCGAGGAAGACGGCCAGGGTCCGCCACCATCCGAGGACCGACTCCGCGACGGCGCCGACCACGAGCAGGGCCGGCAGGTTCATCGCGATCTGCGCGATCCCGGAGGACTGCACCAGCAGGGCCGTCCCGGCCCGCCACCACTGCCCGTCGGACAGCGCTCCCGGCTGCCGCATCAGATCGTCGACCAGGGTGGGCACGGCGTACTGGAGCACGGCCATCACCGCCATCAGCGCGAACAGCGCGAGGGTGGCCCGGGGCCGCCGCGCCAGGGTGGCCCGGACCACGGCGAGCGCCTCGCCCGGCCCGGCGCCCGCCGGAGCTCCTGCTCCCCGACCGGCGGCGGAGCCGGCCAGCACCAGCGCTTGCAGTCCCACGCCGACCACCACGGCCGCGCTCGCGTACAACCCGATCTCGTGCGGCGACATCGCCGACCCCCCGTTCACCCGACCTCGGGCGCTCCCGCCCGTCGACGCGCCCCATCATTCCGGCCGGGCGGGGCCCCGGACCAGGGCAGGTGATCATGGAAACGGCATGACGGTTGTCACAGTCCGGACTGCTCCGGCGTCACCTCCGCCCCTGCGGATCCTGCGGGGATCCGTCCATTCCCAAATCGCTGGCGGTCGGGGCGGTGCAGTGGCGATCATGACGGCATGGCCTCTGATACCACCCCCGCCTCCGCCCCTGCCGCCGCCTCCGTCACCGCCACCGCCACCGCCACCGCTGCCGCCTCCGGCAGTTGGACGCTCGGCGACCGCACCGTCCACCGGATCGGCTTCGGCACCATGCGGCTGCCGCAGACCGGCCGGGCACTCGTCCCCGACGCCGTACCGCGCGACCGCGAGCAGGCCGTCCGGGTGCTGCGGCGCGCCGTCGAACTGGGCGTCAACCACCTGGACACCGCCGCCTTCTACTTCTCCCCGCTGCGCTCCGCCAACGAGCTGATCAACCGGGCGCTCGCGCCGTACGCCGACGACCTGGTGATCGCCACCAAGGTCGGCCCGGGCCGTGGGCTCGACGGCGAGTGGGTGGAGCACGCCCGCACCCCGGAGCGGCTGCGCGGCCAGGTCGAGGAGAACCTGCGCCAACTCGGCCGCGACCACCTCGACCTGGTGAACCTTCGGATCAGCGGCACCGACTCGGTCGCCGAACGCTTCGGCGCCCTCGCCGAGTTGCAGCAGGCCGGGCTGATCCGCCACCTCGGCCTCTCCAACATCCACCCGCACCAGCTCGCCGAGGCACAGGCCGTCGCTCCCGTCGTGTGCGTGCAGAACCCGTACGGCATCGGCGCCTCGCCCGAACAGGACGCCGTGCTGCGGCTCTGCGGCGAGCAGGGCATCGCCTTCGTCCCGTTCTACGCGATCGCCGGAGGCGGGCGGGAGTCCGGCACGGGCACCGCCGAACCGGCCCAGGTCCGGGCGGTGGCGCAGGCGCGCGGGGTCGGACCGGCCCAGGTCCGCCTCGCCTGGACGCTCCACCAGGGCCCGCACGTCCTGGCCATCCCCGGCACCGGCGACCTGGCACACCTGGAGGACAACATCGCGGCCGGGGCGCTGCGCCTCTCCCCGGAGGAGCTGGCGCTGCTCCAGGAGGCGCACGCGGGCTGATCCGGAACCGGGCAGGGCCGCGACGGCGTCGCTCCGGGACGAGCTCAGGATCACCGGCGAGCCCGAGAGCACGCACGCCGACACGAACGAAGGAGTCCCGGAGCATGGCCGAGTCCGCCACCCGCTACCTCTACCTGACCCGCCACGGCGAGGCCGCGCCGGACGGCAGCGGGCTGACGGCCGACGGACGCCGACAGGCCGTCCTGCTCGGACGGCGGCTGGCGGATCGCCCCATCGCCGCCGTGCACCACGGGCCGCTTCCCCGGGCCGCGCAGAGCGCCCGGCTGATCGCCGAGCAGTTGGGCGGCGGGCGGCCGGGCAACGAGCAGGTGGGCAGTGGGCATTTGAGCGGCGGGCATTTGAGCGGCGGGCAGTTGGGCGGCGGGCGGCAGGCCGGCGCGGTCCCGACGGTCTGCGAGGAGGCCGGCGACTACGTGCCGTACGTCCCGGAGCGGCACGAACTGCCCGCCGACAGCGCCGACCACCTGCTGGACTTCCTCGCACAGTCCACGGCGGAGGAGCTCGCCCGAGGCCCGCTGCTGAGGCCCGGCGTCGACGACCGGCGCTGAGGTCCGGCACGGAGGCCCGTCGACAGGAATATGCAGACCGGTCTATTGTTTTCCGCATGGGAGTCAAGGGTGAGGAAACCCGGGCCCGGCTGATCGCCGGCACCCGGACGCTGATCGAGGCACAGGGCTACTTCGGGACCGGCCTCAACCAGATCGTGGCCGCGACGGGCGCACCGCGCGGCTCGCTCTACTTCCACTTCCCCGAGGGCAAGGACCAACTGGTCGCCGCCTCCCTCGTCCAGGCCGGGCAGGAGGTCGAGGACCTGCTCGCCGCGCTGGCCGCCGAGGGCGGCGACAGCGGAGCGCTCACCGAGCGGCTCACCGAGGTCTTCGCCGAGCGACTGGCGGGCTCCGACTACACCAAGGGCTGCCCGATCGCGACCGTCGCCCTGGAGGTCGCCGGTACCAACGAGCCGCTGCGCGCCGTCTGCGCGGAGGTGTACGAGAGCTGGCAGCGCGTGCTGGCCGACCGGCTGGAGGCCGAGGGCTTCCAGCCCGCCGAGGCCGCGACGGCGGCCGGGCAGGCACTGGCGCTGCTGGAGGGCGCGGTCCTGCTCGCGTCGGTCCGGCGCAGCCGCGAGCCACTGGACCACGCGCAGCACGCCGTCCGGCACCTGCTCGGCGCCAAGCCGACCGCCCGCACCGCATAGGGCTTCGCGGTAGCGGAGCCGCCGCCGGCCGGTGCGCGGCTCCGCCCCTTCCGCCCCTTCCGGCCCTCCCGATTCCTTGTGCCCGAATGTCCCGTGCCCGAGGCTTCCCCATGCCCGAAAAATATGCAGACCGGTCTACAGATTCCAGCCCCAGGAGTTGCCCCATGCCGCCCCTCCCGCCACCGCCCCGCACCCTCGTCCTCGGCGCCACCGGCTTCCTCGGCCGCTGGCTCGTCCTCGAACTCCTCACCTGCGGCGAGCCCGTGGCCGCCGCCGTACGCGGCGTCGGCCGCGACACCGAACTACGCCGCTGGCTGCGCGCCCACGGCGCCGACGACACCGCGCTGACCACGGTCGCCGCCGACCTCACCCGCCCCGGCCTCGGCCTCTCCCCCGAGGACGACGCCCGGCTCGCCGAGGTCCGCGACGTCCACAACCTCGCCGCCCGCTACGAGTTCGGCCTCACCCGCGCCCAGGCCGAACCCGCCAACGTCCACGGCGCCCTGCACGCCCTCCACTGGTCCGCCACCCGGCCCCGGCTGCGCCGCCTGGTCCACCTCTCCGGCTACCGCGTCGGCCGCGACCCGCAGCCGCAGTACCCGCCCAGCCCCCGCACCACCACCGCCGCCTACGCACGCCTCGGCGCGTACGAGGCCTCCAAGCTGCTCGGCGACGCCGCCGTCCGGGTCACCGCGCTCCGACTCGGCGTCCCGCTCACCACCGTCAACCCCAGCAGCGTCATCGGCCACTCGCGGACCGGCGAGGCCGGCCAGTACCTCGGCCTGGCCCAGCTCGTCCGCCAGTTGCACCGCGGCCGCCTGCCGCTGCTGCCGGGCACCCGCCGCACCTTCCTGCCCGTGGTCACCGTCGACCACCTGGCCCGCTTCCTCGCCGCCGTCCCCGCGCACGACAGCGCCACCACCCCCACGCCCGACGGCCCCGCCACCCCCACGCCCGACGGCTCCGCCGTGGTGGCCCACACCGTCCTCGACCCCGCCACCCCCGTACTCCCGGACCTGATCGCGCTGGTCGCCGCCCACCTCGGCGTCCGCCCGCCCCGCGGCCTGGTCCCCGTCGCCGTGGTCCGCCGCCTCCCCCGCGCCCTCACCGGCGCCGACCCGGAGACCTTCGGCTTCCTCTCCGAGGACCGCTACGACACCAGCTCCGCCGACCGCCTCGCCACCGCCGCCGGCCTCGTCCACCCGCCCCTCGCCCCGGCCCTCCGGCACTGGGCCGACCGGCTGGTCGCCGAGGACTTCGGCGCCCCGCCCCGGTGAACCACGGCGCGCCGTGCAGGTCTACGTCGAGCGCGAAACGGCCCGGCCGGCCGGCTGGTTGGCCGGTGGCGGACTGCCGCTGTCAGCCCCCGTGGGCGGGCAGGGTCCGGAGGAAGTCGTCGAGGAGCTCGTTGAAGGCGTCCGGGCGTTCCATGTTGGGGTAGTGGCCGGTGCCGTCGACCGTCGTCGTACGGCCGTCGGCGACGCTGCGGACGAGGCGTTCGGCCATGCCGAGGTGGTCGTCGGAGTCGATGCCGCCGTTGATGGCCAGCACCGGGACGCGGATCTTCGCCGCCCGAGCCCAGGTGTCGGTGACGGGCACCCGGTGGTCGGGTTCGGTGGGGGTGTGCTTGGCGAGGGTTCGCCGGGTCATGTCCTTCAACGTGCGCACGATGTCCGGGTCGACGTCGTCGAGGGTGCGGTGCGGGCCGGCCGCGAGCCGGGTGAACGCCGTGATCCAGCCTTCGAGGTCGCCCGCGGCCATGGCGCGGGCCTCCTCGGCCTCGATCTCGCCGAGCCACGGGTCCTTGAACTCGGGTTCGCTGGTGCCGACACCGCTGACGACCAACGCCTCGACCACGTCCGGGTGTTCGAGTGCGGTATCGACGGCGATGGCGCCGCCCATCGACAGCCCGACGAGGATCGCGGGGCCGGTGCCGAGGTGGCGCAGCAGGGCCGCGAGGTCGTCGGTGGGCCGGAACGGGCCGGTCGCGTTGGAGGATTCGCCGTGGCCGCGGGCGTCCGGCGCGATCACCCGGTAGTCGCCCGCGAAGGCGGCGATCTGGTCGCTCCACATGCGGTGGTCGAGCAGTCCACCGTGCAGCAGCACCAGCGGTCGGCCGGACCCGGTGTCACGGTAGGCGAGGTGGCTGAGGCCGTCGTCGAATGAGAACACGTCAGATGCGTCAGTCATGACAACCAAGTTGCCATCCCCTGCGGGGATTGGCAACCCAGGTGTCATGATGGCGGGGTGACCGATACCGATGCCCCGCTCCCGCCCGACGTCCTCGCCCACCGGCTGATGGACGTGTTCGACCTGGTCGGCCCGCTGTACCGGCGGGTGCTGCGCAAGGTGGAACTCGCGGCTCCCGTCGAGGGGCTGTCCGTCGGCGTGCGCGCCGTGCTGCTCCTGCTCGCGGAGCAGGGGCCCATGACCGTCCCTCAGATGGGCCGCGCACAAGCGCTGAGCAGACAGTTCGTGCAACGCATGGTCAACGACGCGGTGGCCCTGGACCTGGTCGAGATCACCCCGAACCCCGCCCACCAGCGGTCCTCGCTGATCCGGCTGACCGACCACGGCAGGGCCGCCGTCGCCGCGGTGAGCGCCCGCGAGCACGCCCTGCTCAGCCGGGTCGGCGGCGAGCTGACCGACGCCGACCTGACCGCCTGCGTGCACGTCCTCACGCAGATGCTCGAACTCTTCGACAACGTCGACGTGAACTGACCCCCGCAAACCGACCTCCGCACGCACCGCGCGAGCGCGGCCCGGACACCGGGAGGGCCGTCTACCCGAAGACCAGGCTCGTCCAGCGGACGCCGGACCGGCCGTGCAGGTCGCCGCGTTCGGCGCGGTGGAGCAGCCGCAGGCCCCGGGCGGCGGCGAGCGCGACGGTCCCCTCGGGCGGGACGTCGAACATCCTGCGGCCCGGCGGGACGGGGCCGTGGCGCAGGGTCAGGGCGAGGCGCCCGCCCGGGGCGAGCAGCCGGCCGAGGGCGGCCATCGCCAACGGCCGCTCGGCGGGGGCGAGGTGCATCCAGACGGCGGTCAGCAGGACGAGGTCGAAGCGTTCGGCGCCGGCGCTCAGCTGCGGCAGCTCGGGCAGTTCGTCGGCGACCCAGCGCACTCCGGAGCCCGCGTGCAACCGCTCGGCGACGGAACGGAGTTCGGCGGTCGGCTCGACGGCCACCACCGGATGGCCGAGGGCGGCGAGGGCGGCCGCGTCCCGCCCGGTGCCGGCGCCCACGTCGAGGACGGCGGCGGGCGGGGGCGGGTAGCTGTGCAGCAGGTCCGCGTGGACCTCGGCGAAGGTCACGCTCTCGTACTGGACGGCGAGTTCCTCGGCCGCCTCGGCGTAACCGGCGGTGCTCGAAAGCCCGTCCATCCCCTTCACGTCCTCCACCCCGTCCACCCCGCCCAACTCGCCCACCCCGATCACGCCTTCCGGTCCCGGACGACCACCGCGTCACCGGCCGCCGCCGCGTCGGCGAAGAAGTCCCGCAGCTCCCGCAGGTCGGCGACCACCCGGGACGCCCAGGTCTCGGACCACGGCGTCGGGTACCCGAGGCGCGCGACCGTCCGGGCCAGCACGGTGTCCTGCTGGCGCACGAGTTCGCCGAGCGCCGATTCGCGCAGGAAGGTGAAGGCGGCCGCGACCTGCGCGGGGCTCAGCACCAGCGGATCGGTCTGCGCGGCGTCGGGTTCGCGGCGCTCACCGCCGTACACGGGCAGGCGGGCGGCCGGGTCGGGGTGCAGGCCGTTCTCGGTGAGGGCTAGCTCCATCAGCCGGGCGGTGCTCCGCACGCCGAGGAGGAGTCCGGCGGAGGCCAGCTGGTCGTAGCGGACGTCCTGCCGGTCGGGGACGAGCTCGCCGAGTTCCGTCGGCGAGCAGGTGTCGACCTCCTGGCCGGGCAGGCGGCGCCAGAAATGATCCACGCTCACCCGGACAGCGTAACGAAAGCGCGGCTCACGCCTCGCCGGGGTGCCACAGGGGCCATTCCCAGGGGCGATCCGCCCAGTGGACGCGGACCGGATCGCGCGGGTCGAGGTCCGGGAAGAGCTGGTGGATCCGGGGTTCGAACTCCTCGGGGGCGAGCGGCTCCCAGCCGTGGCCCTCGAAGTGGACCAGGCGGTAGCGGCTGTCGGTCCGGAAGTCGGCCACCTCGACCAGGTACTGGGACGTGCTGTTGGTCTCCATGCCCCCAGCATGTGGCGCGGCGGCAATCGGCGCCCCTCTAGACCCCTCTTCCGGGTCATGTCCCGGCGTCGGCGCGCTCGTTGAGCACGGGGAAGGCATAGCGGGGGATTCGGCGGGGGTTCGGCGCTGGAAGGACGACAAGATGACTGGGCAGCCCACCGGAGGACAGTGGCAGTGGCCGCAGGACGCATGGCAGCCACCCCCGGTACCCACCGCGTTCGCGCCGCCCCCCGTTCGGCCGCCCGCACCGGCGCCGCGGCGGTCGCGGAAGGTGTGGGCCGCCGCGACCGTCGGGACCGTCGCCGTCCTCGCCGCCGTCCTGGCGATGTGCGGGCCGGGGTCGGGAGACGACCTGGACGTGGTGGCCCTGCCGCACTCCTCCCCCTCCGCGTCCGACCCGGCGGCGCCGGACCCGCCCGCGTTCTCCCCGCTCCCCACCACGCCCGCGCCGTCCCCGCTGCCGCCGCCCACGCCGCAGGGCGCCGCACCGGCCGTGGCCACGGCCACGGCGGCGGCCGCGCCGCACGAGGACGAGCCGGCCGACCCGCAGCACGCGGCGACCGCGCACCCGAAGCCCGGCCGCACCCCGCACCCCTCGCCGTCGGCCCACGGCACGGCCCCGGCCGGCGCCGCGCCGGCGGCTCCGGCCCCCGGCGCGGCGCTCCCCTCCCTCGGCCCGGGCAGCATCTGCGACCAGGCCGAACGCGTCGGCCGCTGGCCCGCGGGCTCGGAGCAGGCCCGCCTCTGCCACAGCATCTACGGCTGAGACCGCTGAAGCGGCTGAACCACCTGCGGCACCCGCACCCGCACGACGAGGGCGCCCCGCCGGACCGATCCGGCGGGGCGCCCCAGGCGGTGGAGCCGAGCTACCCGGCCGCCTCCAGGATTCCCTTGTCCAGGCGCGGCGCCAGGACGCGGGCCAGGGTGTCGGTGATGTGGCCGGTGTCGCGGTACAGCACCACGCCCTCCAGCACCGCCGGGCAGTCCGGTCCGCTGCCGGGGCACAGCAGCGGGCCCAGGTCGAGGGTGCGGACGCCGTAGCGGGCGGCGAGGCCGCCGTCGAGCATCGGGTCCGGCTCGAAGGCGGTGTCGCGCGGGAAGAAGCAGGCGTCCGAGCGGCCGTCGGAGGCGGCGAGGCAGGTCGGGATGTCCTTGCCGGGCATCGGGGTGTCGCCGAGGTAGGCGAGCGGGGCGCCGACGGCGGCGAGGCGGTCCAGGGTGCGGGTCCAGCCCTGGGTGCGTTCCTCCTGGCTGCCGTAGCGGTTGAGGCCGGCCATCAGGACGAGGCGCGGCCGGGGCCCGGAGGTGAGCCGGGTGAGGGTGTTCTCGCGCCAGCGGTCGCACTCCTCGAAGGTGCGGCCGAGGACGTTGTTGCGCACGGTGAGGGTCGCGAGCGGGCAGCCGGGCTTGACCAGGACCTCCAGGGCCCAGTGCCGCTGCTCGGCCATCGCGAGTGCGGAGGATATCCACTGGCCGGCGTGCGAGTCGCCGAGCAGCACGATCCGGTCGGGGCTGTCCTCGGCGCCGAACAGGCAGCGCGGGCTGCTGTCGGCGTTCAGCGGGATCTCGCAGCCCTTGCCGGGCGGGAAGTCCTCCCGGGCCCGGGCCAGCGAGGGGGTCAGGCCGAGCACCCGCGCGCCGGGAGCGAGCAGGGTGGGGCCGGTCGGGGCCCCGGCCGGGGCGGCGGCGGGGGTGTCGGCGGCGCCGCCGAGGGCGCGGACCGTGCCGCCGCCGAGGGTGAGGGCGGCGATCAGCGGGATGACGAGGGCGCTGGCGCCGACGGCGAGGCCCCGGCGCGGCGCCGGGCTGCTGCCGTACCGCAGCGGCTGCTCGACGAGCCGCATGGTGAGCCAGGCGGGCAGCGCGCTGGCCGCGGCGAGGGCGGCCAGGGTGGTCCAGGGCAGGGCGCCGAAGCGGGCCTGGGCGATGGTCAGCACCGGCCAGTGCCAGAGGTACCAGGCGTACGACAGGCGACCGGCGGCGCGCAGCGGCCGGTTGTCGAGGAGGCGTCCGGCGTCGGTGGCGCCGAGCGCGCGGTGGGCGGGGCCGGCGAGCAGGACGGCGGCGGCGCCGAGGACGGGCACCAGCGCGGCGGTGCCGGGGAAGGGGGTGTTCCGGTCGTAGAGCAGGATCGACGCGAGGACGGCGGCGGCGCCGGCCCAGCCGAGCAGTCGCAGCGTCCAGGCCGTCCCGCGCCGCTGCGTGCGGCCGGCCAGCGCGCCGCCGAGCAGCGCCGCGCAGGCACCGGCCGCGAACTCCCAGAGCCGGCTGCCGGTGGAGAAGTAGGCGAGCGGCGCCGAGGTCGCCGTCCAGCGGACGCACAGCAGCAGCGAGACCGCGCCGATGGCCGTGGTGGCCAGGGTGATCACGACGGTGCGGCGGCGGCCGTGCAGGAAGCGGGCGAGGCCGAGCAGCAGAACGCCCCACAGCAGGTAGAACTGGTTCTCCACGCCGAGCGACCAGAAGTGCTGGAGCGGGCTCGGGGCGTGTTCGGCGGCCAGGTAGTCGGTCTGCTGGCCGACGAAGCGCCAGTTGACGACCTGTCCGGCGGAGGCGATCAGGTCGCGGGCGAGGTCGGTGCCGCGCAGCGGGTCGAGCAGCGCGCCGCCGGCGACGGCGGTGGCGACCAGGACGGTGGCGGCGGCGGGCAGGATGCGGCGGGCGCGGCGGGCGGCGAAGTCCCACAGGCCGATCGGGCGGCCGAGCAGCAGTCCGGTGATGAGGAAGCCGGAGATGACGAAGAAGACGTCGACGCCGACGTAGCCGCCGGCGAAGCCGGGAACGGCGGCGTGGTAGGCCAGGACGGAGAGGACGGCGACGCCGCGCAGGCCCTCGATGTCGGGGCGGAAGCCGGTGCGCCGCTGGGCCTGCGGCGGTGCGACGGCTTCCGCGGAGGGGCGCCGCTCGGGCGCGGCCTGCCGGTCCATTCGGACGACGCCGGGCAGCAGTTCGGCCGAGGCGGTGTCGGCAGGGGAGGAAGGGGACGACGACGGTGGTGGTACGGCCGTTGACACGGCGGTGCTCCTCGCAGGGGCAGGCAGCGGGTGGTCGGGACCGCCGGGCCGATGGGGCGGCCGGGCGGCGCATCCGCGCCGGTGGGGCGACGCGCTGGAAACGCGGTGGATCCGAACGAAGTTGATGGGTCGTCAGACATCGACTTTGACGCCAGGAACTGGTGGAGCGAATTCGATGGAGCCGAGTTGGTGAAGCGGAGTCGGCAGAGCCGAATTGACGCGGCGTCAGAAGATCAGCGGATCGGCCCAGCCGGAGGCCAGCAGCCCGCAGAGCAGCAGCACGGCGGTGACGGCGACGGCCTCCGCGTGGCCGAATCCCAGGTCGGACCGGCGCCGCACGGGCGCGGCGACCTCTCCGACGGCGGCCCCGTTGCCACCGCGCAGGAGCGGCCACAGGGACCGGATCAGCGGGATCATGGTGTACGCGGTGAGCGCGAGCAGCGCGGTGAGCGCCCAGAAGGGCTGCCAGCCGTACAGCACGGCCGCGCGGACGAGTCCGGCGATGCCCGCGAGGACGACGAACCCCAGCCAGCCGACGCCGATCCGGGCGACCGCCTTGGCCAGCGAACTGCCGCCCGACACGGCGCCGGTGGGCACCCAGTCGGCACTGCGGCGGCGCAGCGCGTGCGCGATGGCGACCACGTGGCAGAGTCCGCCGAGAAGTTGGACCCGGGTGACCTCGAAGCGCCAGCGGGTGCGGGACATCGCGGGCAGCAGGACGAGCGAGACCCAGATCGGCGGCAGGAACGGCAGGACCTGCCACGGCTGGATCTCACCGGGGGCGAAGAACAGCATGATCAGGGCGGGCAGCGGGACGGCGAAGACGTTCACCGCGCTGGTGACGTAGCCGAGGATGCCGTTCCAGAAGCAGAGCCGGGCGGAGCGAGGGAGCGGTCCGCGGCGGAAGTCCGGGTCGCGGACGAGCGCCAGGGAGCCGAGGCACCAGCGGTACTGCTGGCTGATGAAGGCGGGCAGGCCGGTGGGCGACATGCCCTTGGCGACCAGGGCGGGCACGTACCGGGTGGTCCACCCGGCGCGGGCGAGCGAGAGGCCGGTGTAGAGGTCCTCGCTGTGGTCGATCTCGGCGAAGCCGCCGACGCGCATGAGTGCGGCGCGCCGGTAGAGGGCGTTGGTGCCGCAGCAGACGGTGCCGTCCTGCGCGTCCCGGGAGGGCTGGATCCAGCGGTAGAAGATCTCCTGGGTGGCTCCCGCGGCGCGTTCGAGCCAGGACATGTCGGCGTCCGTGTCGAAGCACTGCGGGCTCTGCACGATGCCGACCTCGGGGTTGTCGAGGTAGGGCACCAGGTGGTGCAGGAAGTCGGGGCGCGGGCAGAAGTCGGCGTCCAGGACGGCGACGATCTCGCCGTTGCCCTCGGCCAGGCCGTGGTTGAGGTTGCCGGCCTTCTTGAACCGGCCGCGGTCGGGGCGGGCCCGGTACTGGAAGCCGTAGGACTCGGCGAGTTCGCGCACCTCGGGGCGGGCGGCGTCGTCGAGGACGATGACGGTCAGTGCGCCGGCCCACTGGACGGCGGCGGTGTGGCGGTAGGCATTCTCCAGGACGGCGAGCGGCTCGCCGGCGGTCGGCAGCAGCAGGTCGACGCTCGGGTGGCGGGCGGGCTGCCAGGCGCGCATCAGCAGGTCGTGCGAGTCGCGGGTGTAGCGGCGGGCGCGCTGGCCGTCGGTGAGCGAGAGCAGCCAGGTGGCCGCGTTGAGCACGGTGAGCACCAGGAAGGGCCAGAGCAGCGGCCGGCTGAGGGCGAACAGGCCGAGGGTGGCGGTGGCTCCCGCGTAGGAGAGGGTGGCGCAGAGCAGCACCCAGCGGCGCTGCGGGCCGAAGTACCAGTAGAGCTCCTCGTCGTCGGGTGGGCTGGGCAGGCGGAGGTCGGGGTCCGCGGGGATCCGGCGCGGGCCGGCGTCGGGCGCGGGCATGGCGGTGCCATGGAGTACGGGCATGCGGAAGTGGCCCCCCTGGGCATGGGACGGAACGTGGCCGTTCGCCCTCAGCCTCTCACATTGGCCTAGACCAATCATGAACGAGGTATGACATCTCCGCATCGCCCCTGGTCAGTGACTTGACATGGCATCATGTGCCGACGGACCGTCAAGCGATCATGGATTCGGCCCCGAGCACCGCCGGCCCGCGCCCCGTCGGTCAGGCCTCCTCCAGCGACCCCTCCAGCGCCTTCGTCAGCTCCTTCGTCAGCTTCTCGAACCGCAGATCAGGGCGCAGCGGGACGCCGAAACGCTCGTCGCCGTAGGGGAACGGGGTGAAGACCCCGGTCCGGCGGAAGCCGCGCCGCTCGTACCACGCGATCAGGTCGGCGCGCTGCTCGATCACGGTCATCTCCAGCTCGCCCACGCCCCACTCCTCGCCGGCCAGCCGCTCGGCCTCGGCGAGCACGGCCCGGCCGAGGCCGCCGCCCTGGAGCCCGGGGCGTACCGAGAACATGCCGAAGTACGCACGGTCCCCGCGGTGCTCCAGCTGGCAGCAGGCGACCAGTTGGCCGTCCCGCTCGGCGACCAGCAGCACACCGTCGGAGCGGCCGATGACCTCGGCGACGCCCTCGGCGTCGGTGCGCTGGCCCTCCAGCAGGTCCGCCTCGGTGGTCCAGCCGGCCCGGCTGGCGTCGCCGCGGTAGGCGGACTCGACCAGCTCGACCAGCGCCGGTACGTCGGCGAGGGTGGCGGGGCGGAAGGCGGGCTGCCCGGTGGGCCGGGCGTGGCTGGGGATGGTCTCGGACATGGCGGGCCCTCATTCTGCGTGCGGTGGAACCGCCCGCCGCTCGTGCCTGCGGCGTGGCGCGGGCCGTCCCTGGTGACCGGCCTGCGGGCATCGTGCCACAGCCCGCGAACCGGCCCCGAGACCCGGGGACCTGCGGCGACGGCCCCCGCGGGCCCGGCCGGCGGGGGCGCGGGCCCGGCCGCCGTCCACCCCGAGCACAGCGCCGCCTTCGTGTCCTGCGCGCCGCGCCCTGACGTCGGCGGAGGACGGGCAGGACCGCCGCGGCCCCGCGACCGGCCGCCGCCTCGACGAAGGCCGGGCGGACCGGCGGATCAGACCCGGGCGCCGAGCATCCGCAGCACCAACTCGCCGTAGCGACGGCCGAGTTCATCCGGCGTCTCGGTGGAGCGGTCGGTGAACCAGCGGGAGACGTCGATGCCCAGCGAGGTGACCGCGCGGGCCGCCGTCCGGACCTCGGACACCTGGAAGGCGCCTGCCCTCACACCCTCCTCGATCAGCGCGCTGACCTCGCGCTCGATGTCCAGCCGCAGCGCCGCGACCACCGCGTAGGCGTCCTCGGGCAGTGCGTGCAGCTCGTAGTTGACCACCCGGCCGACCGTACGGGCCCGGGCGTGCCAGGCGGTGAACTCCTCGACCAGCCGGCGCATCCGGTCCACCGGGCCGCCCTCGCCGGCCGCCGCCGCCCGGACCAGCTCCAGCGTGGCCGCGTGCCCGGCCTGGCTGATCTCCGCCAGCAGCGCCGCCTTGGACTGGTAGTGGATGTACAGCGCCGCCGGGCTCATCCCGGCGGCGGTGGCGATGTCCCGGGTGGTGGTGGCGTGGAAACCGCGCTCCGCGAAGGATTCGACGGCCGCCTGGAGCAGCCGGTACGCCGCCTCGGGACGGGAGTCGGCGCCGCCGGGCAGGGTGCGCCAGAGGTCGGCGATGGGCGTGCTGGTCATGGCGCCATCCTCCCAGAGAACTCGTACACACATTCCCGCCGGCCGGTCGGCGGGCTGTTGACAGGCTCCCGCACCGACACCATGCTGAGCAAGCGCTTAGTCAGCCGACGGACCGGCACACCCGCCGACCAGGCACCCCCGCCGAACCGGCGTCTGCGTCCACCCGGCACCCCCGTCGAACGTTCCGTGCGAAAGGCAGGACCCTCCGTGGCGTACTCCTTCAAGGGCCGGGTGGCCGTCGTCACCGGATCGAGCCGGGGCATCGGCCTCGGCATCGCACGCGAGCTGGTCGCCCGCGGCGCCAAGGTCTGCCTGACCGCCCGCAACCCCGAGCCGCTCGCCGAGGCCGTCCACGACCTGGGCGGACCGGAGAACGCCATCGCCGTCGCCGGAAAGACCGACGACCCGGCCCACCAGGAGGAGGCCGTCGCCCGCACCCTGGAGGCCTTCGGCCGGCTCGACCACCTGGTCAACAACACCGGCATCAACCCCCTCTACGGCCCGGTCCTCGACACCGACGAGGCCGCCGCCGCCAAGATCCTCGCCGTCAACGTGCTGGCCCCGCTGGCCTGGACCCGCCGCGCGCACGCCGCCTGGATGGGCGAGCACGGCGGCTCGGTGGTCAACGTGGCCTCCGTCGCGGGCATCCGCTCCTCGCTCGGGATCGGCATGTACGGGGTCAGCAAGGCCGCGCTGATCCGGCTCACCACCGAACTCGCCGCCGAACTGGGCGGCCAGGGCATCCGGGTCAACGCCGTCGCCCCCGCCGTGGTCAAGACCAGGTTCGCCGAGGCCCTGTACGAGGGCCGGGAGGAGCAGGTCGCCGCCGCGTACCCGCTCGGCCGGCTCGGCGTGCCCGAGGACGTCGCGGGCGCGGTCGCCTTCCTGCTCTCCGCGGACGCCGCCTGGATCACCGGCCAGACCCTGGTCGTCGACGGCGGCGTCACCCTCGGCGGCGGCCTGTGAACGGCGCGGCGGACGCGGAGGCACGGGCGACGGACGCAGCGGACGCCGAGGCACGGGCGACGGATCCAGCGGCCCAGGAGGCCCCTGCGGCCGACTTCGCCGGCCAGGGCGTGGTGGTGACCGGCGGCGGGCGCGGCATCGGCGCCGCCCTGGCCCGGGCCTTCGCCGCGGCCGGTGCCCGGGTGGTGGTCAACGACCTGGACGCCGACGCCGCCCGCGCCGTCGCCGAGGACTGCGGCGGCACCGCCGCCCCCGGGGACGCCGCCTCCCCCGAGGGCCTGGCCGCCCTGGTCGGGCAGGCCCGGGCCGCGCTCGGCGAGATCGACGTGTGGTGCGCCAACGCGGGCGTCGCCCCGGTCGGCGGGGCCGACGCGCCCGCCGCGGCCTGGGCCGGCGCCTGGGAGGTCAACGTCCTCGCCCACGTCCGGGCCGCCGACCTGCTGCTCCCCCGCTGGCTGGAGCGCGGCGGCGGCCGTTTCCTCGCCACGGTCTCCGCCGCCGGGCTGCTCACCATGTTGGGCTCGGCCCCTTACGCCGTCACGAAGCACGGCGCGCTCGCCTTCGCCGAGTGGCTCTCCGCGACGTACCGCCACCGCGGCGTCCGGGTGCACGCGCTCTGCCCCCAGGGCGTGCGCACCGACATGCTCGCCTCGACCGGCGCCGTCGGCGAGGCGCTGCTCGCGCCCACCGCGCTGGACCCGGAGGACGTCGCCGAGGCGGCGCTGGCCGGACTGCGCGAGGGCCGCTTCCTGATCCTGCCGCACCCCGAGGTCGCCGAGTACTACCGGGTCCGGGCCACCGAACCGGACCGCTGGATCAACGGGATGAACCGGCTCCAGCAGGGGCTGGAGAGGAGCGAGGCGCTGTGAGGGCCTGGCAGGTGGGGCAGCTCGGCGAGCCGGGCGAGGTGATGCGGCTGGCCGAGGAGGTGCCGCGGCCGGTGGCCGGGCCGGGGCAGCTGCTGGTCCGGGTGCGGGCCGCGGCGGTCAACTTCCCGGACGCGCTGATGGTGCGCGGCCAGTACCAGGTCCGCCCGCCGCTGCCGTTCACGCCCGGCGTGGAGCTGTGCGGCGAGGTGGCGGACGGCGCGCGGCGGGGCGAGCGGCTGATCGGCAACCCGGTGCTGCCGCACGGCGCCTTCGCCGAGTACGCGCTGCTGGACGCGGCCGCCGCCTTCCCCGCGCCCGGGGCGCTGGACGACGCCGAGGCGGCCGCGCTGCACATCGGCTACCAGACCGCGTGGTTCGCCCTGCACCGCCGGGCCCGGCTGGCGGCCGGCGAGACGCTGCTGGTGCACGCGGCGGCGGGCGGCGTGGGCAGCGCGGCGGTCCAGCTGGGCCGGGCCGCCGGGGCCCGGGTGGTCGCCGTGGTCGGCGGCCCCGCCAAGGCGCAGGCGGCCCGGGCGCTCGGCGCCGACCTGGTGGTGGACCGGACGGCCGGGGACTTCGTCGCCGCCGTCAAGGAGTTCACCGGCGGGCGCGGCGCGGACGTGGTCTTCGACCCGGTCGGCGGGGACGCCTACACCGGCTCCACCAGGTGCGTCGCCTTCGAGGGCCGGATCGTGGTGGTCGGCTTCGCCGCCGGCCGGATCCCGGCGCCGGCGCTCAACCACGCGCTGGTGAAGAACTACGCCATCCTCGGCCTGCACTGGGGCCTCTACAACACCCATGACCCGCAGGCCGTCCGCGCCGCCCACGACGAGCTGACCCGGCTCGCCGACCGGGGCGTGGTCCGCCCGCTGGTGAGCGCCCGGGTGCCGCTCGCCGGGGCCGCCGACGCCGTCCAGCTCGTCGCCGACGGGCGCAGCACCGGCCGGATCGCCGTCCTCGGGGACTGACGGCGGGCTCGACGGGAGCGCGGTGCGGTGGCCGGCGGGTGTTGCCCTACCGCGCGTACTCCATCTCCGGGAAGCGCGCGGAGGGCCCGTCCAGCAGGTGGTCGTCGTGTCCGCGCAGCCAGCGGTCGAGGAAGGACGCGACGTAGGAGCGGGTGGCGAGCACCGCCCGGTCGGGGCGGATGTCGCCCACGTCCTCGCCCAGCCGCTCCGGGGTGATCGCGCCCTGCCTGGCGAGCTGGGGCAGCAGGGACTGCGCGTCGGTGTAGGAGCCGTGCCGGGAGCCGTTCAGCGTGACGTCGGCGTGCCAGCCGGTGCTGTGCTGCCAGAGGGCGTCCCAGCCTGGCTGGCGGTGGTGGTCCCCGGAATCCTCGTTGCGGGTGCCCATCAGCAGGAACGGGCGGTCCAGGCCGTCCTGGGCGACGCTGGGCAGGTACACCCCGGTGTGGCCGTCGGGCCCGGGGAAGTGCAGTTGGCCGTCCAGGTTGACGCCGGCGGCGATGCGCGGGTCGTCGTGCATGGTCTGGAGGGCGGTGAAGCCGCCCGCCGAGTGGCCGACCATGCCGATCCGGTCGAGGTCCAGCGAGGCGGCGAGGCCGGCGGGCAGCCGTGGGTCCAGGCGCAGGCCGCCGAGTTCGTCCAGGACGAAGCGGGTGTCGTCGACCCTGGTCCGCATCGACTTGCGCAGCACCGCGCCGATGTCCAGGCCGGGCTGTCCGACCAGCGCGGGGAACACGGAGGTGGCCAGCTCGCCTCCGGGGAAGGCGACTTCGGAGGCCTCGTAGGTGTGGTCCAGCGTGACCACGACGTAGCCGCGCGAGGCCAGGTCCTCGACCAGCCCGGTGCCCCAGGTGCGCGGGTCGCCGAGGCCGGCCGAGTACAGCACCACCGGGCGCGGGCCGCCGGGCAGGGCGGGGGCGTCGGGCCGGGCGTGGGTGCGGATGCCCGCCCAGTCGGTGCGGCCGGGCGTGGCGCCGTAGTTCGCCTGGCCGGTGCTGCCCTCGGTGCCGAAGTGTTCGCCGGCGGCGGGCGCCATGTACCGGGCGCGGTCGGCGCCGGTGGCCGGGCGGGCGGTCGGGTACCAGAGGCTGATCATCAGCTCGCGGCGCTGCCCGGGCTTCCAGGGGTCCTCCCGACCGGTGTCGGTCAGGTGCAGCGTGGTGGTGCCGATCGGGTACGGCCCGGTGGGCTCCGGCAGCCAGGCCCGGGCCTGCCGCTCGCCGCCGCCGTCCGCCCCGGGCGCCGGTGCTGCCGCCACCGCCCCGGGTGCGCCGGCCGCTCCGAGCACCGCCGTCGCCGCCAGCAGTACCGCCGCCGCGGCCCGTCCCCGCCCGCCCATGATGTCTCTCCTCGCCCCGTTGACCTGTCGGCCTGTTGGCCTCCTGGCCTGCCGGCCGGCTGACTTGCCGGCCCGCTGATCAGGACAGTACGGGCGGGGGCGGTCCGCAGCCGTCATACCCAGGAGCCAACCCGCCCCTGAGTACTCCGGTATGACACCCCTACGGGTGCCGCCGCAGCTCCCGCCGGGCCAGCGAGCGCTTGTGCACCTCGTCCGGGCCGTCGGCCAGCCGCAGGGTGCGGTTGCCGGCCCAGAGCTGCGCGAGCGGGGTGTCCTGGCTGACGCCCGCGGCGCCGTGCGCCTGGACGGCCTTGTCGAGGATCCACTCGACGGTGCGCGGGGTGGCGATCTTGATCGCCTGGATCTCGGTGTGCGCGCCCCGGTTGCCGACGGTGTCCATCAGCCAGGCGGTCTTGAGCACCAGCAGCCGCAACTGCTCGATCCTGACCCGGGATTCGGCGATCCAGTCCTGCACCACGCCCTGCTCGGCGAGCGGCCGGCCGAAGGCGACCCGCCCGTTCACCCGGCGGCACATCAGCTCCAGGGCGCGCTCGGCGATGCCGATCGCGCGCATGCAGTGGTGGATCCGGCCTGGGCCGAGCCGGGCCTGCGCGATGGCGAAGCCCGCGCCCTCCTCCCCGATCAGGTTCCCGACCGGGACGCGGACGTCCTCGAACAGCACCTCGGCGTGGCCGCCGTGGTCCGCGTCGTCGTAGCCGAAGACCGTCATGCCGCGCCTGACGGTGACGCCGGGGGTGTCGCGCGGGACGAGCACCATGCTCTGCTGGCGGTGCGGTTCGGCGGCCGGGTCGGTCTTGCCCATCACGATGAGGATCCGGCACTGCGGGTTCATCGCCCCGGTGATGTACCACTTGCGGCCGTTGACGACGTACTCGTCGCCGTCGCGCTCGATCCGGGTGGCGATGTTGGTGGCGTCCGAGGAGGCGACCTCGGGCTCGGTCATCGCGAAGGCGGAGCGGATCTCGGCGTCCAGCAGCGGGCGCAGCCAGCGCTCGCGCTGCTCGGCGGTGCCGAACTGGGCGAGCAGTTCCATGTTGCCGGTGTCGGGGGCCGCGCAGTTGAGCGCGGGCGGGGCCAGGTGCGGGCTGCGGCCGGTGATCTCGGCGAGCGGGGCGTACTGGAGGTTGGTCAGGCCGGCGCCGCCCTCCCCGGGGAGGAAGAGGTTCCACAGGCCCTGCTTGCGTGCCTCGGCCTGGAGTTCGGCGACCACGGGCGGGATGCTCCAGGCCTCGCGGGCCGGGTCGGCGAGCTGCTGCGCGAGAGCCGCCTCCGCCGGGTACACGTGCTGGTCCATGAAGGCCAGCAGCTGCGCGCGGAGTTCGTCGGTGCGGGCGTCGTAGGCGAAGTCCATCGGTCAGTGCTCCTTGAGGGTGCTCAGGCCGTACCGGGCGAGGATCGGGGCCATCTCGCCGGCCCGCTCGAAGCCCGCTCCGAGGGTGCGGCCCTGCTGGTAGCGGTAGTGGATGCCCTCGGCGACGACGGCGAGCTTGAAGGAGGCGAAGGCGACGTACCAGTCCAGGTCGGCGGCCTGCCGGCCGGTCAACTCGGCGTAGTACGCGACCAGTTCGTTCGGCTTCGGGAAGCCGGGGGCGGTCGCGGCGGAGGGGATGATGCCGCCGCCGACGCCGGCGACCTCGGTGTACATCACCAGCAGGCCGACATCGGTGAGCGGGTCGCCGAGGGTGGACATCTCCCAGTCCAGCACGGCGGTGATCGCGTCGTCGTCGCCGACCAGCACGTTGTCCAGCCGGTAGTCGCCGTGCACCAGGGCGGGCGCCGGGGAGATCGGCCGGCGCTCGGCGAGCAGCGCGTGCAGCCGCTCCACGTCGGGCAGTTCGCGACTGCGGGAGTTCGCCAACTGGGTGGACCAGCGCCTCAGTTGGCGCTCCAGGTAGCCGTCGGGGCGGCCGAAGTCCGCGAGGCCGACGTCGGCCGGGTCGATCCGGTGCAGGGCGGCGAGGGTGTCGACCAGCCGCCGCCCGAGCGCGTGGACGCGCTGCTCGCCGAGGGCGGCGACCGGGGCGAGGGCCCGGTGCGCGACGCCGGGGACGAACTCCATCAGGTACCAGGGGGCGCCGAGCACCTCCGCGCCGGGATCGAGCAGCAGGGTGCGCGGGACGGGCACGTCGGTGTCGCGCAGGGCGGTCATGACGCGGTACTCGCGGCCCATGTCGTGCGCGGTGGCCAGGACGTGCCCGAGCGGCGGGCGGCGCAGCACCCAGCGGCCGGTGCCGTCGGCGAGGACGTACGTGAGGTTGGAACGGCCCCCCTCGATGAGGTCGGCCCGCAGCGGGCCCCGGACGAGGCCGGGCAGCTCCCGGTCCAGGTGGGCGCGGAGGCGGGCCAGGTCCAGCCCGGGCGGCTCGGCGGGGGTCTCGGGCATCGGGCGGCTCCTCGGGGTCCTCGGGGTGTGGCCTCGTTGACTAAGCGCTTGCTTAGCATTCAGCCGGACGCCGCCCGCTGTCAATGCCACCCCGCACGCGACGAGCCCCCGGACCTCTTGGTCCGGGGGCTCGCTACGAGGAATCGGGTCGGACGGCACCGGTCGGCACCATCCGAGATGCGCCGACGCAGCACCGCGTCGGCGACCGCCCTGCGTCCGACCGGGGCCGGTTCAGACCGGCCCGGCGTGCGCGATGTACACGGGATCGGGTACGTCCGCGACGACCTCGCGACGGCCGGTGGGGCGCAGCTCGGCGCTCTCGAAGGGCTCCAGCATCTCCCGGCCCTCGGGCATCACCTGGTGGCGCCACCGGCGGAGCAGCGGGTCGGGCTCGTCCGGGAGGTAGAAGGAACTGTGGACGACGGCTTCCACGCCCACCAGGCCCTCCTCACGGGCGGTCGGGCTGTCGAGGACCGTCACCACGTCGCCGTTCTCGAACGGCGGTGGCGTCGCAGCCTCCTCCTCGCCGACCTGGGCGCCGCGGACGGCGGGGTGCAGGAAGACGCCGCCGCCGGTGCGTTCCCAGACCGGCCAGTCGCCGTCCTCGTCGGGGCTCAGGCCCAGGGCGAGGAGGCAGTCGGTGGTGGACGACGAGGGCACGAGCTCGACGTCGAAGGAGAGCAGCTCCGGGGTGCGCCGGTAGGGGCCCCGGGAGGTGACCGTCACGCGGCCGAACGGGGCCAGGGCGACGGCGACTTCGCGGGTGAGCGCGGCGTCCTGCTCGACGGGTGCCTCCAGCCAGAGGCTCATCCAGACGAGGCGGTGGGGGGCCAGGGCCATGGTGCAGTCGCCTCCGGGGTGGCGCGGTCGGTGGTGCCGGACACATCACGGGCGGTGCGGAGGTGTCGAGCGGAAATACGGAGGAAGGGGAGGCGCCGACGGGGGCCGCCCCGTCCATGGATCGTATCCGTGGAATCCGCGGAATCCGCGGAATCCGCGGAATCCGCGGAATCCGCGGATCACGGAACGGAGGGGAAGGGCCCCGGCCCCGATGTCGTCGCGTTCCTCCATCGGGACCGGGGCCGAAAGGCGTTACCACTCGGGGCGGTTCGCCGTGCTCAGTGCGTCACGTATCCGTCCGGAGCGATGTTGGCGTGCTCCATGTCCTTCCCCTGGTTCTTGCCGCTGGAGAAGATGGAGAACTTCGTTCCCTTCTTCACCTGGACGTCCCATTCGTCCTTGCCGTCCGTCGCCTTCTTCCAGAGGTTGCCGTAGGCATCCTTGAAACCGCCTCCCCTTTCCGGCTTTCCCATCCAGCCCTTCGGCGGGACGAACGGGACGGGGCCTTCGAGGTCGGTCGGCAGGTTGTGCTTGATCGCCGCGGCCCGGAGCTTGGTGTTCGACTTGTATGCCTTCTCGGCGTCGCGGGCCAGCGAGTTGAGCGTGGCAACACCGTCGCTGAGTTTGGTCACCGACATGTGCTTCAGGCTCTGGGCGGCCCACTCCACCCACTTCATGTCGGTCGCCCGCTTGGCGATCTTCTCGTTCTTGGCCAGCAGCTTGGCGATCTTCGCCGGCTTGCTGAGGGCGTCACCCGCGTAGGGGATGAAGCCGACCACGGACAGGCCCGCACCGGTGAAGTCGCCGCGGAAGAGGCTGATGACGCCCGAGGCCCCGTCGCTGATCGGCGTGGGGTCGAAGATCCCGGCGATGTCCAGCGCGAGGGTGGTGGCCTCGGCCAGGGAGATGCCGCCCTCCATGACGAGGTCCTCGTCCGGGTGCTCCGGCTCGTACCCGTCGTCCGCACCGCCCGGATCGCCAGGCTCGGTCGGGGCGGTGGCGTTCGCCTGGGCCTCCTGCCGGGCGAGCTCCATGGCGTGGGACAGCGCCTCGCCCGCGGCGGTGAGCGCCTCGGTGGCACTCTTGCCCGCAGCCACCGCCGAGGCGTACGCCTGGTCGGCCGAGGCGTACGCGGAACGGGCCGAAGCAGCCGCTGCGGTTGCGGAGTTGGCGGCGCGGTGGGCCGACTGGGTCGCCTGGGCGGCCGACTTGCCGGCCGCGGTGGCCGCGTTCTTCGCCGTCGTGGCCGAGGCAGCGGCCCGACGGGCCGAGGCGTCGGCGGCGTTCGCCGCGGCCGAGGCCTGGCCGGCGGCGACGTTGGCGGCGGCAGCCGAGGCGCTCGCCTGCTGGGCGTAGCCCGCGGCCTCGGTGGCGGCACCGCGCGCGGTGGCCGCCGCGGCGGCGGCCTGGGTCGCGTCCTGGGTGGCGGTCGCGGCGATCGCCTTGCCCTCGGCGACCATGCGCTGGACGCTGGCGACGTGGACGGCGTCGGTCTGGTCGCGCTGGGCCGCCACGTACTGGGTGACGGCGACGAAGTCGCGCAGCAGCGGGGCGGGGCCCGAGAGGGCGACCTGGGCCGCTGCGCGCACCCGCGGCCCGCCCTCGGCGGTGAGCCGGAGCGCTTCGACCTTGTCGTCCTCCTCGCGCGCCCGGTGCTGACCGGTGGCGACGAACTCGCGCAGTGCCTCGGTGGTGTTGGTGCCGAGTGCGGCCGAGCCGGCCTCCTTGACCGCCTTGCCACCCGCGTTCATCAGGGCGAGGACCTGGACCCGGTAGTCGTCCTTCAGCACGGCGTGCTGGCCCGTCTCCAGGAACACCGCCTGCTGGTCCGAGGAGGTGTTGAGCGCGGCGAGGGCGGCCGTCCTCAGCGCGGGGGTACCCGTCACGGCCAGGTTGGCGACCTTCGTGTAGTCGTCCTGGGACGCCGCCTCCTGCCGCCCGGTGCCGAGCCACTGCCGGACGTCGGCCTCGGTGCCGGACAGGGCCGCCTCGGCGGCGCGCTCCGTCCACGGCGAGCCGGTCGCCATCAGGTGCACGGCCGCCTTGCGGGCCTTGTCGAGCACGGTCGCGGGCGTGGTGCCGGGCGCGGTGGCCTCGGCCAGGAGCTGTTTGGTCTCCTCGTCCTGGCGCAACGCCTCGGCGCGCTCCGTCACCTGGACGGACTGCTGCTCGGTGTACCGCTGTTTGAGCTCGCCCGCGGCCTCGATGGCGAGGTCGCGGTTGGTCTCCAGGGCGACCTTCTCGGCCTCCCTGGCGGTCTTCTCCACCTGGTCCGCCTGGTTGGCGGCGCCAGTGGCCCGCTCCGCCGCCTTGATGGCGGCGTTCGCGTGCTCGGTGGCGAGGTTGGCCCAGTTGCCGGCCTGGCCGGCATGGTTCGCCGCGTCCTCCGCCGCCTGCGCGGCGGCGGTGGCATGTCCGGCGGATTCGGTGGCAGCGGAACGCGCCTCCTGGGCGGCTGCCAGGGCCTGGGTCGCCATCGTCCTCGCGGTGCCGGCGGCGCTGGCGGCCGTGGCGGACAGGCGGCGGGCCTTGGCGGCGGCCGCGTTCGCCCGCTGGGCCTCGGCCCGGGCGACCGCGCTGTTGCCGCCCGCGTCGGCGGCGGCTTGGGCTGCGGCGGCGGCGTGGACGCCGGCGCTGACGGCCTCGCCGACCGAGGTGAGGGCGTCCGTCAGGGCGCCGACGGCCCGGAACACGGACTCGGCGGCCGTGGTGGCGCCCTGCGCGGCGTCCCGGGCGGTCTTCGCCGCGTCCCGGGCGGCAGCGGCCTGCGACTCGTCCTTCGCCGCGGCGGACGCGGACTGGTAGGCACGGGCAGCCGCCCGTCCCGCCGCGGCTGCGGCGGACGCGGCGGCGGAGGCCGCGGCCGAGGCGGTCCGGGCCGCGCTGCTGGCCGCGTTGGCAGCGTCGATCGCGGTGCGGGCGGCGTTCGCCGCGCTCTCGGCGGCGTCGGCGGCGCGGTGGGCGGCGGCGGTCGCCCGCTGGGCGGAGCCCTGGGCGGCGGCGGTCTCGGAGGCGGCCTTCTGGGCCGCCTCCTTGGCCAGGCGCGCGGCGTCCACCGCACGGCCAGAGGCCTCCTTCGCCGCGGCGGTCTCCTTGCCGGCCTCCTGACCGGCCTGACGGGCGGTCTCGACGAGCTGGCCGACCGTCATGGACTCCTGGTCCTGGGCGCGGGCCGCGTACTGCCCCTCCCGCAGGAAGGCCCGGACGGCGGGGGCTCCGGCGCTCAGGGCCGCGCTGCCCGCGCTCTTCAGCTGCGGGCCGCCGAGGTTCATCAGCCGCAGGGTCTGGACCCGGTCCTCCTCCTCCTGCGCCTTCTGGAGGTCGACGGCGAGGAACTGAGCGATGGCCTCGGGAGAGCCGTCGTTGAGCGCCTTCTGCCCGGCCTCCTGCACCGCGACGCCGCCGGTGTTCATCGCGCGCAGCACGCTGACCCTCCGGTCGTCGGCCAGCGGCTTGGTCCAGCCCGAGGCCAGGAAGGCGTGCACGTCCTGCGGCGTTCCGGCCAGCGCGGTCTGCGCGGCCTCACGCACACCGAGCCCGCTGACGTTCAGCAGTTGGAGGACGGCGAGCCTCTCGTCCGCCTCGGTGGCGACCTTGCGTCCGGTCGTCAGGAAGGCGTCGATGTCGGCGTCGGTACCGACCAGGGCGAGCTCGGCGGCGGCGCGGACGGAGTCGCCGCCCGACTTCCATTCGGCGACGGCCTGGGCCCGCGGGCTCAGCGGGGTCGCACCGGGTGCCGTGTCCGTCGCGGCGGCGACGCCGGAGAGCGACCCGGTGGTGAGCGCGATCGCGGTGGCGACCGTCACAAGACGGAGCGTCAGTCCGTTGCGTGGTCGCGGCGAGGGGGATGCCTTCCAGCGCCCCCCAGGTATCTGCTGTGTCATATCCCCTCGAAAACAAGTCAGTTCGGAAACAGACCGGTCGGGCAGTCAGGCCCGCCCGACCGCACATGATGACACGTCCGACGAAAATTTTGGATACCGATCCTTGACACTTCCTTGGCTGATCGTGGATCAAATAGATATTTTCGGATCATGGTTCGCGATCGGTCACATCGCGGACGCCCCCTCGTCGGCCGGCCCGCGGTAGTGATATCAATGTCCCCGTCAGTTCGGTGGGGGAGAGCATGGCAGGTCCTGGATCGCACGCGTCCGTACGCGGCCTTTGTCCGGGGTCCGCTCGGGCCTTCGCCCCGGCAGGACACCCAGACAGAAAAACCGCATCCATGGGGGGTGAGGAGCCCGAAATGAGGGCCTCTTCTCGAATCCTGGCCGCCGCCGCGACGGCCGGTCTCACGCTTCTCGCCGGCACCACCGGCGTCCCGGTCGCGAACGCGTCGACCACCGGTACCGCACCGTTCACCGTCGAGGACTACTCGTATCCGGGCGCGGACCGAATACTGGCCGATTCGGGCATCCGCCTGAAGTCCGGCAACGGCAACATCACTCTCACCACCTGCTCGTCCGGCGCCGGCCTCCTGCGGATCATGGCGCGCACCCGGGACGACATCTGCTTCCGGATGACCGGCGCGGTCGGCCGCCTCAGCCTCGAGGTGCCGCGGGTACACGGCATCCAGAGCGACGGCGTGCGCGACGTGTCCGTCTCGATGTCCGTCGACGGCGCGACCACGTCGTTCAAGGTCGACAAGAACCTGTGGACAGCGGTCGGCGAGGCCGCCGACCCCCAGAGCCGCCCCCACACCCTGCTGGACATCACCGCCACCGGGCCGGGCCCGGCCAACTCGGGGCCGTCGGACCGCCCCTACGTGGCCAAGCTCGACATCGGAGGCCGCGGCTGCACCGGCACGCTGGTCGACCCGCGCTGGGTGCTCACCACCGCGAGCTGCTTCGCCGACAACCCCGCCCAGTCCCTCACCATCCCGGCGGGCGCCCCGAAGAAGAAGACCACCGCGACGATCGGCCGCGGGGACCTCAACGGCACCGGCGGCCACACCACCGACATCGTCGAGCTGGTGCCGCGCACCGACCGCGACCTGGTGATGGCCCGCCTGGACCTCCCCGCCTACGGCATCACCCCGGTTGCCGTGGCCTCCACCGCCCCGGTCCAGGGCGAGGAGCTGAAGGTCACCGGCTACGGCCGCACCCGGACGGAGTGGGTTCCGGCTGCGCCCCACACGGCGGCCTTCAGCGTCGGCGCCGTCGAGGCCACCGGCATCGACGTGACGGCCAAGGCTCCGGTCGACGCCACTGTCTGCCTGGGCGACGCCGGCGGGCCGGCCGTCCGCGAGGTGGGCGGCAAGGCCGAGGTCGTCGCCGTCACCAGCCGCTCCTGGCAGGGCGGTTGCCTCACCGCCACCGAGCCGCGCACCGGCGCCTACGAGACGCGGGTGGACGACCTCGGACCGTGGATCACGGCGTTGCAGGGCCGGCGTTCCGCCGCCGCCTACGAGGCCGGCACCGGCCGTCTGCGCTTCGCGGACTTCGACGGGGACGGCAAGCCCGACTACCTGACGGTCGAGGACAGCGGCGCGGTCAAGGTCTGGCTGAACCGCGGCGGCGACCAGGCCGGCGGTTGGCAGGGCATCGGTCAGGTCGCCATCGGCGTCACCAACGACCGCACCCGGGTCCGCTTCGCCGACTTCGACGGCGACGGCAAGGCCGACTACATCGTGATCAACCCCGACGGCTCCGTCAACGTCTGGCTCAACCGCGGCGGCGACCAGGCCGGCGGTTGGCAGCCGATCGGGCGGGTCGCCGCGGGCGTCACCAACCGACAGGACCAGGTCCGCTTCGCCGACTTCGACGGCGACGGCCGCAGCGACTACCTGGTCATCGACGACAGCGGCGCCATCAAGGTCTGGCTGAACCGCGGCGGCGACCAGGCCGGCGGTTGGCAGGGCATCGGCCAGATCGCCACCGGCGCCACCAACGACCGTGCCCGGGCCCGCTTCGCCGACTTCGACGGCGACGGCAAGGCCGACTACATCGTGATCAACCCCGACGGCTCCGTCAACGTCTATCTCAACCGCGGCGGCGACCAGGCCGGCAGCACCGGCTGGGACTTCCTCGGCCGCGTCGCCACCGGTCTGACGACGGACAACAACTCCGTCTTCCTCACGGACTTCACCGGTGACGGCCGCGCCGACTACCTCTGGAACCCCGGCGACGGCACCACCAACGCGTACGCCAACAAGGGCGGCGACGGCCGCGGCGGCTGGGAGTTCCTCAGCCGGATCGCCAGCGGCGCCTGAGCCCGCGCCCCACCTCCCCGGGCCGTTCCGCCCCCACCGCCGCGCGGTGCCGGGCGAAACGGCCCGGGGCTTGACGGCAGCGGATTCACCATCCGCGCGGCCGGGCCCGCTCGACCGCCACGAGCAGCGGCCGCTCAGGCCCGGCCCGCGTTCCCCTGATCTCCCCAGAACTGGACACCCCGTGAAACGTGCCTCCCTGATCACCCTGGCGGCCCTCGCCACAGCCCTGACCTCCGGCCCCGCCGTCGTTCCCGCAGCGGCCGCGCCCCAGGCGGCGGCCTCGGCTCCGGCGCCGACGGCTCCCCCCATCAAGGTCATGCCGCTCGGCGACTCGATCACCGACGGGGCCGGCAGCACCAGCGGAGCCGGCTACCGCGCGCCCCTGTGGGACCTGACCGCCCAGCAGTCCTCCTACACCGTCGACCTGGTCGGCACCAACAGCTCGGGCTCCGTCGCGGACCCCGACCACGAGGGACACAGCGGCTACCGGATCGCCCAGGTCCGCGCGGACATCGACCGCTGGCTGTCCGCCGCCGACCCCGACGTCGTTCTCCTGCACCTCGGCATCAACGACCTGAAGTGGGATCCGGCCGCCGACCCGGTGCAGTCCGCCCACCAGCTGTCCGAGCTGGTCGACCGCATCTTCGCCGACAAGCCGGGCGTGACCGTCGTCGTGCAGGGCCTGCTGACCGCGACCCCCGGCCTGGAGCAGCGGACCGCCCGGTTCAACCGCGAGTTCGCCGCCCTCCAGGAGCAGGGCCAGAGCACGGCCGGCGGGCCCGCCGGACGGCACCTCCGGTACGTGGACCCCGCGAACCTCGACGCCGCGACCGACCTCCCGGACCAGTTGCACCCCAACGACAACGGGTACCGCAAGATGGCGGAGGTCTTCCACCGGGCCCTCGACCAGGTCGTCGCCGACGGCTGGGCGTCCCGCCCCACAGCCCCCCGTGCCGGTACCGAGGCGGGCGGCAGCGGGCGCGTGCGCTGGGCCGACTTCGACGGCGACGGCAAGCCCGACTACCTGACGGTCGAGGACAGCGGCGCCGTCAAGGTCTGGCTGAACCGCGGCGGCGACCAGGCCGGCGCCGGCGGCTGGCAGAGCGTCGGCCAGATCGCCACCGGCGTCACCAACGACCGCACCCGGGTCCGCTTCGCCGACTTCGACGGCGACGGCAAGGCCGACTACATCGTGATCAACCCCGACGGCTCCGTCAACGTCTGGCTCAACCGCGGCGGCGACCAGGCCGGCGGTTGGCAGGGCATCGGTCAGGTCGCCGCGGGCGTCACCAACCGACAGGAGCAGGTCCGCTTCGCCGACTTCGACGGCGACGGCCGCAGCGACTACCTGGTCATCGAGGACAACGGCACGGTCAAGGTCTGGCTGAACCGCGGCGGCGACCAGGCCGGCGCCGACGGCTGGTACGGCATCGGCCAGATCGCCACCGGCGTCACCAACGACCGCACCCGGGTCCGGCTCGCCGACCTCGACGGCGACGGCAAGGCCGACTACCTCCTGATCAACCCCGACGGCTCCGTCAACGCCTGGCTCAACCGCGGCGGCGACCGCCACGGCGGCTGGCTCCCCATCGGCCGGATCGCCACCGGCGTGACTGATCGTCAGGAGCTGGTCACCTTCGTGGACTTCGACGGTGACACCCATGCCGACTACCTCCGGACGGAAACCGGTGGAGCCGTCACGGCCTACGCCTACCGAGGGGGCGACAGCGCCGGAGCCGGCGGGTGGGCCGGCCTCGGCCAGATCGCCGGCGGCGCCTGACCGGTCCGGGGCCTGCGGGAACGCCTCCGCCGCAGGCCCCGGCACCCCTGTGCCGGCCGTGGCCACGACCTCGCCGTCCGGCTGCCCTGGGCGCAGCAGCCCGAGGATGCGCTGCTGCGCAAGGAACGCGCTTGGCCGCCCGACCCCGCCCTGCGGCTTCCCCCTGCCCGCCGTCGTCCCGTAGGGCCGTGCCCCGCGCCGCAGCCGCTCCGGCGGACCGCCACAATGGCGCCATGAGGATGATCCACACCCTGGCCGGCGCCCTGCTGCTCCTGCTCATCGTCGGCAGCATCCTGCGCACGCTGGTCGTCCCGCGCGGGCTCTACTCGGCGCTGGTCAGCCGGCTCTGGCGGGTGCTGCGGACCGTGCTCCGGCTCTACGCGACGCCGTTCCGCGGCTACCACGCGCAGGACCGGGCACTGACCTGGCTGGCACCGCTGATCCTGCTCGGCATGCTCGGGATGTGGCTCAGCGGCATGCTGCTCGCCTACACCCTGCTGCTGCACGGCACGTCCGAGCTCAGCTGGTCGGTGGCCATCCGGGAGGCCGGATCCAGCCTCTTCACCCTCGGCTACGCCAGCGGCGAGCGCCTGCAACTCTCGGCGATCGACTTCATGGCCGCCGCCAGCGGGCCGCTGGTGATCGCCCTCCAGATCGCCTACCTGCCCACCCTCTACGCCGCCTACCAGCGGCGGGAGACCGAGGTGACCCTGCTCCAGTCCCGGGCCGGCGAGCCCGCCTGGGGCCCGGAACTGCTGGCCCGGCAGTCCCTCGTCGACACCGAGACCGCCCTCCCCCAGCTCTACCGGGACTGGGAGCGGCTCGCCGCCGACATCGGCGAGAGCCACTCCAACTACCCGGTGCTGCTGTCCTTCCGCTCCCCGCAGCCGAACCGCAGCTGGGTGGTCGGCCTGATCGCGGTGCTCGACGCGGCCGCCCTCCACCTGGCGCTCTGCCCGCGCTCGGCCCCGCCCGAGGCCCGCCTGGTGCTGCGCGCGGGCTTCACCGCGCTGCGCGACATCGGCCGCTCCGTGCGGATCGACTTCGACCCGGACCCTGACCCGGACGTCCCGATCCGCCTGACCTACACCGAGTACATCGGCGCCGTCGCCATGATCACGTCCGCCGGTTTCCCCCACGAGCGCCCGGTCGACGAGGCCTGGCAGCACTTCCACGGCTGGCGCGTCAACTACGAGGCGCTGGCCTACGAACTCGCCCGCCGCGGCGACGCCGTCCCCGCCCTGTGGACCGGCCCGCGCGACTTCCACGCCCCCGTCATCCCCCCGGCCCGCCCCACCGACCGCCGCCCGGGCCCGACGCAGCCCGCACCGCCGCCGGTCTGAGCTCCGTGGACGGTCGTCAGACCGCGACCGGTGTGCCCGTGGTCAGGGAGTGTTCGGCGCCGGCCAGGATTTCGACCACGCGCAGGCCGAACTGCGCGTCGCAGGGGTGTGGTTGGCCGGTGGCGGCCGAGGCCTGGAGGGCGTCCAGGGCGCGGTGCAGGGCGGCGGTCGGGCCCTCGCCGCGCTCGGGCAGGTGGGCGACGCCGTGCTCGCCGCGCAGTTCCAGGCCGACACCACCGGCGCCGACCGGCGCGGTGAGGCTCAGTGCCAGGGTGCTGGAGGCGCCGTCGGCGTGCCGCAGTACCAGGTGGACGGTGTCCAGCGGGCCGGCCACCGCCGTGACCTGCGTCGCGTCGCCGAGCACCGGCAGCAGCACCGACAGCGCGTGCGGGCCGACGTCCCACAGCGCGCCCTTCTCCTCGCGCCACGGCGAGGCCGCGTACGGGCTGGTGCTGCCGGGGGCGAACACCGAGCCGAGCCAGTCCGAGCGGCCGGTGAACCAGCCGCCCAGGCCCGCCTGCTGCTCGATCCACGGGATCTGCTCCCCGCCGAAGCGGACGGTGAAGAAGACCACGGAGGCGACCTCGTGGGCCCGGACGGCCTCGGCCACGGCCTGCGCGTCCGGCACGGTCAGCGCGACCGGCTTGTCCAGCAGCAGGTGGCAGCCGGCCTGGGCGGCCCGTACCGCGAGGCCCGCCTGGACGGTCGGCGGCAGCGCGATCGAGACCGCGTCCACCTCGGCGAGCAGCTGGTCGAGGTCCGCGTAGCCGGGGACGCCGTACGCCCCGCCGAGGGCCGTGGCCGCCTCCGGCCGACGGGCCCAGACGCCGGTGAACTCCAGCCCGGGGTGCTCGGCGAGGACGGGTGCGTGCACCCGCTCCGCCCAGGGGCCGGCGCCCAGCAGTCCGATCCGCACGATGTCTCCGTTCCTCTGTGGTGCGTGAAAGTGGTACGTGAAAAAGGTTCAGCTCTGCACGCGGGCCAGCGTGAAGCCGTCGTAGCCCTTGCTGCCGACCGTCTGCACCGACGTCGCGGTGACCCTCGGCTCGGCGGCGATCAGGTCGTGCAGGGCCCGGGTGCCGACCACCCCCGGGTCGGTGCTGTCCGCGTCGGCGACGGCGCCGCCGCGCACCACGTTGTCGACGATGATCAGCGAGCCGGGCCTGGTCAGCTGGAGCGCCCGCCGGAAGTACTCGGGGTTGCTGGGCTTGTCCGCGTCGATGAAGACCAGGTCGAAGGGCTCCACGCCCTGCTCCACCAGCGCGGCCAGCGAGTCGGCGGCCCGGCCGAGCCGCACCTCGGCGACCTTCTCCAGCCCTGCGCGCGCGATGTTCCCCTGGGCGACCTCGGCGTGCTTCGGGTCGATCTCCAGGGTGATCAGGGTGCCGTCCGCGGGCAGCGCCCGGGCGAGCCAGATCGCGCTGTACCCGCCGAGCGTGCCGACCTCCAGGATCCGCCGCGCGCCCTGGGTCAGCGCCAGCAGGTGCAGCAGCTTGCCCTGGTTGGGGGCGACGGCGATCTTCGGCAGCCCGGCCGCGTCGGCGGCGGCGGCCGCGGCCTCCAGCGCCGGGTCGTGCCCCACCAGCTGCTCGGAGAAGTACGCGTCCACGGCATCCCACGTCGACTGGGTCATCGGGCCCTCCAGTTGTGCATGATCGGCAGGTACCCGCCGATGCTACTCCGGGGGCCCGACTGCCCCTCCGTACTCAGTGCGGACGCCTCGTCGCTCCGCTCTGCTTACTCCGCGACGGGCGCCTTGGCGGCGGTCGCCGCGGCGGCCGCCTCCTCCGCCTCGATCTTGGCGTGGGTCTTGGCGGCCCGGCGCTTCATGAACCAGGCCGAGGCGCCGCCGACCAGCACCGCCGCGGCCAGGCCCGCCCAGGAGAAGCGGGACAGCCAGGGCTCGATGCTCTTGCCGACCTTGTAGACCAGCAGCGTCGTGCCGCCGGCCCAGACGATGCCGCCGAGCACGTTGGCGATCAGGAACTTCCAGTACGGCATCTTCAGCGCGCCGGCGAGCGGCCCGGCGAAGATGCGCAGCAGGGCGATGAAGCGGCCGAAGAAGACCGCCCACATGCCCCACTTCTGGAAGGAGCGTTCGGCGGTGGCCAGGTGGGACGGCCCGAAGTGCTTGGGGAACTTCCGTCCGAGCTTCTCGAACAGCGGCTTGCCGCCCTTGCGGCCGATCGAGTAGCCGATCGAGTCGCCGATGATGGCCCCGAGGATGGCGACCACCGCGATCCACTCCGGGCTCACCACACCCTTGACCGCCATCAGGGTGGCCGTGACCAGCGCGATCTCGCCGGGCAGCGGGATGCCCAGCGACTCCAGTCCGATGATCAGGCCGACCAGGGCGTACACCGCTGTCGGTGGGACGCTCTCGATCCAGGCGTCGATGTGCAAGGCCAGTACCTCCGTGGCAGGTCGGAACCGGCGCGGCCCTCAGCGGTGCCGCGCGCCGGTTCCGGCGGTTGTCCGATGGCGGCAACGCGGCCGCTTCCCCATAAGGGCAGCCTAACGTGCCGGGCGGCCTGTCCCCCCGGCCGATCACCCGTGGTTACGACGTGCGGTGGTGCCCCATGGTTCCCGCTTGACCAGCCGTTCTTCAAGATCCGGCAAAGCGAAGTGCGACCACGGAGGGCCGCGCGTTCACCCGGCGCACGAGCGGCAGCAGGGCGCGGAGCAGGCCCCGCCCGCCCTCCGGGTACACCTCGCGCACGTCGGTCACCGCCGGGTGCGCGGTGGCCAGCTTGCGGCGCTCGTCCGCGTCCATGCCGAACGGCATCGGCGGGGCCTGGTAGTGCCGGGTCCGCAGCTTGCCCTGGACGGTCCGGGCGCTGACCCAGCGCGGCACCGCGTCCAGCACCATCGACCCGCCGGGGAACCGCTCGGCGCAGGCCGCGATCAGTGCCCGCACCTCCTCCGGCCGCAGGTACATCAGCAGGCCCTCGGCGCAGATCATCACCCCGCGGGCCGGGTCCACCTCGTCCATCCAGCGCGGGTCGGTGACCGGGCAGGCGAGGATCCGGCGCCGCTCGTCCGGCGGCAGCAGCCGCTCCCGCAGCGCGGCCGTCTCCGGCAGGTCCACCGCCAGCCAGTCCGCCCGGCCGTTGTCGACCCGCCACGCCTGGGTCTCCAGGCCGTCCCCGAGGCCGACCACGGTGCCGCGCGGGCAGCGGGTCAGGAAGTCCGCCACCTCACGGTCGAAGCAGGCCGCCCGCAGCGCCTGCAACTGGCTGACCAGCGCGCCCTCCCCGAAGCGTTCCGCGAACGGGAAGTCGATCCGGTCGACCAGTTCGACCGCCTTCGGGTCCTCCAGCACCGTGTCCGGCCGACGCGCCTCCACCGCGCGGTGCCACAGCGTCCACAACGCCGTCTCCGGCACCTGCGCCAACTCCGGCCGCTCCCCGCCGCTCATCGCTCACTCCTTCGGATGTGCTCCGCGCCGGACCTGCTCCGCGCCGGACGTGTTCCGCGCTCGGCGTGCCCCACGCTCGACGTGCTCCACGATCGAGGTGCTCCACGCTCCGGCCCGAACCCGCCGATTCTGACACCCCGGACGCGGGGACGCTCGGGCCGCCGCGCCGCTCAGCCGATGCTGAACGCGCCGTCCGGCGGGGGCGGGGAGTCGGTGGCGTCGGCGTCCGTGACCGGGGCGGTGCGGCCGACCAGGGCGGCCAGGTCGGCGCCGTCGGTGAGGCGGGCCGGGAAGATGTCGCCGGCCAGCAGCCGGGTGAGCTCGGCGGCCGGGAGCGGGGCCGTCGAACCGGCGAGCAGGATGTTGCCGTACCGGCGGCCGCGCAGCACCGGGGCCTCGGCGACCAGGCAGGTGTACGGGAACACCGCGCCGACCGTCGCGGCCTGGGCCCGGGCGAAGGCCAGCGGCGGGCCGTCGGCCAGGTTGGCGGCGTAGCAGCCGCCGGGGCGCAGGGCGGCGGCGGCCAGCCGCAGGAACTCCACCGAGGTGAGGTGGGCGGGGGTGCGCGAGCCGTGGAAGACGTCCGCGATCACCAGGTCCAGGCTGCCGGGCGGGGTCTCGGCGAGGGCGGCGCGGGCGTCGCCGACGGTCGCGCTGATGTCCGCGCCGGGCCCCTGCCAGGGCAGGTGCTCGGCGACCAGGTCGAGCAGCGGCCCGTCCACCTCGACCACCCGCTGGCGCGAGCCGGGGCGGGTGGCGGCGAGGTAGCGGGGCAGGGTGAGCGCGCCGCCGCCGAGGTGCAGCACGTCCAGCGGCTGCCCGGCGGGGGCGAGGGCGTCGGCGAGGTGGCCGAGCCGCCGGGTGTACTCGAACTCCAGGTGGGTCGGGTCGGCGAGGTCGACGTAGGACTGCGGGGTGCCGTCCAGGGTGAGCAGCCAGCCGCCGTCCCGGTCGAGGTCCGGCATGAGCTTGGCGAAGCCGAGGTCGGTGTGGCGCCCGACCGGCACCGGTTCGTCGGTCACCGGCTCGTCCGTCGCCGAATCGTCCGGCACCGGCTCGTCCGTCACGCGCTCTCCCCCACGGCCTGGGCGTCCACCGGACGGACGTCCCCCGGTCGGACGTCGAGGTAGGCGGCGAGCCAGCGGTCCAGTTCGGCGAAGGCCCGGGTGCGGGCGGCCTCGCCCGAGAGCACCAGGTCGTGCATGCCGCCCTCGATCCGGACGATGGTGACGTGCCGGCCCAGCCGCGGGCCCTGGCCGGCGATGTCGTCGGCGCGCAGCACGGCGTCCGCGTGGTGCAGCGCGTTGTGCCACTTGGTGGTCGTGATCGACCTGGTCGACGCCATCAGCAGTACCGGCACGTCGATCCCGAGCCCGTGCCGCAGCTGCCGGTGGCCCTGGTGGATGGCGGACAGCCAGCCCGCGTACAGCGGGAAGCCCTCGGGGCGCTTGAGGGTGAGGTCGAAGTCCCACTCGCCCTCGTGGTCCTTGTGCAGGCTGTGCGTGTAGTGCGGGTTGAGCGTCGACGGCAGCACGCGGGTGGGCGCCAGCCGGCCGATCGCGGTGACGGCCGGGCCACCGACGGTCCGCACGGCGGGCGCGGCCGGCATCGACAGGAAGGGGCTGTTCAGGAACAGCCCCTCCACCAGGCCGCGCCCCGAGCGCCGCCCGGCCCACAGCGCGCCGATCAGCCCGCCGGTGGAGTGCCCGTTCAGCAGCAGCCGCCGGTGCCCGTCCACCTCGCGGACGATCCGCACCGCCTCGTCGATCTCCTCGTCGTACTCGGCGAGGTCGCGCACGAAGTTCGGCGACTGGTGCGGGCGCAGGGAGCGGCCGTACTTGCGCAGGTCCAGGGCGTAGAAGGAGAACCCGAGCGCGGCGAAGTGGTCGGCGAGGTTGGTCTGGAAGAAGTAGTCGTTGTACCCGTGGATGTACAGCACGGCCCGCTCCGCCCCCGGCACCAGACGGCGCACCAGCGTCGCGCAGACCTCCCCCTCGGCGTCCGGCCGCAGCGTCAGCTCGGCCGTCTCGTAGGGGGCACCCAGGATGTCTTCCCGAAACTCCATCTGCGCCGCACCCGTCCTCGTGCTCGACCTGCCGTCCGTCGCAGGTGCTCTTGATCCAGGACCCCGACAATACCGGCCGGTAGCCCGGGGCCGCCCGTCGGGCACCGCTCTGCCGGGCACCGGTGTGACCCGGCCGTCCGCGCCTCCTGATCGCTCCCCGTGCGCCTGCTGTGCGCCGGTGGTCATGTGGAACGCTACCCGGACAGATCCAACTCCGGTTGTCACGCAGGCGAGTTGAGGAGAACACATGCCGCAGGCCGGCCACACCGATCCGTCGCTGTACCGTTCGGCCGCCGAGGCGATCGCCGCGCCACCGGAGACGCTGGCGTACGTCGCCGGGTTCGACCGGGCCGGGGAGCGGCCGGACGCGCTGCTCACCGTGGACACCGATCCGGCGTCGGCGAGCTACGGGAAGGTCCTCAACTTCGCCGAACTGCCGACGCTGGGCGACGAGTTGCACCACTTCGGCTGGAACGCCTGCTCCAGCGCGCTGGCGCACGCCTGCCACGAGAACCCCGAGCGGCGCTACCTCCTCCTCCCGGGCCTGCGCTCCTCGCGGCTGCACGTGATGGACACCCGGCCCGACCCGGTGCGGCCGCGCCTGGTCAAGACCGTCGAGGCGGCGGAACTCGCCGCCAAGGCCGGCTACTCCCGCCCGCACACCCTGCACTGCGGGCCGGACGGGGTGTTCCTGTCCTGCCTGGGCAGCGGGGACGGGAACGACGGGCCCGGCGGGGTGGCGCTGCTGGACCACACCACCTTCGAGGTGCTGCGCGCCTGGGAGACGGAGCGCGGGCCGCAGCACTTCGCGTACGACGTCTGGTGGCACCTGGGGACGAACGTCGGGGTGACCAGCGAGTGGGGCACGCCCTGGATGGTGGAGGGCGGGGTCGTCCCGGAGCTGCTGCTGGGCCGCAAGTACGGGCACGCGCTGCACTTCTGGGAGCTGGACTCGGGGCGCCACCTGCAACGGGTCGACCTCGGCGACCAGTACCAGATGGTGCTGGAGCTGCGCCCGGCGCACGATCCGCAGGCCGAGTGGGGCTTCGCCGGGGTGGTGACCAACGTCGAGGACCTGTCCGCCTCGGTCTGGCTCTGGTACCGGGAGGGCCCGGCGTTCACCGCGCGCAAGGTGATCGAGATCCCCGCCGAGCCCGCCAAGCCGGAGGACCTGCCGCCCGCGCTGCAACCGTTCGGCGCGGTGCCGCCGCTGATCACGGACATCAACCTGTCGGTGGACGACCGCTGGCTGTACGTGTCCGCGTGGGGCACCGGCGAGCTGTTCCAGTACGACGTGTCGGACCCGTTCCACCCCCGGCTCGCCGACTCGGTGCGGCTGGGCGGGGTCGTCGCCCGCACCCCGCACCCGGCCGCGCCGGGGCGCCCGCTGAGCGGCGCCCCGCAGATGGTCGAGATCAGCCGGGACGGGCGCCGGCTCTACCTCACCAACTCCCTCTACGGCGCCTGGGACGACCAGTTCTACCCGGACGGCATCGATCCGTGGATCATCAAGCTGGACGCCGACACCGAGGCGGGCGGGCTGAGCGTCGACGAGCGCTTCTTCCCGCACGGCGCCGACTTCCGGGGCCTGCGGGTGCACCAGACCCACCTCGCCGGCGGCGACGCCTCCTCGGACTCCTACTGCTACCGGTAAAACGTCCGGCGGCGGGGGCGTCCAGCGGCAGGCCGTACGACTGCCGGCAGGACGTCCGACTACCGGCAGGACTTGCGACTACCGGTAGGCCGTACGGCTACCGGCAGGACGTACGGCTAGCGGGCGAGCGCCTGATCGTAGCGGACCTGGGCCAGGGGCAGCCCGGCGGCGAGCAGTTCGGAGCGGACGGAGGCGACCATGCCGGCCGGGCCGCTGACGCAGGCGAGGTGCTCGCGCCAGTCCCCGGCGCCCGCGACGGCGTCGGCGAGCCGGCCTGCGGTGACCGGGGTGAGCGCCAACCAGGGCTTGTGCAGGCCGAGTTCGGAGAGCGCGGACCAGTCGTAGAGGTCGCTGCGGTCCCGGGCGCCCACGAACAGGTGGACGCGGCGGCCGCGCGGGCGCTGGGCGGCCTGCTGCTCGACGATGGCCTTCATCGGGGCCAGGCCGGTGCCGCCGGCGACCAGCAGCAGGTCACGGGTGTCGTCCTCGGGCAGCAGGCCGCCGCGCGGCGGGCCGAGGCGCAGCCGTTCGCCGACGGCGGTGTGTTCGACGAGGGCCGCGCTGACCCCGTCCGGCCCGGTGCGCCGGACGTGGAACTCCAACTCGTTGTCGGTGCGCGGCGCGCAGCCCATCGAGTACTGCCGCCAGGTGTGCGGGAGCGCCGGGTGCTCGACCGTGCCGTACTGTCCGGCCCGGTACGGGTAGGGCTCGCCGGTGCGCACCCGCAGGACGGCGAGGTCGGGACGGCGGCGCTCGTGGCCGGTCACCACGGCGTGCCAGTACGGGGGTTCGGTGAGCGCGGAGTCGGCGCCGGCCGTCATCGCCGCGACGGCGAAGCGCAGCATCCGGACCCAGGCCGCTTCCGTCTCCTCGGTCCACCGGGCGGCCGCCCGGTGCCGGATCGCCGCGCACAGGGCTTCCTCGAAGGCCTCGTAGTGGACCGGCCGGACGCCCAGTTTGCGGTGGTCGCGCCCGAGTTGGCGCAGGGTCGAGGCCAGTTCGGCCGGGTGGTGGAGGTGGTCCACCAGGTGGCGGAGGATCCGCTCCAGGTGGGCCTGCTGGAACTCCATCGAGGCGGGGAAGAGCGGACGCAGGTAGGGGCGGCGGCGGAACATCACCGCGTAGAGGTGGTCGATCAGTTCGGAGAGCGGTTCGAGCAGGTCGAGGTCGCGCCGGATCAGCCGTTGGTCGGCGGCGCCGTCGTAGCCGTCGTGGTCGCCCGGCCCGCCGGTGCCGGCGTACCCGCCGGAGCTGGCCGGATCGGGCGCGAACGGCGAGGCGGGGGTGAGGAGTTGGCGGCGGAGCCGCATCGCGTGGTGGCGGGCGATCAGCCGGTCGTACTCGGCGGTGGTGCCGCTGGTGGTGATTCCGCTGGTGGTGGTGTCCATGACCCGCCCAGTCAATCGCCGCCCGGTTACCGGCGAGAAGGGCCGATGGCCCCGATCGGACCCGGGACCATCGACCCCTTGACGGAAGGGCCCGACGGAAGGGCCCGGCGGGAACGGCCTGGCGGAAGGGCCCGACGGAACGGCCCGGCGGGAAGCCGGGCAGGGAGGCCCCGGGCCGCTACCGGGCGGGATCGGCCGGGGTCGCCTCGGCGGGCTCGGGGTGGAACTCGGTGGCCGCCCAACTGGCCAGCAGGCGCAGGGATTCGGCGGAGCTGGAGCCGGGCTCGGCATGGTAGGTGACGAGCATCTGGTCGACGTCCCCGGCCGGGCGCAGCGTCTCGTACTGGAGGTCGAGCCGGCCGACCACCGGGTGGTGCAGCCGCTTGGTGCCGTGGCCCTTGTCCTGGATGCTGTGGGCGGCCCAGAGGCGGCGGAAGTCGGCGCTCTTGAGGGAGAGTTCGCCGATCAGCGAGGCGAGCCTGGGGTCGTCCGGATCCCGTCCGGCGTCCAGCCGCAGCATGCCGACGACGTCGGTCGCCTTGCCGTCCCAGTCCTCGTAGAGCTCCTGGGAGGCCGGGTCGAGGAAGAGCTGCCAGGCCATGTTGCGCTGCTCGGGCGGCATCGCGGCGAAGTCGCCGAGCAGGGCGGTGCCGAGCCGGTTCCAGCCGATGATGTCCAGGCGCCGGCCGAGGACGTACGCGGGCACGCACTCCATCGCGTCCAGGAGCTGCTGGAGCGCGGGCCGGACCCGCTGCGGGCGGGCGGCGGCCCGGCCGGGGCGGCGGCGGGCGGGCCTGGTGAGCCGGCCGAGGTGCTCGCGCTCGGCGGGGCTGAGCCGCAGCACGCGGGCGATGGCGTCCAGGACGGCGGCGGAGACGCTCTCGCCGTGGCCCTGTTCGAGCCGGGTGTAGTAGGCGGTGCTGACTCCGGCGAGCAGGGCCAGCTCCTCGCGGCGCAGGCCGGGCACCCGCCGCCGGGTGGTGCTGTCCGGCAGGCCCACGTCCTCGGGGCGCAACCGGGCGCGGCGGGATCGGAGGAACTCGCTGAGTTCGGTGCGCTGGTCCATGTCTGCAGTATGCGGGGATCCGGGCGGCGGGGGCGGGGGGCAGGGTGATACTGCCGTGCGTACGTTCCGTGGTCGTACGTCCGGGGTCCCTACGCGTGCCGTACGTACGAAGAGCTCTGGTCTGGCTGGTCGCGCCGCACCGGAGCAGGCTGGAAGCATGACGAACTCGACGAACGCAACGACGACGAGCACCACCGAGGGCACCACCCGCACGGTCGCCGCCTACGCCGCGGCGCGGCCCGACTCCCCGCTGGAGAAGACCACCGTCACCCGCAGGGCGGTGGGCGAGCACGACATCGTGATCGACATCAAGTTCTGCGGCATCTGCCACTCCGACATCCACCAGGTCGGCGAGGACTGGGGCACCGGCATCTTCCCGATGGTCCCGGGCCACGAGATCGCCGGCGTGGTCACCGAGGTCGGCCCGGGCGTCACCCGCTGGCGGGCCGGCGACCGGGTCGGCGTCGGCTGCATCGTCGACTCCTGCCGGGAGTGCGACAACTGCCGGGCCGGCCTCGAGCAGTACTGCACCGGCGAGGGCGGCACCGTCTTCACCTACAACAGCGTCGGCCACGACGGCCGACCGACCTACGGCGGCTACTCCTCGAAGCTGGTCGTCGACGAGGCGTACGCGCTGCGCATCCCCGACAACCTGCCGCTGGACGCCGCCGCGCCGCTGCTGTGCGCCGGCATCACGCTGTACTCGCCGCTCGCGCACTGGGGTGCCGGGCCGGGCAAGAAGGTCGCGATCGTGGGCCTCGGCGGGCTCGGCCACATGGGCGTGAAGCTCGCCCACGCCATGGGCGCGGAGGTCACCGTGCTCAGCCAGTCGCTGCGCAAGCGCGAGGACGGGCTGAAGCTCGGCGCCGACCACTACCGGGCCACCTCCGACCCGGCCACCTTCACCGAGCTCGCGGGCACCTTCGACCTGATCGTCAACACGGTCTCCGCCGACCTCGACCTGAGCGCCTACCTCGGCCTGCTGCGCACCGACGGCACCATGGTGCAGGTCGGCGCGCCGGAGAAGCCGGTCACGGTGAACGCGCACGCGCTGCTCTCCGGCCGCCGTTCGCTGGCCGGTTCGATGATCGGCGGGCTGCCGGCCACCCAGGAGATGCTGGACTTCTGCGGCGAGCACGGCATCACCGCGGAGATCGAGCTGATCCGTGCCGAGCAGGTCAACGAGGCCTACCAGCGGGTGCTGGCCGGCGACGTCCGGTTCCGCTTCGTGATCGACGCCGCGACGATCTGACCGTCACGGCCCGACCGGCACGATCCGGGCGTCACGGCCTGACCCCGCACTCCCCCGTACCCCGACGCCCCGCCCTCTGGTGCTCTCCCATCACCAGGGGGCGGGCGCCGTCGGGGCGCGGGGCGTCGCGGGTCAGACCCCGGCCGGGTCGGCCCCGGCGCCGGCCGTGCCCGCTCGGGACGACCGGCGTTCCTGGCGCCGGTCCTCCCGCCGCTGCCGCCCCCGGCGCAGCGGCTGATCGGGCAGCCAGCCGAAGGTGAGGCAGGCGCCCACCAGTCCGAGCAGCATCCCGATCACGAAGCCGCCCAGGTTGGAGGTGAGCCAGCTCGCCAGCGCGGCGAGCACGGCGAGGATGGAGTAGAACAGCCGCTGGGCCGGGTTGAACAGGATCAGCAGGCCGCACAGCACCATCACCGCCGGCACCAGGTAGCCCGCCAGCCCCTGCATCCCGATGTGCAGGACGACGGGCAGCGGGGCACGCAGGGTGAACAGGATCTCGGCGCCGCCGAGCAGCACCAGCAGCCCGCCCCAGAACGGCCGCTGGCCCCGCCAGTCGCGTTTGACCGGTCGGGTGGTGGCGGGAGCGGGGGCGGGAGCCGTCCCCACGGCCCCCTCCGCGACGCCCTCGCCGGAACCGGCCGGCTCCGGTACGGACTCCGTCATGGTCAGCAGCCCTGGGAGCTGAAGCTCAGCCGCAGGTTGGGCAGTTTGAACCCGACGGCGGTGCTCGCGTAGTTGTGCTGCTTGAGGTTCGTCAGCACGACGGTGTCGGCCTGCTGCCCGAAGACGCCCGGGTTGCCCTTGCCCGCGTTGCCGGCCTTGGTGTACGTGCTGGCGTCGCCGCCGATCTCGATGTTGGTGAACGCCGCGTCACCGGACAGCATGTCCGAGTCGGTGGTGAGGTCGGTGGCGGAGACGGGGGTGCCGGCGTCGCCGGCGTGGATCACCAGGTTGACGCCACCGAGGTCCACGCTCTGGCACAGGTTGGTGATCTCGGCCTTCTTGATCGCCGAGACCGCGACCAGCACCTGACCTCCGGTGGAGCCCTGGTTGGGGCTGTCGGGGATCATCGAGTCCAGGCTGCCGAACTGGGCGAAGCCCTTGCCGTCGAGTTTGTCCGCGGTGATCGTGAACGGCATGCCGCTGATGGAGAACTGGGCGGCGAGTACGCCCTGGGCGGTGAGGGCCATCAGGACGGCGCCCGCCGCGACGGCCGGAACGGCCATCCAGGCGCTGCGCTTGAGCCGTACCCGCCCTCTCCTGGTGCCGGTCGGCGTCTCCGGGGTCTCGGCCGCGGCGGCGGCGTCCTCGGACATGGCCATGTGTGCTCCCTGTTGGGTGGGTGGGATGTGCAGGCACTGGCACGGTGCCCTGGCGCGGACAGCGTTCCACGGCCCGACCGGGCCGCCCGCCCCTCGGCAGCGGGGCGGGCACGGTCAGGCCGCGCTTTGAGTAACTGGGAAGCTACTGCCCGGTAGTGGCCGGGTCAATACAGGTGCACGAAGGATCTTCACCGATCGGCAACCCGAGCCGCACGGCCGCCTGCGCCGGGCCGAGGAAGGGTGCGAGACAGAACATGCTCAACACCGGCAGGAGTTCCGGAAGTTGAACAGTCCGGCCGGAGTCGATCCACCGGTGGAGCGCGCTGTAGACCCCGCCCACCACGGCATCCACCAGCTCCACGACCCGCACGCCGCCCAGTGGTTGGGGCACCTCGGCGAAGAACGCCCGGAACCGGGTGAGGAGTTGGTCCCGCTCTCGGCGGCCGGCCGGTCCGACCGCCTCGATCTCGATCACCGCCATGGTCGCGAAGGCCGGTGTCCCCGCCAGCAGATGGAGCATCGCGCCGAGCGCCTGCCGGATCCCGGCGCACCAGTCGGACTCCGCCGCGAAGGCCGCCGCCATCCGCCGGACCACCACCCCGGTGCCGTGCCGGTGCGCGGCCAGGAAGGCGTCCTCCTTGCCGCTGAACAGCTCGTAGAAGACCGGCCTGGTCACCCCGGCCGCGCGGCAGATGTCGCTGACCGTGGCGTGCTGGTAGCCGCGCGCGGCCACCGTCTGGACCAGCCCGTCGAGCAGCCGCTCGCGCTGGGTCGCGGCCACCACGCCCGGGGGCAGCCGGCTCGGGCCGCGCTTGATGGACCGGGCCGGATCACGACCGGCCCGCGCGCCCGGCAGCAGGATCACGTCGGCACTTCGGAGGTGTTTCCGTTCCATCACCAACTCCTGTTACCCGTATTGACATTGACGCAACATCGGGTTTACAACACTGACAGGTTTCCAACCGGTGGGCGACCCTGTCACCACCGGACGACCTCCAGGGGCTCCGGCGGCCCCGGGCGAGCAGCCCGGGCCACGGGACCACGAGCGGACGCAGGCCCGCGGCGGTGGCAGCCGCCGACGTGCACTCCTGCACTCGCAGCGCACGTCCGCACCTTCACACCGCTGTGCCGTACGAGCGGGCCCGTGGCGCCGGGCCCGCCGCACCACGGCCCCGCGAAGCCCCCGGCACGCCACGCCCACGCACCTCCCCCGCCGTGCACGCCACCACACCCGCACCGGCGGGCCACCCCCACCCGTCTCCGTACGGAGAGAGGTCACCCTCATGCGCTTTCGCCGCACGCTCGGTACCGCGGCCCTCGCCGCCCTCGCCTTCACCTGCGCCGCCGTCGCACCCGCCCAGGCCGACGGCTCCGCGGTGCTGACCACCGGCAGCAGCAGCGGCCCGGACGTCGCCGTCGGCGACGTCCTCACCGCCAGTCTGGTCTCGGGCACCACCGCCACCTTCTACAGCAGCGCCAGCGGAACCAGCGGCATCAGCTGTGCCAACTCGGCCTTCTCCGCCACCGTGACGGCCAACCCGGCCGCCCCCGGCAGCGCGGTCGAGCAGCTCAACACCCAGACCTTCGGCTCCTGCTCCTCCAACGTCCTCGGCGTCACCGGCGTCAAGAGCATCACCGTCAACAACCTGCCGTTCACCAACACCGTCGGCGACGGCCCCGGCAACCCGGTCGCCCTCACCCCCGGCGCGGCCGGCGCGATGAAGACCACGGTGGTGCTCAACACCATCCTCGGCAGCATCAACTGCGTCTACCAGACCACCACCGGGATCAACGGCACCACCTCGAACACCGGCAACACCATCGGCTTCTCCTCCCAGCCGTTCAACCTGGTCTCCGGCTCGGGCCTGTGCTTCTCGACCGGCTGGTTCAGCGCCACCTACGGCCCGGTCACCGACACCTCGGTGGCGGGCAGCCCGCTCATCTTCGTCAACTGACGACCCGAGGGGCCTTCACCGACTGACGTCCGGTCGGACCTCGTCGACTGACGGACGGGGCCGGCGGGAACAGCCGGGCGGCGTACGGCGACCGTGGTCACCGTACGCCGCTCCGGCGCGCCCGCATTCCGCCCGCGCGCCCGCACGCCCGCCAGGTGATCCAGAAGCACGCCACGGCCCCGGCCCGGCTCAACCCCCGTCACCCCGCCGAACCCCCCGAGACAGCGAAGTGACCGGCCGGTAGGGTGCTGCCGCACGGACACGGCCGACAGGAACAGGGCGGGCAGATGAGCGGCAGCGGCGACGGCACGGGGTTCTTCGCATCGGTGGCGGACACCGCCGAGCAGCTGGCCGCCACCGGCTACCTGGCCTCCACCGCCGTGGCCACCACCGTCTTCCTCGCCGACCGGCTCGGCAAGCCGCTGCTGGTCGAGGGCCCGGCCGGGGTCGGCAAGACCGAACTCGCCAAGGCGGTGGCCGCGATCGGCCGGGCCCGGCTGGTCCGGCTCCAGTGCTACGAGGGCATCGACGAGGCCCGCGCGCTCTACGAGTGGAACCACGCCAAGCAGCTGCTGCGGATCACCGCCGGCCGCGACGAGGGCTGGGACCAGGCCCGCACCGACATCTTCGGCGAGGAGTTCCTGCTCACCCGCCCGCTGCTCACCGCCATCCGCGGCGACGAGCCCACCGTGCTGCTGATCGACGAGATGGACAAGGCCGACGTCGAGGTGGAGGCGCTGCTGCTGGAGGTGCTCAGCGACTTCCAGGTCACCGTGCCCGAACTCGGCACCATCGCCGCGAGCCGCCGCCCCTTCGTGCTGCTCACCTCCAACGCCACCCGTGAACTGTCCGAGGCGCTGCGCCGACGCTGCCTCTTCCTCCACCTCGACTACCCGGACGCCGAGTTGGAGCGGCAGATCGTCCGGCTCAAGGTGCCCGGCCTGGACGACACGCTGGCCGCCTCACTGGTCCGGGTGGTCGGCGCGCTGCGCGCGATGGACCTGCGCAAGGCGCCGTCCGTCGCCGAGACCATCGACTGGGCCCGCACCCTGCTGGCGCTCGGCGCGGACACCCTCGACGAGGCGGTCGTCCAGGACACCCTCGGGGTGATCCTCAAGCACCAGGACGACATCCGGAAGGCCGCGCAGAAGCTCACCCCCGCATGACCACCGCCCCGCCCCCGGCCGACACCGCCGCCCGGCTCACCGGCCTGGTCCGCGCGCTGCGCGGGCACGGCCTGCGGATCGGCCCCGCCGAGACGGTCGACGCGGCCGCCGTCCTCGACGTCCTCGGGCTCGCCGACCGCGAGCAGATGCGAGCCGGCCTGGCCGCCGCGCTGCTGCGCTCGGACACCCAACGGGCCGTCTTCGACGCCACGTTCGACCTGTTCTTCCCGCTCGGCGTCGGCACCCCCGAGGCCGTCCGCGCCGACCCGCCCGCACTCCCGGACGACCCCCGGCCACCGCGCCCCGGCCGGCCCGACCCGCTGCGCGACGACCTGCGCGAGCGCCTCGCCGCCGCCCTGGCCGCCGACGACCGGGCCACCCAGGCCCGGTTGGCCGGCGAGGTGGTGGAGGCCTTCGGCCGGTACGGCGCCGGTGCCACACCGGCCTCGGACGGCTGGTCGGCCCACCAGGCGCTCGGTCGGCTCGCCCCCGAGACCCTGCTCGCCCGGATCCTCGCCGCCCTGCGCGAGCGGGCCACCGCCCCGGACCTGTCCGACCGCGTCCTCGCCGACGAGATCCGCCGCCGCATCCAGGACTTCCGCGCCCTGGTCGCCACCGAGGCCCGCCGCCGGGTCGCCGAACTGCGCGGCGCCGAGCGGATCGCCGAACGCGCCGTCGCACCCACCGCCGACCGGATCGACTTCCTCGCCGCCGGCCGCGACCAACTCGCCGAACTACGCCGCACCGTCCACCCGTTGGCCCGCAAGCTGGCCACCCGGCTGGCCGCCCGGCGCCGCCGCGCCGCACGCGGACGGATCGACCTGCGCCGCACCCTGCGCCGCTCGCTGTCCACCGGCGGGGTTCCGCTGCGCCCGGCCTACCGGCTGCGCCGCCCGGCCCGGCCGGAACTGGTGCTGCTGTGCGACGTGTCCGGCTCGGTGGCCGGATTCGCCGACTTCACCATGCTGCTGGTGCAGGCGATGCGCGAACAGTTCAGCAAGGTACGGGTGTTCGCCTTCGTGAACCGCACCGCCGAGGTCACCGCCCTGCTGGCCCGCGGCGACGCCGACCCGGCCCGGCTCGCCGCCCGGATCCTCACCGAGGCCAAGGTGATGGGCCACCACGGCAACAGCGACTACGGCTCCGCCCTGGGCGAGTTCGCCGAACGGCACCTGGACGCCGTCGGCCCGCGCACCAGCGTGCTGATCCTCGGCGACGCCCGCAACAACCACCGCGACCCGAACCTGGACGCGCTGCGCCGGATCGCCGGCCGGGCCCGGCGGGTCCACTGGCTCAACCCCGAGCAGCCCGCCCTCTGGCCGACCGGCGACTCCGCCGCAGCCGACTACGCGGGCGTCGTGCAGATGCACTCCTGCCGCAACGCCCGCCGCCTCGGCGAACTGATCGCCCGCCTGCTGCCGCTCTAGGAAGTGTCCGAGTCCGCCGCCGCGGCGGCCTAAGCCTGGGCCTGCGCCTGCACCCGGGCCTGCTCAGCCGCCAGCTGCGCGGCCCTGGCGGCGATCGGGTTGATGTCGGCCCGGCGCGCCGCCTGCATGGCCGTCAGCCGCTGGACCACCACGATCGCCGCAACGGCCGCGACCAGGCGCAGCGCCGAGCCGGCGGTCTCCACCCGGATGGTCTCGCGCAGGTCCTCCAGGCTGGCGAGCACCGTCAGGTCCACGTGCTTCATCATCGAGCTGGCGATCCGGTTGACGACCAGCGCGCCGATCCAGGTGGACCACCACAGGACCAGGACCTTCTCCGACACCGCGCGGCGCCGTCCCTCCGCGTCCAGCGGAGCGCTCGCCCGCCAGCAGTCCACCATCAGCTGCCAGGGGAACCAGAGCAGGACGAACGGGGTGACCCAGGCCCCGATGGTCCAGCCGCGTCCGCGGCGGTGCCCGTGCGGCAGCAGCAGGTCGGCATTCTGGCGGATGCGGTAGAACCAGATGATGAACACCACGGCGGTGACCAGTGCCAACGGAAGGAAGACCCCGTTCAGCCCGTCCACCAGGGAGTCCACGGCATCGAAGTCGTCGAGGTCAGCCGACCCGTCCGCCAACCGGCCCAGCAGGGCATCGGACCAGAGGCCGGCCACGACGGCCGCCGCCGCCAGCATCGCGTTCACCCCCAGCAGGACGTAGACCGCGACGGCAAGGCCGTTCGCCGGTCGGAGCGCCGCCGCCCAGCCCGGGGCCGCCTCCGCGCAGCCGAAGCAGCGTCGGCTCTCGGTCCCCGCGGGACGCGCCCCGCACGCCACACACACCATCAGATCGTCAACTCCTGGAATCGCCGCGTGCTCGGACTCGCACGCCGGTGCCGCCAGCGCCCCGACCGGGGCGGGCGCGCCGACTCTAGGGGATCATCGACGTCCGCTGCCAGCGAGATTTCGCAGCTCAGCGGCGGTATCGCCAGATAAACGACAGATCGCGCGGGAATCGAGCCCCCGGGAGTCGACTCCGGCTCACCACCCCGACCAGGCGCGCCCGTCCCGCTCGATCCGGGTGTGCGGTCGACGGACCTCGGGCGCAGGACTGGTGAAGGGGTGCGAGCGTCCCGGGGAGGTCGAGACGCGGCGTCAGGCCGAGGGCACGGGCAGCAGCCGGTAGGCGTCCCCGTCCGTGAGTACGCGGCCGGCGGTGGGCGGCGCGAAGTGGGTGCCGAGCAGCAGGGTGTCCGTGCCGGCGAGGGAGCCGAGGAGCTCGCGGCGCGAGGCCTCGGACTGCCGCGGGTCGATGTCGACGCAGGCGCCGATGGCGGGGTGGGCGAGCTGGACCGGGTGGTGGATGCAGTCGCCGGTGATCAGCGCCGCCTCGCCCCGGCTGGTCAGTTCGACGGCGACGTGGCCGGGGGTGTGGCCGGGGGTGGGGATCAGGCGCAGGCCCGGGGCGATCTCGACGCCCTCGGCCGGGACGTCGACGAGGTCCAGCAACCCGGCCCGCTCGACCGGGACCACGGAGTCGAGGAACATCTGCCTGCGCGCCTCCTCCATGTCGTACCCGGCCCAGAACTCCCGCTCGGCGCGGGAGGTGAGGTAGCGGGCGTTGGGGAAGGTGGGGACCCACTCGCCGTTCACCTCCCGGGTGTTCCAGCCGACGTGGTCGGCGTGCAGGTGGGTGAGGACCACCAGGTCGACGGAGTCCGGGGGGAAGCCGGCGGCGGTGAGGCGTTCCAGGTAGTCGGTCCGCAGGTGGTGCCAGGCCGGGTTGGCCCGCTCCTTGCCGTTGCCTATGCCGGTGTCGACGAGGACGCGCAGGCCGCCCACGGCGAACGCGAAGCTGTGGCTGTCGAGGTGCAGGACGCCCTCGTGGTCGGCGAAGTGGGGGTGCAGCCAGTCGTGGCCGGTCACCACCTCGGGGGTGGCCTCGGGCAGCAGCCACGGCCCGGTCGCGGGCGGCAGGAGGGTCTCGTCGACGCGGTGGACGGTGACGTCGCCCACCGCCCAGGCGGGGATGGGGGCGGGGGCTTCGGACGTGGCGCTGAGCATGGGGCTCCTCCCGTAAACGCAATCTGTTTGCGTTAAGCCATCGTAGGACTTACAGTCTGGCTAACGCAAACGGTTAGCTTTTGGTGCGAGTGCCATCGCACCCCAGCCTCGATCAGGAGAGAACACCCATGTCCTCCGCCGAACCGCCCACCGGCCCGCCCACCACCGACCTCACGCCGCCCGAGGCCGCCCGCTGGGCCGCCCGGGCCGGGCTCCCCCTGCCCGCCGACCGCCACGACTCGGTCGCGGCCACCGCCAACCAGTTGCTCTCCGTCGTCGCGGTCCTGCGGGAGCTGGACTTCGGGGACACCCCGCCCGCGAGCGCCTACCGCGCGGAAAGCACCCACTCCACGGAAGAGGAGCAGCACGATGCAGCCGTATGAGCTCTCCCTCGCCGCCGCCGCGGAGGAGATCCGGGCCCGGCGGCTGTCCCCCGTCGAACTGGTGGACTCGGTCCTCGACCGGATCGAGCTGGTCGAGCCGCACCTCGGCGCCTACGTCGCGGTCACCGCGGAGCGGGCGCGCCGGGCGGCCCGCGAGGCCGAGCAGGAAGCGGCGCGCGGCCTGCACCGGGGGCCGCTGCACGGCGTCCCGATGGGGCTCAAGGACCTGATCGACGTCGCCGGGCTGGCCACCACGGCCAGTTCCCGGGTCCGCGCCGACCACCGCGCGCAGGCCGACAGCACGGTCGCCGCCCGCCTCGCCGCGGCCGGCGCGATCCTGGTCGGCAAGACGCACACCCACGAGTTCGCCTACGGCCTGACCACCCCGCAGACCGGCAACGCCTGGGACCGCGGCCGGGTCGCCGGCGGCTCCAGCGGCGGATCCGCCGTCGCCGTCGCCGCGGGCGCCGCGACCTTCGCGCTGGGCACCGACACCGGTGGCTCGATCCGGGTGCCCGCCGCGCTCAACGGGGTCGTCGGCCTCAAGCCGACCTACGGCCTCGTCCCCCGCCACGGCGTCGCGTCCCTGTCCTGGTCGCTGGACCACGTCGGCCCGATCGCCCGGACCGTCGAGGACGCGGCCCTCGTCCTGGACGCCCTCGCCGGGCACGACCCGCGCGACCCCGCCTCGCTGGCCACCCCCGCCGTCGACCACCGGCCGGGCGCGGACACGGACCTGGCGGGGCTGCGCGTCGGCGTGCCGCGCAACTACTACTTCGACCGCGTCGACGTGGAGGTGGAGGCCGCCGTCCGGCGCGCCGTCGAGCACCTGGAGGCGCTCGGCGCACGGCTCGTCGACGTCGACATCCCGATGACCCGCTACCTCCAGGCGACGCTGTGGGGGCTGGTGGCACCGGAGGCCACCGCCTACCACGAGCACTCCCTGCGGGCGGTGCCCGAGCTGTACCAGGCGGACGTCCGCGCCCTTCTGGAGGCGGGCGAGCTGATGACCGCCGGGGACTACCTGCGCGCCCAGCGCTCCCGGACGCTCATGCGGCAGGAGTGGGCCCGGATGCTGGAGGAGGTCGACGTGATCGCCGCCCCGACCGTCCCGGTCACCGCGGTACGGACCGACCAGGAGGCCGTCACCTGGCCCGACGGCACGGTCGAGGGCGTCCCCGACGCCTACGTGCGCCTGTCCGCCCCCGCCAACATCACCGGGGTGCCCGCCCTGTCCGTCCCGGTCGGCCGGGACGCGGCGGGCCTGCCGATCGGCATGCAGTTGCTCGGCCGGCCGCTCGGGGAGCGCACGCTGCTGCGGGTCGGCCACGCCTACGAGCGGACGCAGCCCGCCCGGGCGCTCGCGCCGGCGGTCTGAGAACAGCGGGCGGGCCGGACCGGACGGCGCCGGCCCGGACCGGCCCGCCGTCCGGCTCCGAGGCGGGCACCCCGAAACCCCGAAACCCCGGCACCCCATAAACGCAAGAATTGTGCTTTAAGGTGTTTATCATGAGTCGCAAACAGATGGTGCGCCCCGGCGGGCGCAGCGCCCGGGTCCAGGCATCGGTGCACACCGCTGTGCGTGAACTCCTCGCCGAGGTGGGCCGCGACGCGCTGACGGTACCGCTGGTCGCCCAGCGCGCGGGCGTCACCCCGTCGACGGTCTACCGCCGCTGGGGCGATCTCCAGGAGCTGCTGTCCGACGTCGCGGTGGAGCGCCTGCGGCCCGACACGGCGCCGGAGGACCTGGGCGACCTGCGGTCCGACCTGACGGCCTGGGCCGAACAGTTCCTCGACGAGATGGCCTCCCCCTCGGGCCGCGCCTACATCCGCGACGCCCTGCTCGGCGACCCGGACGGCGGCAACGCCGGCCAGTGCTCGGACTACGCGGCCGAACAGGTCGGCGCCGTGCTGGGCCGGGCGGGCGGCCGCGGGGAGGACACCCCCGGCGTCGAGGCGGTCATGGACGGCGTCGTCGCCCCCCTGATGTACCGCATCCTCTTCCGCCCGGCCGGCCTCGACCCCGCGTACGCGCGCCGGCTCGTGGCCGAACTCCTCGACCCGTACGGGGCCGGCCCTTCGGGCGGATGATCGTTCGCCGGGCGAGGACGGGCAGCTCAAGTGATGAACGGGCAGCTCGAGTTATAAGCTTCTGCGGGACGTTCACGAGCCCGGCCGCTGGTCGGGACCTCGCCTGGGAGGAAGCGTCGTGGGGAAGAAGATCCCGGTCCGGACCGGATGCCAGAACTGCTCGCGGTGCACCGGCTCGATCGGCGGCAACGCGGCCCGCAAGACGGTGCGGGGCACCGGGGTGGCGCTCGGCGCGGTGGTCACCGTCGGCCTGAGCCTCCTGTTCATCCGGAGGTGCCGCGCCTGCGACCACCCCATGGGCAGCCACCACCACCACTGATCGCGCCGCCGGACCTCCGCGCCCCGGCTCCGACCCGGCGTCCGGGCCGGAGCCGGGCGGGCGTCAGGCGTCCAGGTGCTTGAGGAAGTCGAGCAGCGCCTCGTTGACCTCCGCCGGGCGCTCCTGCTGCGTCCAGTGCCCGGTGTCCGGCAGCCGGACGTGGCGGTGCAGCTTGGGCACCCGGCTCAGCAGGTGGGCCAGCACCTCCGGCGGGACGAGCGCGTTCACCATGTCCTGTTCGCCGGCCACGTACAGCGCCGGCACGTCGACCGTCACGCCGTCGAAGGCGGCCATCAGTTCGGCGTTGCGGTCGATGTTCCGGTACCAGTTGAGGCCGCCGGTGAAGGCGTGCTCGCCGTGCAGGGCGTAGTCGGCCGCGAGGGCGTCGATGTCCGCCTCGGTGAGCCAGGCCGGCAGCTGCGCCGGCTCCGGGATGGTGTCCAGCAGGACCTTGCCCTCGGGGACGACCCACGGCTGCGGCTTCCCCTCGCGGAGCAGGCCCCCGCCCAGGATGCGGCGGAAGCTCGACTTCACGTCGGCCGCGAGTTCGGCGTCGGCGCGGCCCGGCTCCTGGAAGTAGATCTGGTAGAAGCCCTCGCCGAAGTTCGCCCGGGCCTCCCGCAGCGGCCGCGGCCCGCCGGGCAGCGGCGGCACGCTCAGCCCGGCGACCCCGCGCACCAGGTCCGGCCGCAGTGCGGCGGTGGCCCAGGCGACCGGCGCGCCCCAGTCGTGCCCGACCACGACGGCCCGCTCCTCGCCGAGCGCGCGGATCAGCGCCGTGACGTCGCCGACCAGGTGCAGCAGGGAGTACGCGTCCACCCGCTCGGGCTGCTCGCTGCGGGCGTAGCCACGCTGGTCGGGGGCGACGACCCGGTAGCCGGCCGCGGCGAGCGGGGCGAACTGGTGGCGCCAGGAGTACCAGCTCTCCGGGAAGCCGTGCAGCAGCAGGACCAGCGGGCCCTCGCCCTGTTCCGCGACGTGCAGACGGACACCGTTCACCTCGACGTGGCTGTGCTTGATCGCGTCGTTCAAGTCCCGCTCCCGGTCCGGTGGAAGGGCCGGGGCATCCGCTTCGCCCCCGGTCCTACCCGGCGCAACACCGCCGGAGCACGGGGCATTCCCACCGGCCCCGGGAAGACGACCGAGGCCGCCCCGGAACTCCGGGACGGCCTCGGCTTGATGAGGGAAGGTCAGTTCACCGTGTAGCTGTACGGGATCGCCGCGAGCACCGAACCGGTGGTGCCCAGGCTGTTGTTGGCGGTCGCCACCGAGCTGGGGGCGGACACCAGGTACAGCACGCCGTGGACGGTGCTGCCCTTCGGACCGGTCGGAGTGACGGTCACCTGGAGCGAGCCCTTGCCGCCCGACGGGACGGTCACCGGGTTGGCGGCCGGGGCCGAGGCGTTGACCGCCAGGGCGTACGGGTCACCGGTGCTGGAGGTCAGCGCCGGGTCGAACGCCTGGGTGTGCGCGGTCGCGGTGATGGTGGCGGTGCCGGCCGGGGCGCCGGCGGTGCCGAACGGGCCGACCTGCTGCAGGAAGGTGCCCCACACGCCGGGGACGACCGGCTGCGACGCGCTGCCGTTGTCGGTCACGACCGAGATGGTCGAACCGTCCTGGGCCTTCTTCAGGTCGCCGAAGAGGTCCGGCGAGCCGGTGGTGCCGGACAGCTCCAGGTGGGCCGGCGTCGAGGAGGCCGCCACCGCCTTCAGCTGGTCGGTGCCCGGCGGGACGAGGAAGGACGGCACCGCGGAGGTGAGGCTCAGCGGCAGGGTGACCGTCGCGGAGGCGCCCTGCGGCACCAGCGGGAGGTCGGTGCGGCGGTCCAGGCGGCCGTCGGCCGAGATCTTCTGGGTGGCGACGGTGTTGTTGGTGTAGTTCACCTGGACGGTGACCGGCTTGCCCGCGGCCAGCTTGGCGTGCGGGTCGTTCGGCAGGCCGGCGGCGGTGGCGACGTTCTGGTTGAACGCGACGGTGCCGGTGAAGTCCTGCGCGAGCTCCTGGCCGCTGACCGGGCCGAGCACGTTCAGGACGAACCGCCAGCGGCCGGCGGCCGGGTTGACGGTGGTGGCCGAGACGCCGGCGGTGGTGCCGGTCAGGTTGCCCTGCGCGTCGAGCAGGCCGTTGCCCTCGATGTCGATCGGGGTGCCGTTCGGGCTGATCAGCGCGCCCTGCATGAGCAGCTTCGGGTCCTTGGCGACGGTGACGCCGACCCGCAGGTCCTTCTGGCCCTTCGGGACGTCGAAGGCGTACGCGAAGCTCTGCGTCGGCGAGGCGTTGCGGCCGTTGCCACCGGTGATGGTGCCGGTGAAGGTGCCCTTGCCCTGGTTGACCGGGACGAGGCTGCGCAGCACGACCGGAACGCTGGTGGCGGTGCCGTTGGAGCTGGCGACGGTGATCGCCTGGCTGGAGTCGCCACTGGTGCCCGGGGTGGTGAGCTGGACCTTGAGGGTCTTGGTCTCACCCGGCTTCAGGTCCGCGACGCTCGGGCTGACGGCGCCGGCCGGCACCGCGCGCTGGGTGGCGGTGCCCAGCTGGACGGCGCCGTTGTAGCCGGCCTTGCCCGCCGGGGTGTACAGGACGGCGGTCCACTCGCCGGCCGCCGGGTGCGGGACGTCCACCAGGCCGAAGTCGGCCGGGGTGGCGCCGCCCTGCGGACGGGTGTTGGTCTCGAAGCGGCCCGACGGGTCGAGCAGCGTCATGCGGACCACGGAGCCGTTGGTGACCGGGCTGGCCGCACCCTGCCAGGCGATCGACGCCGCGAGGCGGTCGGCGCCGGCCGGGACGGTGAACTTGACCTGCTTCTGCACCCAGGTGGCGCCGTTGGTGGCGTACTTGAAGGTGTCGGTGGAGGCCGTGTCCAGCTGGACGGTCTGCTGGTTGCTCGACTGCGGCACGAAGGTGCGGGTCGCGCCGCTGACCGTCTGCGGGGCGGAGCTGGTGTTGGTGACGGTCACGTCGGCGGTGTGGGTCGAGCCGGGGTTGCCGGCGATGTCGACCTGACCGGTGGTGACGACGACGGTCTTGCTGTCCGACGCGCCGGAGCCGGCGTGGTAGCCGCGGGCGGCCTCGACGGCGGCGCGGACGTTCAGCAGGCCGGCGCCCTGCTCCTCGGCCGGGACGCCGAGGTCCTGGGCGGTGCCGGTGATGAACTTCTTCACCAGCGCCGGGGCGGGCGACTGACCGTCGTGGGTGTCGCGGTAGGCCTGGATGACCAGGGCCGCGGCGCCGGTGACGAACGGCGCGGCCTGGCTGGTGCCGCCGAACGACTGGATCGGCGAACCCTGGCCGCTGTAGCCGGTGCAGTCGGTGTACTTGCTGGTGTCGGGCGAGCAGAGCGCCCAGTCCGACTCGCCCGGCGCGACCAGGTCGACCGTGCGGCCGGCCTGGGTGAAGCCGCCCGAGGAGAGCGCGGAGATGCGGTTGTTGCTCCAGGTCTTGTTGGAGAACTGGGCGGCCGCGTAGCCGGTCTGCTGGTAGTTCTGGTTGTCCGTCGAGGCACCGACCGCGATCACGTTCGGGTCGGTGGCCGGGGTGCCGATGGTGCCGCTGATGCCCGCGTCGCCGGTGGAGACGGAGACGGTGACACCGGCCTTGACGGCCTGGTCGTTGAACAGCGAGATGGTGTCGTGCGCGCCGCTGTCCGGGGTGACGTTGCCGCCGAAGGACTCGTTCAGCACGTCGACCTTGGCGACCGAGACCGCGTAGTCGATGGACTGCAGGATCGACGAGTTCGACATGATCTCGCCGCCGGCCCGCAGGGCGACCAGCGAGGCGTCCGGGGCGAGGCCGCGGATGCGGATGTTGCAGCCGGCCGGCAGACCGCGCGAGGCGTTCACGAACTTCGAGACGTCGTAGACCTGGCGGCCCTGGGCGATGACCGCCGAGGCGTCGCCGAAGGCCTCCGCGCCACCGGTCGGCGCGTCCACGCCGTCGCCCGCGAAGTCCTGGTAGTCGACGACCGCGCTCGACCCGTCGGCCCGGATGAAGTCCGGGTTCTTCGGGTCGAGGCCGTCCGCGATGTAGGCGACCTTGACGCCCTTGCCGGTGGCCAGGTCGGCCGCGCCGGGCTTGCCGTCGGCACCGACGGCGTGCGTCGAGTAGAGGCCCTCCGGCTCCAGCAGCGGCTGGGACGGGTCGGACGGGCAGATCGTGTTGGTCGCGTTCTGCTCGGCGCCCTGGCCGTTGCTGCCCGAAACGGCCTGCGGGGCGGCGGCCTTGGCCGACTTGGCGCCGGCCTTGGTGTCCGCGGCGTCCTTCGCGGCCGCGGCCTTGCCGGCGGCGGGCGGCGTGACGGTGACCTGCTCGTCCGCGACGACCGAGGCGACGGCCGGGTCGGCCAGCAGTGCGGCACGCAGCGCGGGGCTCACCGTGGCCGAGAACGCGTTCCCGACCACGAAGCTCTTGATGTTGGTGCCGCCGTTGGCCTTGACCCTGTCCAGCAGCGGCGCCTGGGCGTTCGCGGCCTTCTGCTTACGGGCGCCGAGGTGGCCGTTGTCGGCCGGGGCGTCCGCTATCTGGTCCTTGAGAATCACGATCACCGGCACCGGGGTCCCGTCCGCGGACGCCACGGGGGCGTTCTGCGGGTCCGGGAGCGGAGCCGCGTTGGCGCTGGACCCGAAGGTCAGGACCATGGACGCGGCGGTGACCGTGACGGCAGCTGCTAGCTGGGATTTCCGCCAGCCGATCAATGGACATCCTTTCGTCTGATGAGACGTCAGGTTGCGCGGCCCAGCGTACGCGAATCCAGGTCGGACGCGTGGTTGCTCCGGACCGCGCGTCCCGACAGCGGTCGCATTCCAGCGCATCCGACACGACCACGACAAGGGGGGAAATCCCCATTAGAAAGTAAAAAAGACCATCAGAAAGTAAAATTCACGGCAGAAATCGGGCCATGTCCGCCCCTTTTCGCTGACCAGACCCGGTCGGATCTGTCCGATCCCGGTCGGAAAAAATCGGTGGCGAACTCTGGACAGTGGCGGACCACCGCCACCTGGGACACACCGTCAGCACCGCCACACACCCTTCCCCCCGGACCCACTCTGAAACCGGACATGACAGAACGGGCGCGCGGCCACACCGGCGCCCGGTGGCCGGAATCCCCCGGCCACCGGGCGATCAGCACCCGATCAGCCCGCGGCCATTCGCTCCTGGGCGTCCGCCAGATCCTCGGCGGTGGGCGCGTCGTCCTGGGTCAGCCGGTGGCGCCAGTACCCGGTGAAGTCGATCGACCGCTTCGGCACGCCGCGCTCCGCCACCAGGTGGCGGCGCAGCGCCCGCACCGCGCCCGCCTCCCCCGCGAGCCAGGCGAACGGCGCACCGGCCGGCAGCGCGGCGGACCGCACGGCCTCGGCCAGCACGACCCCTGGGGCCGCCCCGCCCCGGACCAGCCAGTGCACGGCCAACTCGGCGCGGCTCTCCAGCGGCTGCCGCTCGGCCTCGTCCGCGACCTCGACGAACGCGAGGGCCCGCACCCCGGCGGGCAGCGCCTCGACCAGCGTCGCGATCGCCGGCAGCGCCGACTCGTCCCCCGCCAGCAGCACCCAGTCGGCAGCGGCGGCGGCCTCGGCGAACGGGACCGGCGGGGCGTACAGCGCCGAGGGTCCGACCATCCCGAGCCGCTGCCCCGGCTCCGCGCGCTCCGCCCAGGCGGCGGCCGGCCCGGTGTCGCCGTGCAGCACGAAGTCGATCTCGACCAGGCGGGTGCCGGGCCGCCGGCGCCGGAGGGTGAAGCTGCGCAGCAGCGGACGCCCGGCCTCGGGGATCGCCAGGTAGGCCTGGTACCAGCTCATCGGGTCGTCGCTCTGCGCGGGCAGCTCGGGCACCGCCTGGCCGGGACGGGGAAGCGCAGCTTCACCTGCTGGTCGGGCTCCGCGCCCACGGAGTCCGCCAGGGCCTCGGCCTCGAAGGTGACCCGGGCGGTGCGCGGCGTGATCCGGCGGACCTCGACGACCTCGACGAAGGTGGCGGGCAGTGTCATCGCAAAACCCCTTCGGTTGATAATCTTACGGCATAAAGAGTTGTCGCGGCCGAAGATAATTTACGCCATAAGGAGTTGCTGCATGGTCGTCTACGCCGGACAGGGCGACGCCCACCGGTCCCTGTCCCTGCTCTGGGGCACACCACCGCAACCGCGCACCGGGCGCAGCGGCCCCAAACCGGGCCTCAGCGTCGACGCGATCGTCTCCGCCGGCATCGCGGTCGCCGACGCGGACGGCATGGCCGCGCTCTCTATGCGCGCCGTCGGCGAACGGCTCGGCCGCACCGCCATGGCCCTCTACACCTACGTCCCGGGCAAGGCCGAACTCCTCGACCTGATGCACGACCGGGCACTCGGCGAACTACGGCTGGACGTCGCGGAGTTGGACGGCTGGCGCCCCGCCGTCACCGCCTGGGCCGAGGAACTGTACGCCTGCTACCTGCGCCACCCCTGGATCCTCCAGGTCTCGCAGGCCCGACCGGTGCTCGGACCGGCCGAACTCGCCGCCATGGAAAGCCTGTTGCGCGCCCTGCAACCGGCCGCCCTCGCACCCGCGCGGCTGCACGGCGTCGTCGCGGCGCTCTGGCAGTTCGTCCGGGGCACGGCCGCCGTGGCCGCCGAATCGCGCGGCGCCGCCGCCGCGACCGGCATCGCCGACGAGGACTGGTGGACCGCCCGGTCCGCCCGACTCGCCGAACTGGCACCGGACTTCACCGAGCGCTTCCCCCTGCTGACCGCCCTCCAGGGCGCCGGCGTCGGCACGCCGCAGGACCGCGACCGGGCGGCCTTCCGCACCGGGCTCGCCGTCCTGCTCGACGGCGTGGCGGCCTCGGGGGCGGGGGCGGGGGTGGGAGCGGGGGCTGATCAGAGTGCCGGGCGGGGCGCCGGTCGAGGGGCCGGTCAGGGCGCGGATCAGGGCTCGGGCTGAGCCGCTGATCAGCCCCGGCGGGCCGCCGGGATCGCCAGCAGGATGCCGAGCACCAGCAGGGTGGCGTACCCGGCGGTCTCATGGCCGTCCGGGACCAGGAAACGGACGAAGCCGAACAGCCGGAAGCCCCCCAGCCAGTCCGCCGCCAGGCCGGACCCGCCGCCGAGGATCAGCACGAAACCGAGATAGCCGAGCAGCGTCTTCATACCCCGAGCCTAGGCAGCTCCCGGCGCCCGGGAATCCGACTTTCGGCGCGACCCGGGGATGACCAAAGTCGTCCCGGCGTCCTCCCCCGGCCTTCCCCCGGCTGCCCCGGCACCGTGCCGCCCGGGATCCGGACCGCCGGACCGCCCGGGATCCGGACGGAGCAGCAGGCGCGGCGGCCCGGCGGCGCCCCGGGTACGTTCGCCGTGTGCAGCAGATGCCACAGCATGTCAGCAGAGTGGCGGCGGCCGCCGCGGTGTCCACCCTGATGCTCGCCGTCGGCGCCCCGACCGCCCCCGGGCAGGACGCCGCGGGTGCGGTCGGCGGCGAACGGCTCGGCCAGTCCACCGTCCAGGTCGCTCCGCTGGCCGGGGCGCCCGCGCTGCCGACCACGTTGACCGGGCGGTCCTGGCTGGTCGCCGACGCCGACACCGGCGAGGTCCTCGCGGCCCACAACGCCCACCTCCAGCTCCCCCCGGCCAGCACCCTGAAGATGCTCTTCGCGGACACCGTGCTGCCCAAGTTCGACCGCATGACGGAGCACAAGGTCACCACGGCCGAACTGGCCAACGTCGGCGCCGGCAGCAGCCTCGTCGGCGTCAAGGAGGACCTGCCGTACCGCGTCGAGGACCTCTGGCGGGGCGTCTTCCTCAGCTCCGGCAACGACGCCGTCCACGTCCTCGCGCACATGAACGGCGGCCTCCAGCAGACCGTCGCCGAGATGCAGGCCCGCGCCCAGGCCCTGCAAGCCCGCGACACCAAGGTGGTCTCCCCCGACGGCTACGACATGGACGGCCAGGTCTCCTCCGCCTACGACCTCACCCTGTTCGCCCGCGCCGGGCTGCGCAACGCCGACTTCCGCTCCTACTGCTCCACCCGCACCGCGCACTTCCCCGGCGGACTCGACAAGCTCACCGGGCAGCGCACCAGCTTCGACATCGCCAACACCGACCGGCTGCTCGGAAAGTACCAGGGCCTGATCGGCGTCAAGAACGGCTACACCACCAACGCGGGCGCCACCTTCACCGGCGCCGCCCAGCGCGGCGGCCGCACCCTGCTGGTGACGGTGATGCACCCCGACACCCAGACCCGGGTCTACGACGAGGCGTCCGCGCTGCTCGACTGGGGCTTCGCGGCGGCCGACAAGGTCCAGCCGGTCGGGCAACTGGTGGAGGACACCGCCGCCGCCCGCCCGGCCGGCCTCACCGGCCGGGGCAGCACCGCATCCGCCGCCACCGCCGCCACCGCCGGCCAGGCGCGCCCGCAGGCCGTCCGGGGCACCGACCCCGGCCTCGCCCCGGCCGCCTGGACGGCCATCGCCCTCGGCGCCGTCCTCGCCCTGTGGGCCGCCGGGCGCACCGCGGCCCGCCGCCACGCCGCAGTCGCCGACGACCCGGCCGCGCTCCCCGACCCGGGCGCCACCGCCCTCGGCGGGCAGCGCCACCGCGGGCTGGCCCGCCGGGCCCGGGCCCTGGTCAGGCACGCCCTAGACTTCCGGCCATGACCACGCCCGACCACTCCGCTACGGACCGGCTCGCCCGGATCGTCAGCCTCTCCTCCGGGAGCTACCTGCTCGTCACCACCTACAAGAAGGACGGCACCACCGTGCCGACCCCGGTGTGGGTGGTGCGCGACGGCGAGGCGCTCGGCGTCTGGACCGTCGCCGACTCCTGGAAGGTCAAGCGGATCCGCAACCGCGCGGACGTCCTGGTGGGCCCCTGCGACGTCAAGGGCCGGCCGACCGGCGAGCAGTACCCCGCCACCGCCGAGATCCTCGGCCCCGAACGCACCGCCGCCTACCGCACCCTGCTGCGCCAGAAGTACGGCCTGCTCGGCGTGCTCACCCTGCTCGGCAGCCGGCTGCGCCGCGGCGAGCGCGGCACCGTCGGCATCCGGATCACCCTCACCTGACGCTGACGCGCCACCCGGCCGGCGGGGCCCCGGTCATTCGCCGGGCCGGCCCGGGGAAAGGCGTGACGAGGAAGGGCGTGGGAGAGGCCATGGAGAACAGGGACGCGGACGGGGCCCGGGGCGGGCTGCCGCTGCTGGTGGTGGACGCGGCCAATGTGGTCGGGTCGGTGCCCGACGGGTGGTGGCGGGACCGCCGGGGCGCCGCCGAGCGGCTGCGGGACGCGCTGGTCGCCGTCGCCGGGCAGGGCCTGCCGGAGCGGCCCGGGCCGCTGGAGGTGGTGCTGGTCGTGGAGGGCGCGGCCCGGGGTGTGGACGGAGTGCCCGAGGTGCGGGTGGTCGCGGCGGCCGGCAGCGGTGACGACCGGATCGTCGAGCTGGTCCGGGCGGCCAGGGCCGAACAGCCGGACCGGGACTGCCTGGTCGTCACCGCCGACCGCGAACTGCGGGCCCGGGTCGGCGCGCTGGGCGCGGCGGTCACCGGGCCGCGCAGCGTGCGGCGTTAGGGGGCCCGGCCCGTCGGTCCCGTTCAGTCCTGTTCAGCGCTGTCGCGCGCGCGGCAGGGATGAACGGGACCCGTTCCGGGACGCGCGGCGGGGTCAGTCCGCCTGGGTGGCGTACATGCCCCAGTGGATCGCCTGGTCGGAGGCGGTCACCGTGAACAGGAGGTCCCGGCCGGGCCGGGCGGGGATCTCCACCGAGCCGATGCCGGTCGCGCCGACCGGGCACTGGACCGTGAAATCGGCCGGCGCCAGGCCGGCGACGTGGACCTGGACCGAGCCGCCGCCCTGGCAGCCCACCGTGACGGTGAAGGGCTGCGAGGGGTTGACGGAGGCCGTCACCGCGCCGCCGTCGCCGATCCAGTCCGGGATCCAGATCAGGCCCGTCTCCCCCGGGTGCGGCAGGATCTCCCCCGTCCCCATACCGCTCTGGACCGCGGTCGGGCCCGGCTGCGCCGCGGCCGTTCCGGCGACCGCCAGTACCGCCGCCAGCGCGGCCGCGCTTGCGGCCAGCATCCGCTTCCCCGTACGTGTCATCGCTACTCCCCGCTGCGTTGACCATCCGTCCGGCCGCACGAGCGCGCGCGGCCGGGCCGGGTGCCGATCTTCGGCACACGAAGGGATCTTATGACGATCAGATTCCGCAGAGGGCGGGTTCGCCCGACCCCGGCCCCAGGCCCCCGGCCCACGAACCCCGGCCCCAGGCCCCCGGCCCACGAACCCCGGCCCCCGGCCCCCGGGCTGAAGCGGCCCCGGGGCCGAACGCGTATGGGCGCCTCCCGGAACCCGACCACGGGCACCGGCACCTAGTTGACGGGTAGTAGCCGGGGCCCAGCGCATCGGGAGGCGCCGTCCCGGACGCTACCTGGTCACATCGGGTGCGTCATCCGAATTAATCCGGGCCCGGGGCCCGCCGTACGGGTCTCGCCGGGCCCGCGGCGCCATGGCCCCCACCGGTTCGGACCGTACGGGAACCAACCGCGCCCGCCGTCCGACTGCTGGGGGGTGAGTGCGAAGTCGCCGGGTGTCCGGCCCTTGAGTGTGCTGGCGGGGTTCGCCCTGCTGCTGGTGGTGGTGTTCGTGGTGGCGTATGCGGTGGGACGGCAGGCGGGCCCGGTGTCCCCGGGGCTGACGCCCGGGGGCGGCGCGTCGCCCGGGGCGCCCGGGATGGGCGGGCACGACATGGGCGGGATGCGATGAGCCCGGTCGCGGGGGCCGACGCCGGGGCCCTGGTGAGCACCGATCTCGCGGTCGGCGGCATGACCTGCGCGGCCTGCGTGGGCCGGGTGGAGAAGCGGCTGGCCCGGATCGACGGAGTGACGGCCGGGGTGAACCTGGCGACCGGTCGGGCGCGGGTGCTGCACCCGGCCGCGGTGCCGGTCGCAGAGCTGGTGGCAGCCGTCGAACGGGCTGGCTACACCGCCGAGTTGGCGCCCACCGGGACGGGCGTCGGGCTGCCGGACGAGGAGCCGGCGGAGCGCTGGCGGCTGCTGGTGACGACGCTGCTGGCCGTCCCGGTGGTGGTGCTGTCGATGGTGCCGTCACTGCAGTTCCCCGCCTGGCAGTGGGTCTGCTTCGCGCTGGCCGTCCCGGTGGTGACCTGGGGGTCGGCCGGGTTCCACCGCCGGGCCTGGCAGGGGCTGCGGCACGCGGCGGCCACCATGGACACCCTGGTCAGCCTCGGGGTGGTGGCGTCCTTCGGCTGGTCCGCGTACGCGCTGGTGTTCGGCGGCGCCGGGGAGGTCGGCATGCGGATGCCGTTCTCGCTGACCGCGGACGGCGGCGGCGCGGCGCACGTCTACCTGGAGGCGGCGGTCGGGGTGCCGCTGTTCGTGCTGGCCGGGCGGCTGCTGGAGGGCCGGGTGCGGCGGCGCAGCGGTTCCGCGCTGCGGGCGCTGGCCGAACTGGGCGCGAAGCAGGTGTGCGTCCGGGACGGCGGGACCGGCGAGGAACACCTGGTGCCGATCGAACTGCTGCTGCCCGGGCAGGAGTTCGTGGTGCGGCCGGGCGAACGGGTGGCCACCGACGGGGTGGTGGTCGAGGGCGGTTCGGCGCTCGACCTGAGCCTGCTGACCGGCGAGAGCGTGCCGGTGGAGGTCGGCCCCGGGGACGCGGTGGCCGGGGCGACCGTCAACGTCGGCGGCGCGCTGGTGGTGCGGGCGACGGCCGTCGGCGCCGACACCCAACTCGCCCGGATCACCGCGCTGGTGGCGGACGCCCAGGCCGGCAAGGCCCGGGCGCAGCGCCTCGCCGACGCGGTGGCCGGGGTGTTCGTGCCGTGCGTGCTGGCGGGCGCGGTGTGCGTGCTGGGCTTCTGGCTCGGCGCGGGCGCGGCCCCGCAGGCGGCGGTGACGGCGGCGGTCGCCGTGCTGGTGGTCGCCTGCCCGTGCGCCCTGGGCCTGGCCACCCCGACGGCGCTGCTGGCGGCGACCGGGCGGGGCGCGGAGCTGGGCGTGCTGGTGCGCGGCCCGGAGGTGCTGGAGAGCCTGCGCCGGGTCGACACCGTGGTGCTGGACAAGACCGGGACGCTGACCACCGGGCGGATGGAACTGGCGGCGGTGACGGTCGCCCAGGGCTTCGACGCGACGCCAGACGAAGGTCTCGGCGAAGGTCTCGGCGAGGGGCTCGACGAGGGTGCGGTGCTGCGGCTGGCCGGCGCGGTGGAACACCACTCGGAGCACCCGATCGGGCGGGCCGTGGCGGCGGCCGCGCGGGAGCGCTGCGGTCCGCTGCCCGCGGTGGACGGCTTCGCGGCCGCCACCGGGGTCGGGGTGTCCGGGGTGGTCGAGGGCCGGAGCATACGGGTGGTCCGCCCGGACGGCACGGCGCAGCCGCTCCCAGACGACCTCGCGGACGCCGTCACCGCCGCCTCGGACACCGGCCGCACGGCCGTGGTGGTCGAGCTGGACGGGCGGGCCGCGGCCGTGCTCGCCGTCGGCGACACGCTGCGCTCGGGCAGCTGGCGGGCGCTCCACCGGCTGCGCGGGCTGGGCTTGGAGACCGTCCTGCTGACCGGCGACGGCCCGGGCGCGGCCCGGGCGGTGGCGCGCGAGCTGGGCATCGAACGGGTACACGCCGCGGCCTCGCCGGAGGGCAAGGCCGCCGTGGTGGCCGAGCTGCGGGGCGCCGGGCGGACGGTCGCGGTGGTCGGCGACGGCGTCAACGACGCGGTGGCACTGGCCTCGGCCGACCTCGGGGTGGCACTGGCCTCGGGCAGCGACGCCGCCATCGGCGCGGCCGGACTGACCCTGGTGCGCGGCGACATCGAGGCCGTGGTGGACGCCGTCCGGCTGGCCCGACGCACCCTCGGCACGATCCGGGCCAACCTGCTGTGGGCCTTCGGCTACAACGTGGTGCTGATCCCGCTGGCGGCCGTCGGCCTGCTCAACCCGATGCTGGCGGCGGTGGCGATGTCGCTCAGCTCGCTGCTGGTGGTCGGCAACAGCCTGCGGCTGCGCACCTGGCAGCCCGGGCGGGGCACCTCGGCGGCCCGGAAGGGGGCTCGGCGATGAGCGCGATCGGACGGCTGCGGGTGGTCGGCCCGCCGGTGGGCGCGGCAGCGCTGACGCTGGTGCTGCTGACCGGGTGGACGGCGTTCGGCGGGGCCGGGCGGCCCCGGCCGGTGGAGGCCGGCCCGGGCTGGCTGCTGCTGCCGACGGCAGGCGCGGCCCCGGCCACGGCGGCCTTCTTCACGATCCGCAACCCCGGGGACGTACCGGACGAACTGACGTCCGCGAGCTGGGAGTTCGGCGGCAGGATCACGATCAAGCGGCACCTCCACCAGGGCGCCGCAGGCCGCTGGGAGCCGGTGGCCGCCCTCCCGATCCCGGGCCGCGGCGAGCTGGCGATGGCCCCGGAGGACGCCGACCTGATGATCGCCGACCCCCCACCCCTACGGGCCGGCCAGTGGGTGGACTTCACCCTCGGCTTCCGCCACAGCCCGGACCTCCACCTCAAGGCCCAAGTCCTCCCCCCGGGCACCCGCCCCCAGCCAACCGAACCCCCGACCCCCTGACACTCCCCGGCCGGATCACGCCCCGCCCCCCGCCGAGGCGTGATCCGGCCCGGCCGATGGCCCGTCGGGCGGAGGCAGAGAACACGAGATTGCGGTTCGAACGGGATCAGGCCGCTCTTCCGGCTCCCAGTCCTGGACCGGAACGGACCGGATTCATTTGCCGGCCTCCGGCCCGTACCACTGGAGGGCCTGTCCGGTGACGCTCGCGATGCACTCGAAGTCGCGGTCCCGGTGCAGAAGGGTCAGGCCTTGCAGTTCCGCTGTGGCCGCGACGACCAGGTCCACGGCTCCGGCGCTACGGTGCTGACCTCGTTTGGTCAGCATGCCCTGGACGTACCAGGCGCGGTCATCGACCGGTACCCAGCCACATGTCTTCGATCCCCTGCCTGCGGTCGGCTGCTGTCCGCGCGCTGTAGAAGAACTCAAGCTCGGTGATGGGGCAGGTTACGACCAAGCCCGCCGCTGCGGCCTGCTCCCAGCCCTACTGCTCGGCGTCGCCGCACATGAAGCGCGCGAGCGCGCTGGTGTCGATCAGGAATTGCGCCGCGTTCACCGACGGTAGTTCCTCTTGTCCTCGAAGATCTCCAGATCGAAGGACCCCGCATCGGCCGCGGCACGCAGCCGCGTGAGGGCGAGCGCTCGCCGCCTGTTCTCCAGCACCTCGCGTAGAGCGGTGTTGACCGTCTCCTTCTTGGTGCTGGTGCTCATACCGCACCTGGCGGAGCCGACACTGTTCGACTTCGGCTGGCGTCCGGGCACTTGGCGTTCCAATTTCTACGGGGGGTCCGACAAGGGTGGTACCGCTTTTGACAGTGGAGGAGAGGAAAAGTGCGCACTCAGAACCGGCTTCGGCAGTACTGCTTGGCCCCTCCTTTATCTCTGCGGCCGCTCGCCGTCCCCACGCTCTGCGCTCCGGCTGGCCGTGACCGCAGCGGCTCCGTGTCCGGCGGGCAGGCCCCATTCCACAACATGAAGTTTTGCCTGTTCCACTGCCCCGCGCGTCACTCCCATAGCAGCAAGTGGGGTCGCCCCATGACGCTCCAACCACGCGAGGCGGCGGCGCTGCTCGACCGGGTCTAAGCAGCCCCAAGGTTCTAGAGTGATTCCTGGCGTCGGCATGCCCAGTGCCTTCATCCGGGCGGCGACATCGTGGACGTACGGAAGCTCAGAGGGGGATCGAGCCAGCTCCACCACGCACCAGGCAGTCGTGTACGAAATTGAGCCATGGGCCCTCATTAACCGGCGGGTGCGCCAGTGTTGGATCGGCGAGAGCAGGAGACGTAATTCCTGCCATCCCACTGTGCACCTTGATCTCATCAGCTGGCGTGCTCCTCGCTCGCGGAGCTGGATTGCTCAAGCTGCAGCTCCCGTTTCCGCTGCTCCTCTTTCAGGCGCTCGACAAATCGAGCAAACATTCGCAGTCGATCACCCTCGGGGAGAGGGTTGCTCGGGTCGCTTCCGGCATATTCATCGAGCATGAACTGTGAAGCGTTGTAGTGCTTCTCGATCTCGTCAGCAGTCGACTGCAGGTTGTAGCCGCGCTCCCGGAACTTGAAGTACCCGGTCACACCTGCCGAAATTCCCACAAAGCCGCTAAGGAAGGCAGTTCCGAACCTCAACGTGACACTGCTTCCGTCGTTCATTGCAGCGAGGGATGACGTCACGATTGACCCGGTGATGATGATCACCTGAAAGAAGTTGTGGACCCGGCGGTTCTTGTTAGCGCCCTTCCGGTACTGATCGATGATCTCCAGCGACGCTTCGCGGTAGATTCGCAGGGCAGAAGGGGAATCCAGTGGAAGCTGGGCTGCGGCGGTCTGGCGATCCTGCAGCGCATTACGCAGATCGCCGGACTTGGTGGCGATCTTCTGACGGTTGGTCCGCAGGAGCCGGCCCATAGCGACCCACAGGGCGCTTACGATCGCCAGTCCCACATATCGCACGAACAGTAGCTGCGTATTCCAGAGTCCGATGATCACGGTGTAGCCCAGCAGGAAGGTCAACGCCATCGCGCCGAGCATGCTCAGCCAGAAGATCCGCTGAAAGGTGCGAGCCTCCCGAATATCGACCTCTAGCTGGTCGAACTCCTTGACCGTCCTCCGGTAGTCCTCCTGAGCGCGACACTCCTGCTCTGGCGTCAAACTCGGCCGATATTCGAGCAAATCTTGCCCATCCCTGGGAGCGCCCACACTCGCCACCATAGACCCCTATCTTGCCTCACTGGATCCACTGAAGGATAGGGCACGGATCATTGACAAACAAGAGTGGATTCATGGGCGGTAAACTTCAAGAGAATATATCGAAATCAACTGCGGGGGTCGCTGACATGTTCGATTCGATGTGAATTAAATGAGGCCCTGGCAGGTAAAAATATTCTTTAGGCATGGCTAGCCCGATCAGCGGGGCCGGTGCGCCGGACAGCCTGCCGGAGTCGGGGCCGAGCGAGGGATATGGCCGCCGGTGTCGGGGTGCCGCGCTCGGGGTGCCTGCTCCGGGTGGACCTCAAGTTGCCCTAGGGTGTGGGGAGTTCCCGGTAGCGGTTCGCTGCCGGGACTTCGTGCTTCCTGGGGCGGAGTGGATCATGCGGTACGTGCGGTTGCTGCGTCGTGGGCCTGTGCATCTGCTGTGGGGGGCGCAGACGGCGTCGGTGTTCGGTGACCGGCTGTACGCGATGGCCGTGATGTGGATGGCGTGGGAGCACGCGGGTGCCGGGGCGATGGGGCTGGTGGCTGTCGCCGAGTCGTTGCCGTACATCGTGCTGGGCACGGTGGGCCGCCGGGTGATGGACCGGTTCGCATCACTGCGAGCGCTCGCGGTGGTGGACGCCGTACGGCTGGTCCTGGTGGCCGCGCTGCCCTGGGCGTGGGCCGAGTTCGGAGCCGTGGGGTTGATCGCCTCGGCCGCACTGCTGGGTGTCGGGGGGGCCCTGTTCGATCCGAACCTCGGCGCGATGGTGCCGGACCTGGTGAGGCTGGGCGAGGTCCAGGCCGTCAGCGGGCTGATGGACCTGACCGGTCGGATCGCCCGGATCGCCGGTCCCGGGGCGGCTGGGCTGCTGCTGGCGGTGATGCCGCTGGCCGGGCTGTTCTGGGTGGACGCGGCGACGTTCGCCGTCTCGGCGCTCGCCCTGGTGCTGCTGGGCGGCCGCGTCCGGCCGACCGGGGCCGACCCGCAGGCCGGGCCGCAGGCGGCCGGGGTGCAGCCGGGGATCTGGTCGTTGGTGCGGACCCATCCGGATACCGGGGTGGTGCTGGCGGTGCACGGGATCGGGATCTTCGCCGGGGCGGTGTCGCTGGCGATGCCCGCCCTGCTGGCAGCCCGACTCGGCGCCGGGGCCTCAGCCTACGCGGCGGTGCTGGCCTGCACCGGCGCCGGGGCCCTGGCCGGGAATCTGGTGGCCGGGAACGTGCGGCTGCCGGCGCCACTGACGGCGGTGTACTGCGGGGTGTGGGCGGTGTCGGGGCTGGTGCTGGCGGCCACCGGGCTGGCCGGGTCGCTGCCGGTGCTGCTGGCGCTGTCCGTGCTTTCCGGGGCGGTGTCGCCGTTCTTGCAGATTGCGTTGTCGACGCACTTCGCGCTGTTCCCTCCGGCCGCTCGCAGGCGGCTGCTGACGGTGGACCTGACCGTGATCCGCACCTGCGGGACGGTCTCGATGCTGTTCGTCCCCGGGCTTGCCGCCAGCGGTCCGAGGGCCGCGTTCCTGGTGGGCGGTCTGGCGGTGGTGGTGGTCGGTGTGGCGGGTGCCGTGCTGGTGCTGGGCCTGGCACGGGGGCGTCGGCCGGTGCCGGAGGTCGAGCCGGTGCCGGAGTTGGCGGCCCGCGACTGAGTCCAGGCGTGGGCCGGGCCCTGCGGTGCGGGGCCCGGCCGGTGTGCTGGTGGTGCTCGGGTCAGCTGGTGATCAGCTGCCAGTGGGTGACGGTGATGTCCTCCAGCGGGATGCCGAGGTCCTTGTAGATCCGCTGGTGCATGGCGCCGAACCAGGCGTCGCGCCGGTCGTCGAAGAACGCCCGGTCGTACCAGGCGACGCCGAGGAGGACGGTGCCGCCGCCGTTGGGGTTGCCGGGCTCGGCCTCCCAGTAGGTGCACTGCCAGTCCCAGAGCATGAGCTCCTCGGGGCGGTTGCGCAGGCGCTCGTCGGACTCGCGCAGGGACTGGATGCACCGCTCGGCGGTGGCCGCGTCGGGGCAGTAGTAGGTGCAGTCGGACTTGGCGATCGAGGTCTTGTCGGCACGGCGGGCCGCGTCGACGTCCTCCCCGGTCAGGACGCGGACCCGGGTCACCAGGTCCTCGCGGGTGGCGATCTCTTCGAGGATGGTCACGGCGTTGTGCTCCTCTCGGTGGGGTGTTGCTCCCTTGGGCGGTGGCTACCAGCCCGTCCCGCTGATCGGGTCGGGGCTGGGGCTCTGGGGGTCGCGGCGGCGGATGCCGCCGGGGGCGGCGTAGCGGACGTTCAGGCCGACGCGGGCGCCGTTGCTGGTGTTGGTGCCGGAGCGGTGCAGCAGGCGGCTGTCCATGAGCAGGGCGGACCCGGCAGGCAGGGGCAATACGGTCGAGGCGTCGGCGGTGAAGCCGGTCGCCTGGTCGGCACGGCCGCGTTCGGCACCGTGCTCGGCCTCGGAGGAGAACGGCAGGTAGCCGAACTGGTGCGAGCCGACCACGGCGTGCAGGCAGCCGTTGTCGAGGGCGGCGTCGCTGATGGCCAGCCAGGCGGAGACGGACCGGTCGGGGTCCAGTTCGAGGCGGGCATCGATGCCGTCCTGGTGCCAGGGGATCTCGAATGCGCGGCCGGGCCACTTCACCACGAGGAACGTGTTCTCCACCGCGATGTCCTGGCCGATGGCTTCCCGGACGGCGGCCAGCAGCTGTGGGGCCCGGACGGCCGCGCGGGCCCACTCGGTGTCCAGATGGGGGTTGCGGATGATCTCCTGGCGGCGGGTGCGGTGTTCGGCGACGAGCTGGGCGGCGCGTGCGCGGGCGGCCGAGGGGGCGGACCACTCGATGCCGGTGCGGAATCCCCGGGGGCCGAGGATCCCGCCTGTACTGGTCATCAGATCTGACCCCTTCGGAGCGGGTTTCCCTGGGCGGTGCGGACGGGGCCGGTTCAGTCGGCGGTGCGAGGGCGGGTACTGCCGGGCGCGAACGGCGGCCGCATCGGGGACCGCCCGGGACGCGGAAGCGCGTTCAAGGCTGCCTGGACCGCTCGTCGCGGCCCGGCGAGGAGCTGTCGCCTGGTCATCGGCTGTTCGGGCAGGGCCAACTCCGCCCAGACGCGTTTGCCCTGTTCGGTCCGCTCCGCGCCGTGCGCCAGGGCCAGGCACTCGACCAGTTCCAGCCCCCGGCCGCTCTCCGCGTCCGTGCCGGCCTGGCGTCGCCGGGGAAGTGTGATCGAGCCGTCGTAGACCTCGACCAGGGCCCGCCGCAGCGGGACGCTCACGTAGACGGCGACAGCGAGCATCGGTCGGTCGGAATGCCGGACGGCGTTGGTCACCAGCTCGGAGGTGACCGTGTCCAACGCGAGCCGGGTGTCCTCGTCGAGCAGGACGCCCCAGCTGGCGACGCGGCTCCTCACCTTGCGACGGGCGACGGGCGCGGAGACCGGATCTCTGGTCAGGAAGAAGACATGGGAGTGCACGACCACGGTGGGGCACCCTTCGGCACTGGCCTGGAGAGCGGTACCGGCCACCTGGGAATGGACGAGCAGGTGGGCGGTGCCGCCGATCGTGGAGCCGAAGCAGCCCCGGTTCGTGGGGCTCTCGCTTGGCCTGACAATAAGTCAACAGGTGTGCGCTCGGCGTGAACACGGTAGAGACACCCCGGATGCCTGAAACCCTTGAAACCCGGCCCGGGGGCGGCAATGGCAGCACGCGAACGGACACCCAACGGCAAGCTCGCGACACTGGTCGCAGAATGTCGGTGGGCGAGCAACGGCGAGTTCGCCCGAGCGGTCAACCGGGCCGGAACCGAGGCCGGTTACAAGCTGAGGTACGACGAGTCGGCCGTCTCGCACTGGCTCTCGGGCACCCGTCCCATGGCCAAGTACCAGAAAGTGGTCCTGGAGGCCCTGGCCCGCCGCCTGGGGCGGCCGGTCACCGCATTCGAGGCGGGCTTCGCCGATCGACCTGACGTTCAGACCCAGTCCGGGGATACGGTGGCGGGACTGATCGACCTCGGGAGCATGGACATGGACCCATCGCGCAGGGGCGTACTCGGGGCGGGCCTGTACTCGGTCGCCCTCACCATTCCAGGCTGGCCGGACGTCATCGGGCGATTCGAGCGGCTGAAGGCGGATCCACACACCCGGATCGGCATGGCCGAGGTCGAGGCCGTGATCGCCATGACCGAGCGCATCAGTGAGCTGGACGACCAGTTCGGCGGCCGGACCGCCCGCCCGATGGCCGCCGCGTTCATGGTCAACAACATCGCCCCACACCTCAAGGCCACCGCCGACGACGAGGCCCGCAAGGCGATGCTGTCCGCCGCCGCCGACCACCTCTACCTGACCGGCTACATGGCCGTGGACGAACGCCTCGACCTGCTCGGCCAGGCCTACTACACCAAAGCGCTGGAGCTCGCCCTCGCCGCCGGTGACCACCTCACCTACTGCACCACCCTGCGCGGAATGAGCGTCCAAGCGGTCGAACTCGGCCACGGAGCAACCGCGTTGCGGTACGCGAACGCCGCCGCTGCCGCATCACCCGAGGCCGGACCACGGATGCGCGCCTTCCTCGCCGGACAGCAGGCCCACGCCCTCGCCCAGGCCGGTGACCGTGCTGGTGCGGTCGCCATGCTCCGTTCGGCCGAAGTCGCCATGGAACAGGCCGAGTCCAAGGCCAAAGCCCACGGCTCCTACGACCCGGCCTCCCTCTCGTACCACGTCGCCCAGGTCAACTACGAACTCGGTGACCGCGAAGGCGCAATCCGCGCACTCCAGCACTCCGAGAAGGTCCGACCCGCCGTGTACCGCCGGGCCCGTGTCCGTCACCGCGCAATGCTCGCCGAATGGCAGCTCGGAGCCGGCCGACTGGAGGAAGCCGTCCAGAACTGGAACCTCGCCCTGGACGACTTCCCCCACGTCCAGTCCGGCCGAGCCGACGACCGCATCCGCACCATGCTCTCCGCAACCCAACCGCACCGGCGCAACCCCCACGTCCGCGATCTTCTCGAACGCGCCCGACCGATCATCCCCCACCGGACTTGATCCCCGAAGAAGACCTCACGGTCGTCGTCCTGGCTGTGGTTGGAGCTGGCATCACGACACCTCAGTGACGTCCCCGCCAGGGCCTGGCTTGTGCCTGCCCTCGCGCTCCTGAGCGAGAGCAGGTGCGTGCAGCGGGCGGCAGGGCCGTCATAGGCGCCAACGTGCTCCGATTAGGAACGGGTCGGGGCACGTTGGCGCTTTACCCCACGATTGGACGCACGCGCGCCCCCTCCGGGAGGCGGCGCGCGTGTGAAAACCAGTCACGGTGACGGTGTACGCGCCTTCGCGATCGTTCCGTTGATCAGGGGTGGGGGATGACGGCGACCGGGGACTGGGCGTGGTGCAGGGCCGCGTGGGCGACGCGGCCGAGGCGGGGGCCGAAGTCGAGGGAGCGGTGGCGGCGGCCGACGACCAGGAGGGCGGCGCCGGCGGAGGCTTCGACCAGGCCGCGGGCGGCGCCGAGCCGGACGTCCTCGATCACCACGGTGTCCGGGTGCCGCTCGCGCTGGCCGGCCAGGGCGAGGGTGAGCAGCTTGGCCTCCAGCGCCTCCAGTTGGGCGATCTCGGTGGGCGGCACGGCCCCGCCGGCGTAGCCGAAGACCGGCGGGAGGTCCCAGCCGTGCACGGCCCGCACCCGGGCGCCGCGCAGGGCGGCCTCCTGGAAGGCGAAGGCGAGCACCTCCTCCTCCGGGGCGTGCGCGTCGACGCCGACCAGCACCTCGGGCCCGTCGTCGCCGGCCCCGTCGGGCGAGCCCGGCTCGCGCACCACGACCACCGGCACCGTGCTGCGGGCGGCCGCGGCCATGCCGACCGAGCCGAGCAGCAGCCCGGTGAAGCCGCCGAGGCCGCGCGAGCCGAGCACCAGGAGGGCGGCGTCCTCGGCCGCGGCGACCAGGCCGTCCACCGGCGCGTCCAGGACGGCGTCGGTGTGCACCACCAGGTCGGGGTGGCGCTCGCGGATCGCGTCGGCGGCCGAGGCCAGGACCCGCTGCGCGGCGGCCGGCAGGTCGTCGGGCTCGGCGAAGGTGGCCACGCCGTCGGTCAGCCACGGCCAGGCGTGCACCAGGCGCAGCGGGGCATCCCGGAGCACCGCCTCGTCGGCGGCCCAGAGGGCGGCGGTGGTGCTCTCCGGCGAGCCGTCGACCCCGGCCAGGACGGATGGCGTCATGAGGGTTCCTCCACTGTGTCGGCGCTTGGCGGGGCGGCGCGGGGACGGTGCGCGCACTGACGGCCCGTCCGCTCCTCCCCCACCCTGGCGGTCCGCCAGGGCCTCGCGACAGAGGCCGCAGGCCCCTCGGCGACGGGACGAAAGGCCCGCCCGTGGGAGCGTACGGCGCACCCCGGCGTGCGGGGTGCCGACACCCGGGCACTACCGTGAATCCGGCAATCGCCCTGATCGGGCGGCACCTGGCGCCCTCCGGCGGCGGGTGGAGGACGGGCCAGGGCGAGTACGAGGAGGACAGCGGTGGGCGGAGCGGACGGCAGCGCGGCGGTCGGCGGCGCGCGGATGCCCCGGCTGCGCCTGGACGAGCTGCTGGAGGAGCTCCAGTGGCGGATCGACGCGGCGCGCGGCACCCAGAACCGGGTGCACAACCTGCTGGAGGCGGTGCTCGCGGTCGGCCGGGAGCTGGACCTCGCCCAGGCGCTGCACCGGATCGTCGAGGCCGCCGCCGACCTGGTGGACGCCCGCTACGCCGCGCTCGGAGTGATCGGCCCGGACGGGCACTCGCTGTCGCAGTTCCTGACGGTGGGCCTGTCCGAGGAGGAGATCGCCGAGATCGGCCCGCCGCCGTCCGGCCGGGGCATCCTCGGCGAGTTGATCCGCGACCCGCAGCCGCTGCGCTGCCCGGTGCTGTCCGAGCACCCGGCCTCGGCGGGCTTCCCGCCGAACCATCCGCCGATGCACACCTTCCTCGGGGTGCCGGTGCGGGTGCACGGCGAGGTGTTCGGGAACCTGTACCTCACCGACAAGCGCGGCGGGCTGGACTTCGACACCGACGACGAGGCGGTGATCTCCACCCTGGCGGTCGCGGCCGGGGTGGCGATCGACAACGCCCGGCTGTACGAGGAGGCGCAGCTGCGCCAGCGTTGGCTGCGGGCCAGCGCGGAGATCAGCCGCAGCCTGCTGTCGGGCGCGCCCCGGCTGGAGGTGGTGGAGCTGATCGCCCGCCGGGCCGGGGAGATCGCCGGCGCGGAGCTGGCCGACGTCTCGGTGGCGCTGGACGGTCCGCAGGAGCGGGCGGAGGAGCTGACGGTGGAGGTCGCGCTGGGCGGCGCGCCGGCCGCGCGGCTGGGGGTGACGGTGCCGGTGGACGGCACGCTGTCGGGCGCCGCGTACGCCTCCGGTTCGCCGGTGACCAGCGACGACCTGGCCTGCGACGCCCGCTATCCGGCGGGCCCGGCGGGGCGCTTCGACGGGCTGGGCCCGGCGGTCGCGGTGCCGCTGGGCACCGGGGCGGGGTACGGGCGGGGCGTGCTGCTGCTGGCCCGCGCGGCCGGGCAGCCGGCCTTCGGGCCGGACGAGACCGGGCCGCTGCTGGGCTTCGCGGACCAGGCGGCGCTGGCCCTGGAGCTGGCCGAGCGGCGGCGCGACGCCGAGCAGCTGACGCTGCTGGAGGACCGCGACCGGATCGCCCGGGACCTGCACGACCTGGCGATCCAGCGGCTGTTCGCGACCGGGATGACGTTGCAGAGCGCGGGCCGGCTGATCGACAGCCCGGCCGCCGCCGACCGGGTCGCCCGCGCGGTGGCGGACCTGGACGAGACCATCAAGATCATCCGGTCGACGATCTTCGGGCTGCGCGCCCACAGCGAGCCCGACCGGGGCCTGCGTGCCCGGGCCACCCGCGTCGTCGCCGAGGCGCAGGGGACGCTCGGCTTCGCGCCCCGGCTGAGCATGGAGGGCCTGCTGGACACCGACGTGCCGCAGGAACTGGCCGACCACGTGGTGGCCGTCCTCGGCGAGGCGCTCAGCAACGCCGCCCGGCACGCGCGGGCGGGCCGGGTGGAGGTGACGCTGCGGGCGCTCGCCGGGCGGGTGGCCCTGGTGGTGGCCGACGACGGGGTGGGCGTGCCCGAGGGCGGCCGGCGCAGCGGGCTGCGCAACCTCGCCGAGCGGGCCGAGCGGGTGGGCGGCGCCTTCACGGTGGGGCCCGCCGAGGGCGGCGGCGCCCGGCTCTCCTGGGAGGCCCCGCTCAGCTCCTGACGTGCCGTCACCGGGCCTTCGCCCACGCCGCTCCGCGCCCTTGCACACGCCGTCCCTACTCGAACGACCGAACGTGCTCGGGCGGGTTCACAGGTCGAGCACGCCCCCCTCGAAGAACGCTCTCAACATCCATTGTCGCCACGCATGTTCGACGGTAGAGTCGCCGTTCGCCGAGCACGGATGAGCATTCGACAGCATCATTTGGGGCGGCCATGTCAATTAATCAGGACACCCTCCAGGTCGTTCCCGACCTGATCCACGCGTTCACGGAAATGGCACGCCGCAATCCCCGGCACCCCGCGATCGTCCGGCGGGGGCGCACCCTCGACTACGGCCGGCTCGCAGAGCTGGCGAACACCCTGGCCAGGCGCCTGGGACCGGACCCCGGCACGGTCTGCGTGCCGGCCGTCCACACGGCCGAAACGGTGGTCGCACTTCTCGGCGTGCTGACCGCCGGGGGCGTGTACTGCCCGATCGATCCGGCATTCCCGGCGGCCCGTCGACACGCCATGGCGACGGCCGCGAACTGCCGCACGGCGATACTCGGCGAAGCCGTCGCGGACCACCAACTCGACGCTCGATTAGTGGAGTTACCAGACCTCTCGGAATTCCCCGGAGAACCGCCCGGAACCCTTCCGGCGGACCGCGCCGCAAGCGGCCCGGAACATCCGGCCTACATTCTCTTCACGTCGGGTTCGACCGGGCAGCCGAAACCCGTCGCCACTCCCCGCCGGGCCGTCGCGGCCACGGCCCACGCACTGCGCGACCTCTTCCACCTCACCCCCCAGGACCGGGTGCTCCAGTTCGCCTCGCTCAACTGGGACACCTGCTTCGAGGAGATCCTCCCGGCACTCACCGCGGGCGCCACCCTCGTCCTCGACCCCGACGCGCACTGCGGGTCGTTCCCGCGCTTCCTGCGGATGGTCGAGCGCGAGCGGATCACCGTCCTGGACCTGCCGACCGCCTTCTGGCACGAACTCGTCCACCACCTGGTCGACGACCGGGCCGAACTGCCGCCCTGCGTCAGGCTGCTGGTGATCGGCGGGGAGGCCGTCCAACCGGCCCGGCTGGACGACTGGGCCCGGCTGGACACCGGGCGGATCCGGCTGTTGAACACCTACGGCTGCACCGAGACCACCCAGATCACCCACGCCGTCGACCTGTCCGGACCGCTCGCCCGCGAACCGGTCGGGCCCGGCGCCGACCGCACACCGGCCGCCCGCGCACCGATCGGCCACGCCCTGCCGCACGTCGTCGAACGCCTCGGCGAACAGGGCGAGTTGCTGATCGGCGGGCCGGGCCTCGCGCTCGGCTACCCCGGCCTGCCCGAGGCCACGGCGGCCCGGTTCACCACCGTCGACGGCGAGCGGTACTTCCGCACCGGCGACCGGGTGAGCCGCGGCCCGGACGGCCTGCTCACCCACCGGGGCCGCCTGGACGGCGAATTGAAGGTGCGCGGCGTCCGGGTGGACCCGGCGGAGGTCGAGGCGCACCTCACCGGACACCCCGAGGTGAGCGCCGCCGCCGTCACCGGCGCCGCCCTGGCCGGCCGCACCGCGCTGCTCGCGTACGTCGTGGCGCGGCGGCACACCTCCCCGCCGGACCTGGCCGGCGACCTGCTGTCCTACCTGCGGGCCCGGGTGCCCGGCCACCTCGTGCCCGGGCGGATCACCGTCGTCCCCCGGCTCGTGCACACCCCCAGCGGCAAGGTCGACCGGGCCGGCTGCCACCTGCGCTACGGCGCCCACGACAGGTCGAAGGAGACCTCCGTTGAGCACTGACCTCACCACCCCCGCCACCCCGCAGGACCTGGTGGCCGTCTTCCGGCGCGTGCTGGAACGCGACGACGTGGCGCCCGACTCCGACTTCTTCGACCTCGGCGGCGACTCGCTGATCGCCACCCGGGTGCTGAGCGCCGTCGCGCGCGGCTACGCCGTCGAGCTCACCTTCGACGAGTTCCTGCTCGCGCCCACCCCCACCGCGCTCGCGCGCAGAATCACGGCCGCGAGATGAACGACCACCCGTTCAACGACCACCCGTTCAACGGCCGGCAGCTCGACGGCCGGCAGCTCGACGGCCGGCAGTTCGACGCACATCGGCCCGGAGGAACCGCCGTCGTGGTCGGCGCCGGACTGGCCGGGCTCACCACCGCCACCGGGCTGGCGGCGCACGGCTTCGACGTGACCGTCCTGGAGGCCCGGGACCGGGTCGGCGGGCGCACCCACGGCATCGAGGCCGCCCCCGGTGTCCTGGTCGACGCCGGAGCCGCCTACCTCGGCGACCGGCACACCGAACTCCTTTCCATGATGGATGAGTTGGGGCTCAAGACCACCCCCACCACGATGTCCGGCGCCAGCCGCTTCGCGCTCGGCAGCGGCAACGAAAGCAGCGCCGGCGCCACGACCCGCGACGGCCGGTTCCCGCCGCTCGACGGCGTCGCGCTCGGCGACCTGTTCGACCGGCTGTCCGAACTCACCGCCGCCGTACGGCCGGAGGCGCCCTGGCTCACCCCGGACGCCGAACGCCTGGACGCCCTCACCGCCGCCGAGTGGGCCGAGCAGCACCTCACCCACCCCGACGCCCGGCTGTTCTTCCCGCTGTTCCTGGGCGAGATGACGGCCGCCGACCCGGCCGACATCTCCGTCCTCCACCTCGCCTTCTACCTGCGCTCCGGCGGCGGCCTGCGCTACCTCAACGCCTTCGCCGGCGGTGCCCAGCAGGACCGGATCTCCGGCGGCGCCCACCAGGTGTGCGAGCGGCTGGCCGAGCGCCTGGGCGACCGGGTACGGCTGGGCGAGCCGGTCCGAACCGTCCACCAGGACGCCGACGCCGTCACCGTGCACACCGATCGCGGCGAACACCGCGCGGACGTCGCCGTCATGGCGCTGCCGCCACTGCTCGCCGACGCGATCGACTACCGGCCCGGCCTGCCGGTGCGCCGGGCCGGCGAGCGCACCGCGCGCGGCTGCGCGGTCAAGGTCCACCTGGTCTACCCGGCGCCGCTGTGGCGCGACCACGGCCTGTCCGGCTGGTCGGTCAACGCCCGGGGGCCACTGCTCTCCACCGTGGACGACTCCCCCGCCGAGGCCGGCATCGGCGTCCTGACCGGATTCGTCACCGGCGCCGAGGCGCACCGCTTCGCCGCCCTCACCCCGCAGCAGCAACGCGCCGCGGCCGTCGGGCAGGCCGCGCAGCTCTTCCCGATGCTCCCCGAGCCGACCGCCTGCCATGTCACAGACTGGCTCAACGACCCGTACAGCCAGGGCTGTTACGCCGCCCTGCTGGGGCCCGGCGACTGGCCGCGGCTCGGCCCGGCGCTGACCGCGCCGCACCACCGGGTGCACTGGGCCGGCACCGAGACCAGCACCGCGTACTTCGGGCTGATGGAGGGCGCGATCCGCTCCGGCCACCGGGTCGTCGCCGACATCCTCGCCCGCGTCTGAAACCCGCGCCTGACGCCCGCGCCCCGTCCTTCCCCGGCCTTTCCCCTCACCGGTGCCGGTTCCACGAGAATCCGCGCCCGGCCCCCCTTCGGGAGACCCCCATGAGCGACCGCAGTTCCATCGCGCCCCTCGCCGCCAGACAGCAGCTGATGACCGAACCCGACCTGGGCGCGGGCAACTTCCTCGACCACGCCCTCGCGGCCAACCCGCACCGTGCCGTCCCGTCCGTCTTCACCCACCGCACCGACCACCGCGGCGAGGTGGTGCTGCGCGGCCACAGCCTGCTCGACCTGGCCGCGCTGCGCGACCGGTACGCCGCCTGGTACCACGCCAACGGGGTGCGCCCCGGCGAGCCGGTGGGCATCGTGGTCGGCGAGGGCCTGGAACCGCTGCTGCACTTCCTCGCGCTGACCTCGCTGGGCGCCGTCCCCGCGCTGGTCAACGACGCGATGCGGCACGACGTGCTGGTCCGCTACCTGGACCACGTCGGCGTGGTCGGCGTGGTCGCCGACGACCCCACCCGGCTCGCTGCCGCCTACCGCGAGGACCCGGGCCGCCGCCCGCGCTTCCTCGCCCTGGCCGCCGAGGTGCAGGCCTTCGACGCCGACGCCGTCGAACTGCCCGCCGGCCACCCGTACCGGCACGCCCCGGACGACGTGGTGGCGCTGATCCACTCCTCCGGCACCACCGGCACCCCCAAGTCGACGATGCTGGCGCACCGCCAGTTCTGGGACGGCAAGCAGCCGCGGATGGAGCGCTTCCCCGCCGAGCCGTACGACCGGCTGATGTCGCTGATGCCGCACACCCACGCCGGCGGGCTCAGCTACTTCCTCACCGCGACCCTGCTCGGCCTGCCCACCGTGGTGATGTCCGACTGGCGGCGCGCCGTCGTCGAGCCGGTGATGGAGGCCTTCCAGCCGACCATGGTCGCCTCCTTCCCCCGGACCTTCGTCGAGCTGGCCACCGGCGACCTCCCGGTCCGCGGCGCGGCCCGGGTGCACTCCTGGTTCAACACCGGCGACAGCGCGCACCACGGGCACATCCGCCGTCTGGTGACGCTCGGCGAGCGGCCGGCCGGGCTGATCCGCCCCTGGCTGCTGCCGCAGGACCGGGCCGACCAACCCGCGCTGCCCGGTTCGCAGTTCGTCGACGGCCTGGGCTCCTCCGAGATGGGCATGGCGCTCTTCGGCCAGGTGACCACCCCGGAGAGCGCCCGCGACGACCGCTGCGTCGGCAGGCCGCTGGAGGTGGTCCTGAAGGCCGCCGTGCTCGACCAGGACGGCACCGAACTCCCGGACGGCACGGTCGGGTTGCTCGGCGTGGTCAGCCCCTCCCGGACCCCGGGCTACTGGCACGACCGGCGGCTCACCGAGAGCTTCGAGCTGGCCGGCTACTGGCTCACCGGCGACGTCGCCCGCCGCTCACCCGACGGCCGCTTCTACCACCTCGACCGCACGGTGGACGTCATCGACACCGCCGACGGCCCGGTCTACAGCCTGCCGATCGAGGAGGTGCTGCTCGCCGACTGCGCCGACCTGGTGCAGGACTGCTCGGTGGTCGGCGTTCCCGGGGGGCCCGGCGAAGGCCAACGGCCGGTCGCCGTCGTCCGGTTGCAGGCCGGGGCCGCCGGGGCCGGCGCCGAGGAGGTGCAGGACGCGGCGAACAAGGCGCTGGCCGCGGCCGGGCTGGCCGCGCTCGCCGCCGTCCGGATCGCCCGCACACCGCAGGACTTCCCGCTCGGGCCGACCGGCAAGGTGCTCAAGCGCGAGCTGCGCACCCGCTTCGCGGGGCTCTTCGCCGACACCCGAGCCGACACCCGGGCCGAGCTCCGAACCGGCCCACAAGCCGACCCCTCCACCGGCCCCTCCACCGCCCCCTCTGCCGGCCAGTAGCCGGCCATGGACCACCCCGTGATCCGCCAGCCGTACACGTACGCGCGGACGGCACTGGTCGAGCCGGACTGGCGGCGGCTGCCGGGCTGGCGCCGCGTCACCGAGGCGCAGTGGCGCGACGCCCAGTGGCAGCGGGCCCACTCGGTGAAGACCGCCCGGCAGCTGCGGGCCGTCGTCGGCGACCGGCTCACCGACCACTTCTACCGCGAACTCGCCGCCGACCAGGCCGGGTTCGCCACCATGCCGATGCTGCTGCCGCCGCAGCTGCTGAACACCATGGCCCCGGACGCCCCGGCCGACCCGCAGGCCTTCACCGAGGCGTTCCTGGCCGACCCGGTGCGCCGCTACATGCTGCCGGTGCGCACCGACCGGCACCCGCACTGGCCCAGCCACCCCCGGGCCGAGCGGGACTCGCTGCACGAGGCGGACATGTGGGCAGTCGAGGGCCTGACGCACCGTTACCCCACCAAGGTGCTGGCCGAGTTGACCGCCACCTGCCCGCAGTACTGCGGGCAGTGCACCCGGATGGACCTGGTCGGCACCTCGACGCCCCAGGTGGCCAAGACCCGGCTGCTGCTGCGCCCCGCCGACCGGCAGGAGCAGATGCTCGACTACCTCAAGCGCACCCCCGCCGTGCGCGACGTGGTGCTGTCCGGCGGCGACCTCGCCAACGTCCCCTGGCCCCGGCTGGAGTCCTTCCTGCTGCGGCTGCTGGACCTCGGCACCGTCCGGGACATCCGGCTGGCCAGCAAGGCCGTGGTCGGCCTGCCCCAGCACTGGCTGCAACCGCGGCTGCTGGACGGGCTGGCCCGGGTCGCCGAACTGGCCGCCCGCCGCGCGGTCAACCTGGCCGTGCACACCCACGCCAACCACGTGCGCTCGATCACCCCGCTGGTCGCCGAGGCGGCCCGGGCCCTGCTGGACGCGGGCGTGCGGGACGTCCGCAACCAGGGCGTGCTGATGCGGGGCGTCAACGACACCCCCGAGGACCTGCTCGACCTCTGCTTCGCCCTCCAGGGCGAGGCGAACATCCTGCCGTACTACTTCTACCTCTGCGACGTGATCCCGGGCGCCGAGCACTGGCGGACGCCGCTGCACCAGGCGCAGCGCCTCCAGGAGGCGATCATGGGCTACCTGCCCGGCTACGCGACCCCGCGCCTGGTCTGCGACGTCCCGCACGTCGGCAAGCGCTGGGTGCACCAGGCGGTGGCCTACGACCGCGAGCTCGGCATCTCGTACTGGACCAAGAACTACCGCACCGGCCTGGAGAGCGGCGGCGGCCAGGACGCCCCGCTCGACCGGCGCCACCCCTACTACGACCCGGTGGACACCCTCCCGGAGACCGGCCGCCGCTGGTGGTCCGAGCCGTCCACCGCAGGAGGAGCGCGATGAGCACCCCCGACCCGAGCCCCGGCCCGAGCCCAGCCCCGGGCCCCGACCTGAGCCCAGCCCCGAGCCCCGACCCGAGCCCCGGCCCTCCCCGGGACGGCGAACTGCGCCGCCTGTGCTGGATCTTCCCCGACCGGGAGTCCTCCCGGATGGCCGCGATGTGGCACGGCTTCTTCTGGGACCTCTACGCCGAGAGCGCCGCCGACCTCGGCCTGCGCTGGACCAGGCACGCCCCGGAGGCCGTCACGGTGGACGCCACCGGTCCCGGCCGCCCCCGGGTCTACGTGGACGACGAGCCGGTCACCCCCGAGGACACCCTGTTCATCACCGCGCTCTACTCGCTGCCGTACCAGTCGATGGACGTCTTCAACCAGTACGCGCTGTACGCGGTGCTCGAACAGGCCGGGTTCTACCTGCCGTTCCCGCCGCAGGTCTCGCTGATCGGCAACGACAAGCTGGCCACCCTGCTGTTCCTGGCCGGCTCCCCGGTGCCGGCCATCCCGACGGTGCGGATCGGCACCGGCCGGGACATCAGCAAGCACGTCTACGAGGTGGGCCTGCGGAACATGACCTACCCCGCGATCGTCAAACCCGCCGGCTGGTGCGGCGGCGGCGGGATCAACCTGGCCCGCGGCCCCGAGGACGTCCGGGGCCTGGCCAGCCTCGCCCAGGGCGGCGACACCACGCTGGTGGTCCAGCCCTACCTGGGCGACGGCACGATCGACTACCGGGTGTACGTCGTCGACGGCGAGCCGTACGCGGTGATGAAGCGGACCCCGGAGCCCGGCTCCCCGGTCGCCAACGCCAGCCGGGGCGGCGCCATGGATTTCCCACCGGTGCCGCCCGAACTCGCCGCCGCCACCGCCTGGTTCGCCGAGCGGCTGCCGATCCCGTTCTTCTGCGTCGACTTCCTGTACGACGGCGAGCGGTACTGGTTCTCCGAACTGGAACCGGACGGCGTGATCGCCCCCGACCTCACCGACCCGGACCGCACCCTCCAACGGGACGTCACCCGCGCCCGCTTCGCCGCCTACCGCGACGGCCACGCCAAGTGGCTCGCGGACGGCGCCCGCCCGCTCACCCTCGACCCCGCCCACCGGCAAGCCCCCGACCCCCGGACGGACTCCCGATGACCGCCTCCTTCTCCCTGCCCCCCGAGGCCGCCGAGCCCCGCCTGCACGTGGCCCGGCGCACCCTGGAGCGGCTGCGCAGCGTCCCCGCCCTGGCCCCGCGCTACGCCAGCCACATCAACGTCCACACCCTCGACCGGCTCGCCACGCTGCCGCCCCTGGCGAAGGACGACCTCAACACCGCGCTCGCCCACCTGGAGCCCGCCGCCGACCAGGCCGCCACCTGGCTGTTCCAGAGCGGCGGCAGCACCGGCGCCCCCCAGGTCGGCTACGCCCCCACCGGCTTCTACATGGCCGGCGTGCACGCCCACTGGCAGCCGCTCGACCGGACGGACGTCTTCGTCAACGCCTGGGGCGCCGGCCGGATGTGGGGCGCGCACTTCCTCGCCGCCGCGCTCGCCGACCTCTCCGGCTGCCGGATCATCGCGCTCGGCTCGGTCGCCGCCGAGGAGTACGGCGACTGGCTGGCCTTCCTGGCCGCGCGCCGGGTGACGGCCATCGGCGGGACGCCCAGCGTGCTGCGGCTCTGGTTCGCACACGCCCGCGCCGCCGGCATCCGGCTCCCGTCCCTGCGCAAGGTGTTGTGGCTCGGCGAGGCCTGGCAGCCCCAACTCGACGAGGACCTCGCCGTGGTGGCGCCCGAGGCGCGGCGCTGGGGCATGTTCGGCAGCACCGAGACCTGGGTGGTGGCCACCAACACCCCCGACTGCCCGGCCGACACCTTCCACCCGCTGCCCGACCAGCTGGTCCACGCCGACGCCGGCGGCCTGCTCGACTTCACCACCCTCAACCCCGAGATGCTCAACCCGGTGCTGCGCTACCGCACCGGCGACGCGGGCGAGTTGACCGACTGCCCGTGCGGGCGCCCGGGCCCGGCGATGCGGGTGCTGGGCCGGCGCGACAGCGTCGTCCAGGTCCGCGGCCTCGGACTGGACGTGGCCGAGCTGATCGCCCGGGCCGAGCGCGAACCGGGCGTGGCCCGCGCGCAGGTGGTGCTGACCGAACAGCGCGGCCGGGCCACCGGGGTGGAGGTCCTGCTGCTCACCGGCGGGACGGGCGCCGCGCCCGACGCCGAGCGGCTGCGCAAGGAGCTGTTCACCGCCACCTTCACGCTCAGCACCGCCTTCCAGCACGACCCGGAGTCCTTCCGGGTACGGCCGGTCGAGGAGCTGATCAGCAACGGCCGCACCGGCAAGACCGCCGGGCTGGTCCTGCGGGAGGGTGCGTGAAGTCCGACCGCGCGGACGAGGACGTGGCGTCCGACCGGACGGGCGAGGGCGTGACCTCCGACCGGACGGGCGAGGGCGAGGGCGTGACCTCCAACCCAGCAGGAGACGGGGCAGCGCCCGTCCGGCCGGCGCCGCTGGGCCGGGGCTTCGACCTGTTCTGGGCCGGGCAGACCGTCAGCCTGGTCGGCGACAAGGTCACCGTGTTCGTCGTCCCTACCCTGATGATCTTCGTCCTGCACGCCTCCGCCCTCCAGGTCGGCGTGGTGGCGATGGCCCAGTACCTCGGCATCCCGCTGCTCGGGCCGGTCGCCGGGGTGCTGGTCGACCGCTGGGACAAGCGCCGCACCATGCTCGGCTGCGACCTCGTCCGGCTGGCGGCGGTGGCGGCGATCCCGCTCGCGTACTGGCTCGACGTGCTGTCCACCCCGCTGCTGTTCGGCTGCGTGGCGGTGATCAGCGGCGCGACGATCTTCTTCAACGTCGGCTACCTGGTCGCCGTCCCCGCCGTGGTGCCCGAGGACGGCATGGTCCGCGCGTACTCCCGGCTGGAGGGCAGCGGCTCGGTCGCCGAGGTCGCCGGCCCCTCCATCGCCGCCGCCCTGTACAGCGCGCTCGGGGTGGCCGCCCTGCTGGTCGACGCGGCCAGCTACCTGGTCTCGGCCGTCTGCTTCCGGTACATGAGCCCGTGGGGTGAGCGGACGGTCGAGCCCGGCTCGATCCGGGAGCGGCTGACCCTCGGCTTCCGGCTCAACTGGGCGGACCCGGTGCTGCGCCGGGTGGTGCTGGCAGCCGTCACGCTCAACTGCGGCGGGCCGGTCTTCGTCACCGTCCTGCCCGTCCTCGCCTACCGGGGCCTGGGCGTGACGGTCGGCGCCTTCGGCGCGGCCATGTCGGTGGCCGCGCTCGGCGCGCTGATCGGCGCCCTGGTCGCCCCCCGGCTCAGCCGGCGGTTCGGCCTGGGGCGGACGATGGCCTGGTCGCTGCTGCTGCACTGCCTGGCCGGCCTCGGCCTGCTCGCCGCGCCCGCGTTGCCGCCCGGACCGGTGATCGCGGTGACCATGGGCTGCTACGGGTTCTTCATGTCGTGCATCAACGTGTGCAGCGCGCCCACCCGGCAGGCCCGGATGACCGCCCGCAACCAGGGCGTCATGCACGCCGCCTTCCGGACCGTCACCTGGGGCGTGATCCCGCTCGCCGCGCTGGTCGGCGGCCTGGCCGTCACCCTGCTCACCGGCCCGCTGGGCATCCTGGACGCGGCCCGGGCGGTGATGGCGGGCGGCACCCTGCTGGCCGCCTGCTCCTTCCTCCCCGCCCTCGGCCTCCAGCCGCTGCTGGACGCCGCCGGGCGCGAGGCCGCCACTCCCGGGGAACTCGCGGAGAGCGCGTCATGAGCGGCGCGAAGGCCGGGAGCGACGTGAGTGGCGGGAGTGGCGGGAGCGGCGCGAAGACCGGGAGCGCCGACGGCAAGGTCCTGCTGATCACCGGGACGTCCTCCGGCATCGGCCTCGCCACCGCCGTCGCGGCGGCCCGGGCCGGGTACCGCACGGTCGCCACCCTGCGCGAACCCGGCCGCGCCGGGGAGCTCCGGCGGGCCGCCGAGGCCGCCGGCGTCACCGTGGACGTCCGCCGCCTCGACGTCACCGACCCCGGCTCGATCGCCGCCTGCCTGGACGGCGTGGCCCGGACGTACGGGCGGCTGGACGCCGTGGTCAACAACGCGGGCGTCTCCAACTCCGACCCGACCCTGGAGATGTCCACCGACGCGGCGCTGCGGGCCAACCTGGAGGTCAACTTCTTCGGGGTGGCCGCGGTCAGCCGGGCCGCGCTGCCGCTGCTGCGGGCCGCCGCAGGCCGCCTGGTCGCCGTCGGCAGCGTGCACGGCGTGGTCGGCCAGCCGTTCAACGAGGCCTACTGCGCCGCCAAGTTCGCCGTCGAGGGGTTCCTGGAGGCGCTCGCCCCGGTCGCGGCGGCGCACGGCGTCCAGGTCTCGGTGGTCGTGCCCGGCTACGTCCCGGACACCCGGTTCGGGGTCTTCCCGGACATCGACCGCGGCACCATCCAGGCCGCCTCCGGCCCGTACGCGCCCACCTTCGCCGGCTACCTGGACTGGATCGGCGGCCAGGGCTGGGAGTCGGCCGGCCAGCCCGCCCGGGAGGTCGCCGAGGTCGTCGTGCGGACCCTGCTCGCCGACCGGCCGCCCTTCCGGGTGCCCGCCAACCAGTGGGCCGCCGACTACCTGGCCGCCAAGCTCGCCGACCCGGACGGCTCCGCCGTCCAGTCCCTCGCCCGGTCCTGGCTCGGGCAGCCCGAAGCGCGCCTCGAAGCGCGAGCCGAAGCACCCGCCGACGCGCGAGTCGAAGCACCCCCCGAAGCACCCACCGAAGCACTCCCCGCCGCACCCTCCTCCTGAGCAAGGGACCCGACCACCATGCCCGCCAAGCCCCTGGCCGAGCTGATCGCCTTCGCCCGCGCCAACTCGCCGTTCTACGCCGAGCTGTACCGCGACCTGCCCCCCGCCGCCGACCGCCTCGACCAGCTCCCCGTCATCGACCAGGCCGCCTTCTGGGCCGCCAACACCTGGCCCGACAACCGCGTCCTGACCGGCCCGCTGAGCGACGCCGGCATCTACAAGACCGGCGGCACCACCGGCGTCCCCAAGTTCTCGCCCTGGACCCGCACCGAGCACGCCGACTCGGTCACCGCCTTCGGCGCCGGACTCGTCCGGGCCGGCCTGCGGCCCGGGCACCGGGTCGCCAACCTGTTCACGGCCGGCGAACTCTACGGCGGCTTCCTCTACATCGAGGGCGCCCTGCACCACGCCCCCGTGGACAACGTCCGCCTGGGCGTCGGCGGCGCCGCCCCCGACCCGTACATCGCCGACCTCATCACCGGCTTCGGCGTCCACGTGCTGGCCGGCGAGCCGATGAAGCTCAGCGCCGTCGCCGAGTGCCTGGTCCAGCGCGGGGAGACGGCCGACGGGGTCGAACTGCTGCTGTTCGGCGGCGACCTGCTCTTCGCCGACCTGCGGCCGATCCTCGCCCGGGCCTTCCCCCACGCCGCCGTCGCCTCCGTCGGCTACGCCTCCAACGACGCCGGGCTGGTCGGCTCGCCCGTCCCCGGCGACGACGTCCGGGTGCACGAGGCCTTCGCCCACCGCACGGTGGTGGAGCTCGTCGACGACGTCACCGGCAGGACGATCACCACGCCCCACACTCCCGGCCGGGTCGTCGTCACCAACCTGTTCCGCACCCTGATGCCGATCCTGCGCTACCCGACCGGCGACCGCGCCGAGTGGACCGACGCCCGCTGCCGCCGCTTCCGCCTGCTCGGCCGCTCCACCGAGGGCGCCCGGGTCGGCACCGTCGCCATGCCCACCGAGGAGATCCGGGCCGTCCTGCTCGCCGCCGACCCGGAGCGCCACATCACCGGCATGCAGCTCGTGCAGCGCCGCTGGGCCGGGCGCGACGGCCTGATCCTGCGCCTCGGCTACACCGGGCAGCGGCCGGCCCCCGAGCTCGCCGACCGGCTCGTCGAGGCCGTGTACACGGCCCGGCCGCTCTACCCCGACGAGGTCGCGCTGGGCAGCATCCACGACCTCGCGGTCGAGTGGGTGCCGCGCTCCGAACTGGTCACCAACCCGCGCACCGGCAAGCTCCAGCAGGTGCTGGACGAGCGTCCGCAGTCCTGACCGGGCGGTGACGGCGGGGGCCGGGCAGCGCTGAGGGGCCGGGCAGCGGTGGGCGGCCGGGCGCTCAGTCGGTCTGCGGCCGGCCCCCGATCACCACGCTCTGCCCGCGGAACTCGGCGATGACCTTCCCGTCCGCCCGCCGGACCGTCACGTCGTAGACCCCGCTGCGCCCGGCCCGCGACCGCTCCACCGCCTCCGCCACCAGTTCGTCCCCGACCGCCGCCGGGGCCAGGAAGACGACCTGCGCCGCCTGCGCGACCGTCACCGGGCCGTGGCTGTTGCAGGCGAACGCGAACGCGGCGTCGGCGAGCAGGAACAGGAAGCCGCCGTGCGCCGTCCCGTGGCCGTTGACCATCGTCGCGGCCACCGTCATCCGCGTCACCGCGCGACCGGCGGACACCTCGTCCAGCGCGATGCCCAGCAGCCGGCAGGTCTCGTCCCGCGCGTAGAGGGCGGCGGTCCCGGGGTCGAGCATGGCGTCCTGATTTCCCTCCGTCGACGGCGTCCCGGGCCAGCCTAGAGCACGGCGCCCGGCCGCCGTCCGGGGGAACTCGGCCGCGCCGCCCCGCCGTTCGGCCCAGCCCGCCGCCCGCCGACCCTAGGGTCTGTCCGGCAAGATCCGCCGGACAGGCCCTGGCCTGCTCAGGTTCCCCGAGCGCAAGGACGGCTGATGGCCCAGAAGTCACCCGCGACCGCCACCCCACCGGGCCCCGCCGAGATCCCGTCGGCGCAGCCGCCCAGCGGATCCGTGACGGCCCTGCGGATCGGGGCCGCCGTGGCCGGCGCGCTGCCCTCCGTGGTGCTGCGGCTGGCCGGGGTGCACCTGGCGCCCGTGCCGGGCATGGTGGTCTTCGGCCTCGGCGTCCTGGCGGCGGCGCTCCTGCTGATGTGGGCCGCGGAGACCGCCCGGGCCGACATCTCCGGCCCGCTCGCCCTGGCCCTGCTGGCGTTCATCGCCGTCCTGCCCGAGTACGCCGTCGACCTCTACTTCGCGTACGCGGCCGGCACCCGGCCCGAGTACGCCGCCTACGCGGCCGCCAACATGACCGGCGCCAACCGGCTGCTGGTCGGCGTCGGCTGGCCGCTGGTCGCCCTCGCCTCCTACTTCGCCGCCCGGCGGCGCGGCGCCGCCCCCGGGATCACCCTGCGGGAGCACCGCCGGATCGACACCGCCTTCCTCGGCGCCGCCGCCCTGGTGGCCTTCGTGATGCCGCTGACCCGGCAGATCTCCTGGGTGCTCGCGGTCGTCCTGATCGCCTGGTACGGCTACTACCTCTTCCGGGTCAGCCGCTGCGGCGAGGAGGACGAGGAGGAACTCATCGGCGTCCCGGCCCGGTTGGCCGCCCTCCCGCGGCAGCGCCGCCGGGCGACCACCGTCCTGGTGTTCGCGGTCGCGGCCGGGGTGATCTTCGCCTGCGCCGAGCCCTTCGCCACCTCGCTGGTCGACGCCGGCGCCTCGCTCGGCATCGACCGCTTCCTGTTGGTGCAGTGGCTGGCCCCGCTCGCCTCCGAGGCGCCCGAGCTGATCGTCGCGGTCGTCTTCGCCTGGCGGCTGCGCGGGGACGACGGCCTCGGCGCGCTGCTCTCCAGCAAGGTCAACCAGTGGACGCTGCTGATCGGCTGCCTCCCGTTCGCCTACCTGGCCGGCGGCGGCGCGGCCTCCCTCCCGCTGGTCGAGCGCCAGGTGGACGAGGTGCTGCTGACCGCCGCGCAGACCGTCCTGGCCGTGGTGCTCCTGCTCGACCTGCGGTTCCTGCCCTGGAAGGCCGGGCTGCTGTTCGCCCTGTTCGCCGTCCAGTTCGCTCTTCCCGGCGAGTCCGCCCGGGTCGCGCTCAGCTGGGTCTACCTCGCCCTGGCCGTCCCGGTCCTCGCCCTGCGCCTGCGCCAACTCCCGCCCACCGTCCGCGCCTTGGCGGGCCGCATCGAGGGCGATCCGCACTAGGTCCTGGGGGGCAGCCGCCGGCCGACGACGAGTTCCGGGCGGATGCGGATCCGTACGGCCCCGGGGGCGCGGCCGGCGGCGGGGCCGACCTGGGCGCGGCCGAGGACGGTCACGTACCAGCCGGAGCCGTCCACGCCGTCCACCTCGTCGGCCTCGAAGGCGATCACGGCGTCGTCCACGGCCCGGGCGAGTTCGGAGCCGGCCGGGGCCGAGAGCAGCACTCCGCCGCCGTCCGACAGGTCGAGCCGGAAGGACACCGGCAGCACCGCCGGGAGGGCGCGGATGGTATAGACCACCCGGCCGACCGCGGCCCTGGCCAGCAGTTCCAGCGCCCGCTCCCGGTCCAGTTCGAGCAGGTCGTGATCACCGTTCATGCCCTCGATGCTCGCCCCGGCGGTGGCGGCGCCGCGAGGGCCGATGGTCCCGCCGGGGGTCCCGGGCCCGGACGTCGCGTCAGCCCCGGAGGGAGCGCAGGTGCGCCGGCTGCGCGGCGGCGGCCGCCTGGCGCAGCTCGGTGGAGATCAGCGCAGCCTGCACCCGCCGCTCCACCCCCAGCTTGGCGAGCAGCCGCGACACGTGGTTCTTCACCGTCTTCTCGGCGAGGTAGAGCCGTTCGCCGATCTGCCGGTTGGTCAGGCCCTCGCCGATCAGCGCCAGCACCTCCTGCTCGCGCACGGTCAGCGCGGGCCCGGTGGTGACGGGCTGCGCGGGCTCGGCGTCGCTGCGCAGCCGGTTGAGCAGCCGGGTGGCGGCGCCCGGGTCCAGCATCGAGCGACCGGAGGCGACGGTCCGTACGGCGGCCACCAGGTCGGTGCCGCTGATCTGCTTGAGCACGTACCCGGCGGCGCCCGCCATGACGGCGTCCAGCAGCGCCTCCTCGTCGTCGAAGGAGGTCAGCATCAGGCAGGCCAGGCCGGGCATCCGGGAGCGCAGTTCACGGCAGACCGACACCCCGTCGCCGTCGCCCAGCCGGACGTCCAGCACCGCCACGTCGGGCCGCAGCGCGGGCACCCGGACGAGCGCCTGCTCGGCGGTGGCGGCCTCGCCGACCACCTCCAGATCGGGCTCGCCGTCGAGCAGGTCGTGCACCCCGCGGCGCACCACCTCGTGGTCGTCCAGCAGGAACACCCGCACCGGCGCCGGTGCCCCGGCGCCCGCCGTATTGGTCGCCATCACGCGGCTCCACCTTCGTCACCCCCGCACACTCCCGGCAGGGCCCAGGGCATCATCACCCGCCGGCCGCCGCAGGGCCCAGGGCCCAACGACCCCATTCCGGGCGAGCACGCGGGCGGCGCGGCCCCCGCAGGAGCCGCGCCGCCCGTACCGGAGGGGCCGTCAGCGCCGCCGCGCGCTGCCGAGGCCCGCCAGCAGGAAGGCCAGCGCCACCCCGGCCCCGCTGACCGCCGCGAGCACCACCCGGGAGCCGACGGCGCCCTCGTCCGACAGCAGGATCGCCACCGCCCCCAGCGAGGCGACGGCGGCGCCGACGACCAGCCACCCGGCGAGGGTGACGGCGGCGGGGCGGCCGGAGCGCGGCGCCGGCCGGGCGCCCAGGGCCGCCCAGCGGGCGGCGGCCTCGTGCTGCTCCCCGCGCCGGTCCCACCGGGCGCGGACCCGCAGCGCCACGCCGCCGACCAGCCCGGCGAGGGCGATCTGCGCGGCGGGCCGCCAGTCGGGCACGGCGAGCAGCAGCCCGCCGGCCATGGCGAGGGCGGCCCACCACAGGACGCAGGCCGCCGCGGCCGTGCGGGTGGAGCGGGGCCGGTCGGCGCCGGCCTGGAGGTCGGCGATGGCGGGCAGGTACCAGACGCAGCCGCTCGCGGTGAGCGCGGCGGTGCCGATGGCGAGGACGGTGTGGGTCATGGGGCCGGCCTTCCAGGTCGCGAGGGGAGGGAGCCGTCCCCGCCCGTGACGGGGGCGCGGGCGGAGACGGCGGTCGGGGGGTTCGGAGCGGGGGGCCGGGGCGCGCCCGGCCCCCGGGTCAGCTGTCCACGGCGGACCGCGCCCGCTCCGCCCTGGTGTTCGGCAGGTCGTACTTGGCCGGGCTCACGTCGCCCAGGTGGGTGGCGGGCTTGCCGGTGTTCTCCAGGACGTCCAGGGCCGCGATGTCGGGGTGGTGGAGGTCGAAGGCCGGGGATTCGGAGCGGATCCTCGGCAGCCGGACGAAGTTGTGCCGGGGCGGCGGGCAGGAGGTGGCCCACTCCAGCGAGCGGCCGTAGCCCCACGGGTCGTCGGCTTCGACCTTCTCGCCGTACTTGGCCGTCTTCCAGATGTTGTAGAGGAACGGCAGGATCGACAGTCCGAGCAGGAAGGAGAAGATGGTGGACAGGGTGTTGAGCGTGGTGAAGCCGTCCGAGGCCAGGTAGTCGGCGTAGCGGCGGGGCATGCCCTCGGCGCCGAGCCAGTGCTGGACCAGGAAGGTGCCGTGGAAGCCGACGGTGAGCGTCCAGAAGGTGATCCGGCCGAGCCGCTCGTCGAGCTTCTTGCCGGTCATCTTGGGCCACCAGAAGTGGAAGCCGGCGAACATCGCGTAGACCACGGTGCCGAACAGCGTGTAGTGGAAGTGGGCGACGACGAAGTACGAGTCGGAGACGTGGAAGTCGATCGGCGGGGCGGCGAGCAGCACGCCGGTGAGGCCGCCGAACAGGAAGGTGACCAGGAAGCCGACCGTCCAGAGCATCGGTGTCTCGAAGCTGAGCGAGCCCTTCCACATGGTGCCGACCCAGTTGAAGAACTTGACCCCGGTCGGGACGGCGATGAGGAAGGTCATGAAGGAGAAGAACGGCAGCAGCACCTGCCCGGTGACGTACATGTGGTGCGCCCACACCGTCACCGACAGGCCGGCGATGGCGACGGTGGCGGCGATCAGCCCGGCGTAGCCGAACATCGGCTTGCGGCTGAAGACCGGGATGATCTCGGAGATGATCCCGAAGAACGGCAGCGCCAGGATGTACACCTCGGGATGGCCGAAGAACCAGAACAGGTGCTGCCACAGCATCGCCCCGCCGTTGGCCGGGTCGAAGACGTGCGAGCCGAACTTGCGGTCGCACTCGAGGGCGAGCAGGGCGGCGGCGAGGACGGGGAAGACCAGCAGCACCAGCACCGAGGTGAGCAGCACGTTCCAGCAGAAGATGGACATCCGGAACATGGTCAGCCCGGGTGCGCGCATGCAGATGATCGTGGTGATGAAGTTGACGGCGCCGAGGATGCTGCCGAAGCCGGAGAGCGTCACGCCCATGATCCACATGTCGGCGCCGACGCTGGGCGAGTGGACGGCGTCGGACAGCGGCGCGTAGAGGAACCAGCCGAAGTCGGCGGCGCCCTGCGGGGTCGCGAAGCCGGCGGCGGCGATCAGCGAGCCGAACATGAACAGCCAGAAGGACAGCATGTTCAGGCGCGGGAAGGCGACGTCCGGGGCGCCGATCTGCAGCGGCATGATCCAGTTGGCGAAGCCGGTGAACAGCGGCATCGCGAAGAGCAGCAGCATCACCGAGCCGTGCATGGTGAAGGCCTGGTTGAACTGCTCGTTGGAGAGGATCTGCGTTCCGGGCCGGGCGAGTTCGGCGCGCATGACCAGCGCCAGGACACCGCCGATCAGGAAGAACCCGAACGCCGACACCAGGTACATGGAGCCGATCGTCTTGTGGTCGGTGGTGGTCAGCAGTCTGACCACGGCCGAACCGGGCCGTTTCGGCCGAACCGACGGCTGCGGTACGGAGGTTGGCATTGGCGTGGGGTCGCCCTGTGCCGGGGTGGCGCTCAAGGACGCACTCCTTAGGAACGTCGTGCGAATGGCTGGCGATCCATGATCCGAACGCACCGCCCCCGCCCCCTAGGGCCGTTCGGCCCGCGCCCCCGGGGCCGCACGGCCCGCGTTCCGGCACCCGGACCGGGACCTCCGGTGGCCGTCGGTCCCGCCCCGGCGCCTCGGGCGGCGCTCACCGCGCCGACGAGCGCCGCTGGAGGAACGCCGGAACCGCCCCGGCGCCCGCGCCCCGGACGGCCCCCGCCCGGCCCCGTCCGCCCCGGGGCCCGCACCCCCGGCCCCGGCCCTCCGCCGCACCCCGCCGGCCCCTCCCACCCCACCCCACCGGCCACGACACCGCGCCCGCCGGCCGCCACCGCCCCCGGCCGCTCCCGCCCCCGGATACCCCCTCCCCCAGGCGCCCGAAGTGTGATGGTGACGTGACCGAAACAGGCCGATTCCGTGCCCTACAGATCGGATCGGCCGTCAAGTAGCCTGCGGCCACGCCCGCACCGCACCGGTCACGCCCCCGTTCGGACACGCCCTGGCCCCCACCCACGCCCCGGAGGTACACCGATGCCCCTGGCCCAGCCCGCCGCCCCCACCCGGCCGCGCTTCTCCGTCCTCGGCCCGCTGGCCGGTGAGGCGGACGGCCGCCCGCTCGCCCTCGGCCCGCTGAAGCAGCGGCTGGTGCTGGCCGTCCTGCTGAGCCGCGCCAACACGGCCGTCCCGGTCGACCTGCTCACCGACGCGGTCTGGCCCGAGGAGCCGCCGCGCACCGCCCGCAAGAACCTCCAGGTCTACATCTGCACCCTGCGCACCCTGCTCGGCCGCGACCCCGGGCCCGAGCGGCTGGTCCACACCGCCGGCGGCTACCTGCTGCGGGTCGCCGAACCCGAGCTCGACGTCCTGCAGTTCCGCGCCCTCGCCCGGGCCGGCCGGGCCGCCGCCGACAGCGGCGCGCTCGCCCCCGCCGCCCGGCTGCTGCGCCAGGCCCTCGACCTGTGGCAGGGCCCGCCGCTCGCCGACCTGCGCTGCTCGCCCGCCGTCCAGGCCGAGGCCGACCGGCTGGAGGCCCGCTGCCTGGGCGTCCACGAGGACTGGGCGGAGACCGAGTTGGAGCTCGGCAACGCCACCGCCGTCGCCGAGGAACTCGCCGACCTCGCCGAGCGCCACCCGCTGCGCGAACGCCTCCAGGCCGCCCGGATGAACGCCCTGCACCTGTCCGGCCGGCAGGCCGAGGCGCTCGCCGTCTACGACACCCACCGCCAGCTGCTCGCCCGCGAGTTGGGACTCGAACCCAGCCCCGCCCTGACCGCCCGCTACCGACAGCTGCTCGCCCACGGCCCGGCCCGGCCCGTCACCGCCCGGCCGGCGCAGCACCCCGGCCCGAGCGGCGCACTGCTGCCCTCCGACACCACCGACTTCACCGGACGGAGCCACGAACTTCGGGAGCTGATCGACGCGTTGGCGGAGGGCGGCGAGCGCGTCGCGGTCCTCTCCGGCCCGGCCGGCATCGGCAAGACCGCCCTCGCCGTGCACGCCGGACACCTGCTCGCCGACCGCTTCCCCGACGGCCGGCTGCTGCTCCGGCTGCGCACCGAGGACGGCACCCCGCGCCCGCTCGCCGACATCCTCGCCGAACTCGCCGCCCTCACCGGCCGATCCGGCCCCAGACCGGCCGACCCGGCCCAGGCCGCCGCCCTCTGGCGCGCCTCCCTGGCCGGACGCCGGATGCTGCTGATCCTCGACGACGCCCCCGGCGAGGCCGTGGTCCGCGAACTGCTGCCGGGCTTCGGCCCGAGCGCCACCCTCGTCACCTCGCGCAGCCAACTCGCCGGACTGGCCTCGGTGCACCGGGTCACCGTGCCGCCCTTCGCCCCCGCCGAGGCGCTCGACCTGCTCGGCCGGATCGTCGGCACCGGCCGGACCGGCACCGACCGCGCCGCCGCCGCCCGGATCGTCGAGGCCTGCGGGCTGCTGCCGCTCGCCGTCCGGGTCGCCGGCACCCGGCTCGCCGTCCTGCGCCACCTGCCGCTCGCCGAGTACGCGGCCCGCCTCGCCGACCCGGCCGGCGCCCTGGACGAACTCGTCGCCGGGGACGTCACCGTCCGCGCCCGCCTCGACTCCGGCTGGCGCGACCTCACCGACCAGGGCCGCCTCGCCCTCGGCCGGCTCGCCGCCCTCCCGCTCTCCCTGCTGTTCACCCTCCCCGAGGCCGCCGCCGCCCTCGGCCGCCCCGAACGCCTCGCCCTGCGCACCCTGGAGGCCCTCACCGACACCGGAGCCGTCACCTCCCCCACCGGCGAGGTCACCGCCCACGCCGCCCTCTACGCCCTCCCCCGCCTCACCCACCTGCACGCCCGTGAGCACAGCGCAGCCCTGACCGACAGCCTCAGCTGAGCCCGCCGCGCCGGCCGGCGCCCCTCGGGCCGAGCGTCAGCGCGTCCAGCAACTCCCCGCCCTCCAGGCCCTGTTCGACGGCCCGCAGGGCCAGCAGGACGCCCGCCGCCCCGGTGTGCAGGTCCGCCGAGAACCGCCGCAGCCGCATCCCGGGGACGAGCAGCCCCTCCGGCCGCGCGACCAGGTGCCACTGGAGCTTGCGGACCTGCTCGCGGACGGCGTCCCGGGCCGCCGGCCCGCCCAGCCGGTCCAGCGCCAGCAGCAGCCCGGCGCGGCCCCGGAACAGCCCGGGCTCGCGCACGAATCCGGGTGCGCACACCCGCCGGACGTCGGCGAGGAACTCCCCGAACCCGCCGAACTCCCCGAACCCGCCGAACCCCTCGGACCCGTCGAACCCCTCGGACCCGTCGAACCCCTCGGACCCGTCGAACCCCTCGGACCCTTCGAGCCCCTCGGACCCGCTGCCGCCGAGCGCCTGGTACTCCCGGGCGACGAGCGCGATCCCGCTGCTGCCGCGGTCGAGGTAGGCGAGCCGCCTCCCCCGGTCGAGGACCTGGACCGACCCGTCGGGCACCCGCACGCACTGCGCCACGGCCCGCCCCAGCGCCTCGCGCCCGGAGGCCAGCAGCCAGTCCTCACCGGTCCGCTGGTACAGCCGCAGCTGGACGAGGGCGATCCCGGCCAGGCCGTACAGCAGTCCGGCCGCCGTCGGCGCGCCGAGCCCCGGGACGGTCCGCCCGCGCAGCACCGCGTCGAGCGCCCGCGCGTCGGCGAGGGCGTCCGCGAGTTCGCGCCGGCTGCCGAGCGCGTCGGCGAGCCGCAGCCGGGCGAGCGCGGCGCCGGCCCGGCCTCCGTGGAGGGCGACGGTGGGCGCGGGCCGGGCCTGCCGGGCCTGCGCGGCCAGTTCGGCGGCCTCGTCGCCGCGGCCGACCCGGGCGAGCACGGCCGCCACGCCGAGCGGCCCGTCGAAGAGCCCGCCGGCGCCCGGCCTCGGGCCGCGCCGCCGCATCGCCGCGATCAGCCAGTCCGCGTACTCGTCGGGGCAGGGCGCCCCGGCCCGGTGCAGCGCGTACAGCACGCCGGCGGCGCCGTGGGCGACGCCGGTGCCGCCGTCGGCGAATCCGGCCGGGTCGCCGGGGAAGAGCCGGTCCGGCCGGTCGGGGGTGGCCCCGGCGTGGATGCCGGCGACGAGTTCGTTCCTGGCGGCGTCGAGGGTGGGCCCGGCGAGGAGTTCACGGACCCGCCGTTCGCCGACCGGTTCCACCGGCGCCACCGGTGCCACGGCGCCCGGCCGTACCGGCCCCTCCTCCGGCCCGAGGCCGAACCACTGCCGTGCCCGCCGTTCCAGCGCGGGCAGTTTGCCGGGATCGCGTTCGGCGAGCTCCATCACGGGCATCAGCAGCATCAGCCAGGTGGCCCAGAGCATGTGGCGGTCGGCGTCGGCCCCGTCGAGCCCGGGCGGGGGCTGCAGCGCGCCCGCACCGGCGATCGGGACACTGCGGCCGGTGAGTTCCTCCGCGTACTCGAAGTCGACGAGCACCACCGAACCGTCCGGACGGACGATCACATTGGCCGGGTGCAGGTCGCCGAACCGGACGCCCCGCTCGTGCAGGGCACCGAGCGCCTTCTCCAGCCCGGCCACGACCCCGGCCACCCAGTGCGCGTACTCGGCGCGCTGCCCGGCGGTGCAGTTCTGGTGCACCAGCGGGTAACGCCGGATCGCCTCGGCGAACAGCTGGACGCCCTCGATGTGCTCCTGGACCAGGAAGGTGTGCTCCCAGACCGTCCGGACCTCGTGCAGCCGGGGCACGCAGTCCAGTCCGGCGAGCCGTTCCAGCGCCCACTGCTCGCGCCGCAGCCGGGTGACGGCGTCGTCCCCGGCGGCGTCCAGCCCGGCGTGCGGGCGGGCCTCGCGCAGCACCACCCGCTCCCCGGTGGTCCGGTGCTCGGCGAGGTAGATCCCGCCGGCGTTGGAGAACTGCAGCACCTCGACGATCCGGTACGGCAGGTCGCCGCCGGCCGCCTCCCGGGCGGCCAGGTGCGGGCGCAGCTCCTCGGGCGGTTCGACCCAGGCGGGCAGCTGGAACACCGGGTCGCGCCGGTCGGGGACCAGCTCGCCGGACGGGTCGCGCAGCGCGGGCACGGGCCGCCCGTCCTCGTCCTGGCACCACAGCTCGACGAACGCGCCGTAGCGCACGTACACGGGCGCCGTTCCGATCCGCAGGTCGGTGAGCACGTACGGCCCCAGGCGGCCCGCCAACACCTCGGCCAGCTCCGCCGCCACGGCCAGGAACTCCTGCTCCGACCCCGGGTAGACGGTGACGAACTTGCCGCTGCTGCCGCGCCCCATGTACTTGCCGTTCGCGACCCGCAACGCCTCGTCGCTGCGCAGGAACTTGAACGTCGTGCGGCGTGCCGTGCAGACCCGCGCGACGGCCAGCAGGGTCTCCTCGGCCTCCTCCGGCACGGTCGAGACGTGGATCTTCCAGCCCTGCTCCGGCAGCCGGGCGCCGTCCGGCCGCAGCGCCGTCCACAGCCCGCGCCGCTCGCGCCGCCACCCGGCGGGCGGTGCGCCGAGCCCCAGCCGGTACCGGCCGGCCCGGTCACGGAGCCGGCCGGGGGTGTCGTAGTACGTCGGATCGGCGAGGCAGTACAGCTGGGTCTCCTGGGCGCCGGCCATGGCGCGCCTCCTCTTCCGGGTCGTCTTCCGGGCTCTTCCGGGTCGCTCGGCTCCCGGGCCGCCGAACGGTTCAGCCCGCGGGTGCGGGTACGGGTAGCGGTGCCGGGGCCGGCGCCGGGCCGCGCCGGACCGGCGGCGCCCAGGTGACCACGGCCGCGCAGAGCGAGATGGCGAGCGCCAGCAGGGCGAAGGTCCGGGTGCCGCCCAGCGCGCCGAGCAGCGCGCCGCCCACCAGCGGGCCGAACGGCTGGACCAGGGTGGACAGGAAACCGGCGGCGCTCTGCACCCGGCCGATCCGGTCGGGCGGCGCGGCGAGCAGCATCCCGGAGACGAAGCCGATGCTGGCGACCGTGGACAGGCACATGCACACCGCGCACAGCAGCCCGATCAGCAGCGGGATCCGGGTGAGCACCAGCACCCCGGCGGTGGCCGCGGCCGCCCAGCAGCTGAGCGCCACCAGCCTGCCGTCGCGCACCCCGGGGCGCGTCCCGGAGCGCGCCCTGGCCTCCAGCCTCGGGGCGAGCAGCGCGCCGGCCAGGGCGCCGGCCGCGGTGCAGGAGACCACGGTGCCGCCGCCGATCCCGGAGCGGCCGCCGTCGGACGCCACGGCCAGGGTGGTGAACATCAGCGCGCTGAACGCGAAGTTCATCCCGAGCCCGAAGATCAGCAGCAGGGTGCGCAGGTAGGGCTGGCGCCAGATGAAGCTGAGCCCGGCGGTCAGTTCGCCGCGGCTGAACGCCGCGCCGCTCCTGGCGGCGGGCACCGAGCGGGTCCGCATCAGCGCGACGCAGACGGTGGAGAGCAGCAGCCCGACGCCCTCCGCGAGGAACGGCAGCACCGGGTGCCAGGCGAACAGCGCGCCGCCGGCGATCGGCCCGACCAGCCGGGCGGCGGCGCCGCGCGCCTGCATCCGGGACGAGGCCGCGCGGACCTGCTCGCGCGGCACCACCGCGCGCAGCAGGCCGCCGGCGGCGGGCCCGTAGGCGCTGGTGATGAGCGCCCCGGCGGCGGCCACCAGCAGGACCAGCGGCAGCGGGGTGTGGCCGCGCAGGACGGCGATCACCAGCGCGGTGACGGCGAGCAGGCTGCCGACGTCGCACACCCGCATCAGCCGGCGCCGCTCGACCCGGTCGGCGAGGACGCCGCCGGGCAGCATGGTGAGCAGCAGCGCGCCGATCGAGACGGTGCCGATGGCGCCCGCCTGGGCGGCCGATCCGGTCTCCCGAAGGACGAGCAACGGCAGTGCGATCGAGGCGAGTTGGGAGCCGAGCGAGGCCATCAGGCCGCCGACCCAGAGCAGCCGGAAGTCCCGGTTGCGGGAAAGCGAGGTGGGCTCCATGGCCGTCCTCCGGGGTGGGGGGTGGAATCGGGCCGGGGCGGCCCCGCACCGGCGGGACCGCCCCGGAAGCCAATCACTGCCCGGCGGCCGGGGGCGGTGGTGCGCCCGCCCCCGCGCCGGACACCTTCGACCTGCCGCTGATCAGGCGGAGGTCTCGGCGGAGCTGACGTAGCTGATCAGGCTGAAGCAGCTGCCGTCGGAGGCCTCCTGGAGGACCTTCATCGCCTGGAGGTCCAGGACGTTGGCGGCGTGCGCCTGCACCTCCGGGGTCTCCTCGCTGTCCTCGCCGACGATCGGGTCGATGTTCTCGGCCATGGCTGAACTCCTCTCACTGGTTTGATCGGTGGGGGTTCGACGGGTGGTGGCCCGCCGTGGTGAAGACGTTAGGCAGGCGGGGCTGCGCACGGCCTGCGAACCGGTACGGCACCGGTATGGCCGCAGGTCGGGGCGCCGGCGGCGGCGCATCCCGGCCCGCCGAGCCCGCCCGGCGGGCCCGCGCACCCGCTCCGGACTGCGGCCATACCGCCGGCAAGGCGGCTGCGAACCGGGCCCGAAGCCGGGCCCGGGAGCCTGGCCCGGCACGCCCGCACGCCCGGTTCCGACCACGCCCACCCCGGCTCCCCGCGCACCTCGACCCCGCGCGATCCCCAACCCCACGCACGCCCCGATGCACTCCCCGCACCGCGAAGGACTAGCGAAGGACTGCCACCATGCCCTGCCCGCTCTGCGCCCAACTCGCCAGCACGAACGACCAGTTCTGCCCCGCCTGCGGCACCCCCCGGGCTGCCGCCCTCGACCTGGCCGCCGAGGAGCGCAAGCTGGTCACGGTGGTCTTCTGCGACCTGGTCGACTCCACCGCCCTGTCCGGCGCGCTCGACCCGGAGACGCTGCGCGAGGTGATCCTGCGCTACTTCGAACGGATGCACCGTCAGATCGAGGCGCACGGCGGCACCTTGGAGAAGTTCATCGGGGACGCGGTGATGGCGGTGTTCGGCGTCCCGGTGATCCGCGAGGACGACGCCCACCGGGCGCTGGCCGCCGCGCTCGCCATGCTGGAGGACCTGGAGGACCTCAACACCGAGCTGGACGCCACCCTCGGGGTCCGCCTGGACGTCCGGATCGGTGTCAACACCGGCCAGGTGGTGGCGGGTTCGGACGCCTCCGCGCGCCAGGCCCTGATCTCCGGCGAGACCGTGAACATCGCCGCCCGGCTGCAGACCCAGGCCGCCCCCGGCCAGGTACTGATCGGCCCGCAGACCCTGCGCGCGGCGGGGCCGGCCGCCCAGGTGCACGAGGTCGGCCCGCTGCGGCTCAAGGGCAAGACCGAGCCCGTCACCGCGTACCGCCTGGTCGGGCTGGACGAGGACGACCCCGAGCTGCTGCGCCGCTTCGACGTCCCGCTGGTCGGGCGGGAGCGCGAACTCGCCCAGCTGGACGCCGCGCTGGCCCGGGTGGCCGGCGGCCAGGGCGCCGAACTGCTGCTGGTCGTCGGCGAGGCGGGGATCGGCAAGACCCGGCTGGTGCGCGAGTGGCAGGAGCGGACGGGCCGGCACACCGCGCGCTGCGGCACCGGCCGCTGCCGCAGCTACGGCGAGCAGGGCGTCCTGACCCCGCTCGCGGAGGCCGTCGGGGCCCTGCTCGGCGGCCCGGGGACGCCCGCGCCCGCCGAGGCGCTGGACCGGCTGGCGCAGGCCACCGCGCCCGGGGTGAGCGCCGAAGAGTCACTGGACCGGCTGGCCGCGATCCTGCGCGGGCGGACCGTCGAGCGCCCGGCCGTGCTGGTCCTGGACGACTGCCAGTGGGCCGGCCCGGTGCTGCTGGACGCCGCCGAACGGCTGGTCGCCGCCCTCGGCCCGGCCCCGGTGCTGCTGCTGTGCCTGGCCCGGCCGGAGCTGCCGGCCTCCCGCCCGGAGCTGCCGGCGCTGCCGGTCGGCGGCCTGTCCTGGGACGAATCGGCGCTGCTGGCCGCCCAGTTGACGGAGCTGAGCGCCCACCAGGACACGGTGCCGACCCGGCTGCTGGAGCGGGCCGAGGGCAACCCGCTGCACCTGGAGGAACTGCTGGCCGCCCTCACCGAGGCGGACGGCCCCGCCCTCGCCGACGAACTCCCGCCCACCGGCCGGGCGCTGCTCAGCGCGCGGATCGACGACCTGGAGCGCGACGAGCGCACCACCCTGGACCTGGCCGCCGTGCTCGGCCGCGCCTTCACCGCCGCCGAACTCGCCCAGCTCGCCCACGGCGGCGCCGACCAGGACGCCTTCGCCGACCCGGAGGACGACGTCTTCACCGGCCCGTTCGACGGCCTCCCCGGCCTGCCCGCGGGCGACGACACCCCGCCGCGGCTGCACGCCGCGCTGGCCCGGCTGACCGAACGCCGCCTGGTCGAACCGGCCGGCACCAGCTTCCGGTTCAGCAGCGGCCTGGTCCAGGAGTCGGTCTACCAGTCGATGTCCAAGCGGGCCCGCGCCGAGCGCCACGAACGCGCCGCCGACCTGCCGGCCGTCCGCGCCGCCGGGGACGCCGCCGTCGGCGGCCACCTGGAGCGCGCCCACCGCTACCGGCTCGAACTCGGCCTGCTGGACGCCCGGACGGACGCCCTGCGCACCCGCGCGGCGGCCGCCCTCGGCGTGGCCGGCGCCCACGCCCTCGCCCACGCCGACCTGCCCGCCGCCACCGACCTGCTGGAGCGCGCCGTCCGGCTGCACTACCCGAACGAGCGCACCGCCGGCCCGGCGCTGCGTCGCCTCGGCGAGGCCCGGCTGGCACTCGGCCGGGCCGACGAGGCCCTGCCCGTCCTGGCGCAGGTCCGCGACTCGGCCGCCGACCCGCTGGACGCCGCGCACGCCCGGCTCGCGCTGGCCGCGCGCGGCCTGCCGCCCGGCCCGGAGCAGCCCGCCGCCACCGCCCGCGCCGTCCTCCCGCTCTTCATCGACCTGCGGGACGACCTGGGCCGGGCCCGGGCCGGGCTGCGCCTGGCCGAGGAGCACCTGCTGGCGGGCCGGCACACCGAGGCGGAACGGCTGCTGGACGACGCCCTCGACCACGCCGCCCGCACCGACGCCGAGCTGGACCGGGCCGCCGTGCTGGCCGCGCTGGCCGCCTCCCTGCTGGCGGGCCCCGAGCCCGTCCCGAACGCCGTCTTCCGGCTGCGGGCCCTGCTGGCCGGGCACGGCGCCGGCCACCGGACGGTGCGGGTCGCGCTCAACGGCCCGCTGGCCGTCCTGCTCGCCCTGCGCGACCGGCCCGGCGAGGCCGAACTGCTGCTGGCCGAGGCCAACGGCCTGGCGGGCGAGCTGTCGCTGGCCGACGCGATGATCTCGCTGCCGGCCCTGACCGCCCAGGCCGCGGCTGCCACCGGCCAGACCGCGCAGGCGCTGGACCTGCTCGCCGACGCCGCCGAGGTCGCCCGTCGGCTGGGCAACTCCGCCCCGCTGCCCCGGCTCGCCCTCACCACCGCCCGCGCCCTGCTGGACGCCGACCGCCCGGGCCCGGCCGCCCGCCACCTGGACGGCGTCGACGCCGCGGCCGCGCTGCCGCCGGTGCTGGCGATCGAGCTGGACGCGCTGCGCGGCCGGCTCGCCGCCTCCCGGGGCGAGGCCGACCAGGCGCAGGAGCTGACCGCGTCCGCCGTGCAGGCCGCCGAGGCCACCGAGTCGCTGCTGCTCCAGGCGCTCACCGCACTGGACCGCGCCCACGCGCTGCTGCTGCTCGACCGGCGTGCCGAGGCTGCCGTGGCGGCCGCCACCGCCCGGGACCGGTTCGCCGCCAAGGGCCACCTGCCGGGCGTGCGCCGGGCCGAGCGGCTCGGGGGCACCCGGTGAGCGGCCCGGCCGGCCTCACCTGGAGCCTGCGCGGCCGGGCCGCCGCGGACCTGCCGGTGCTCGCCGACACCACCGCCCACGACACCACCGCCCACGACACCACCGGCCCCGACACCACCGGTCCCGGCGGCGGGGGCACCGGCAAGGGCGTGCGGGTGTGCGTCGTGGACTCCGGCATCGAGCCGGACCACCCGCTGGTCGGCCCGCTGAACGGCTCCTGGGTGGTCGTCAAGGACCCGACGACCCGGGAGCTGGTGGTCCGCCCCGACCGCACCGGCGACACCTGCGGCCACGGCACCGCCTGCGCGGGCATCATCCGCCGCACCGCCCCGGACTGCGAGCTGTACAGCGTCCGGGTGCTCGGCGAACGCTTCACCGGCACCGGCGACATGCTGATCACCGGGCTGCGCTGGGCCGTCGAGCAGGGCTTCGACGTCGTCAACCTCAGCCTCTCCACCACCCGGACCCGCTTCCTGGAGGAGCTGCACGCGATCGCCGACGACGCCTTCTTCGCCCGCACCGCGATCGTCGCCTCCGCCCACAACACCCCGGTGGAGAGCTACCCCTGGCGGTTCTCCTCGGTCATCTCGGTCGGCAGCCACCAGGAGGAGGACCCGGCCCTGCACCTGTACAACCCGGCGCCGCCGGTCGAGTTCTTCGCCCCCGGCCAGAACGTCCGGGTCCCCTGGCTCGGCGGCTCCACCATCCGCACCACCGGCAACAGCTTCGCCACCCCGTACGTCGCCGGGCTGTGCGCCCGCATCCTGTCCGGCCACCCGAGGCTGACGACCTTCCAGCTGAAGAGCGCGCTCTACCTCACCGCAGCCAACGTCCAGGTCGGCCCCGGTGCCGGTCCTCGCCGTCCCCCAGGCGGGAGTTCGACGACCGGGCCCACCCCGTCCACCCCCATCACGGAGGCGCCCGATGACCCTCAGCACTGATCCCGCCGTCGACCCGCTGGCCCGCGAGCTGCTGCAGTCCGTGGTGGACGTGGCCCGAGCGATCTTCGGCGCCGAGGCCGGCTCGGTCTGCCTGCTCGACGAGGCGGCCGGGGAGCTGGTGTTCCAGGCCGTCTCGGGGCGCGGCGAGGAGTCCCTGGTGGGCCGCCGCTTCCCGGCGGGCAGCGGCATCGCGGGCTGGGTCGCCGCCTCGGGCGAGCCGATGGTGGTCGACGACCTGGGCGCGAACCGCACCTTCGACCGGGCCTTCGCCGAGTCCACCGCGTACGTTCCGAACGCGCTGATGGCGGCGCCGCTGACGCACGGCAGCAGGGTGCTGGGCGTCCTGGAGGTGCTGGACCCGGCCCCGCAGGCCCGGTCCAGCCTGCCCGAGCTGGACCTGCTCGCCCTGTTCGCCCGCCAGGCCGCCGCCGCCCTGCGGGTCATCGCCGAGCGCTCCCCGGCCCCGGCGGCGGTGCCCGACCGCGCCGCCGCCCTCGACCTGCTGGCCGACCTGGAGGAGCTGCTGCGCCGTCAGCCCTGACGCGGCGCCAACCTCGCGATCGACCCGCGCTCCAGCGCCGCGTACACCGCGCCGTCCGGGCCGACGGCGATGCCGTGCGGCTCGGCGGCCGGGCCGGGCAGCCGGTAGCCGTCGAGCTGCCCGTCCGGGCCGAGCACCCCGATCCGGCCGGCGCCCCACTCGGTGAACCAGAGTCGGCCGTCCGGCCCGCAGGTGATCGCGTGCGGCCGGGCCGCCCGGTCGGCCAGCGGGTACTCGGTGACCTCGCCGTCCACCGTGATCCGGCCGACCAGCCCGCCGCCGATGCCGACGTACCAGAGCGCACCGTCCGCCCCGGCGGTGATCCCGACCGGGGCGGTGCCCCCGGTCGGCAGCGGGTGGACGGCCACCTCGCCCCCGACGGTGATCCGGGCGACGGCGTCCGCCTGGTTGAGCGTGCACCAGAGCGCGCCGTCCGGGCCGGCCGTGATGAGCGACGGGAAGGCCCCGGCGCGCGGCAGCGGGTACTCCGTCACCTCGCCCTCGACGGTGATCCGCCCGATCCGGTCGGCGTTCAGCTCGGTGAACCAGAGCGCCCCGTCGGGCCCCGCCACGATCCCGTAGGGCCCGGCGCCCGCCGTCGGGACGGCGAAGGAGCACGCCTTCCCGTCGGTGTCGATCCGCCCGATCCGGTGGTCGCGCATCCGGGTGAACCAGAGTGCGCCGTCCGGGCCGACGGTGAGCACCGCGGGCCCGCACTCCGGCGCCCCGAGGCCGTAGCGCTCGACCGTGCCGTCCGCCGCCAGCCGTCCGATCTCCCCGGCGTGCACCAGCGTGAACCACACGCCCCCGTCCGGCCCCACGGCGACGCCGTACGGCCCGGCCCCCTCCTCGGCGACCTCGATCAGCTCCACGATCCGTGTCATGCGAACCCCCGTCCTCACTATTGCGACTTCCGTCGCATTAGTGATCCTCGCACGCCCTCCCGGCCCCCGGCAACCGGGTTACACCCCGTTCCCCGCACGGCGGGCGGCCCGCGGGGCGGGGACGCCGCGCAGGACGGAGATGATGCCCACGCCGGCGGCGCACACCGGGACGGCGAGCAGGGCCCCGAGGATGCCGGCGATCCCGGAGCCGGCCACCACCGCGACCATGATGGTGGCCGGGTGCAGCTCCACCGTCCGGCTCTGGATGAGCGGTTGGAGGACGTTGCCCTCGAACAGCTGGACCGCCATCACCACGCCCAGCGCCCACAGCGCCGTCCCGATCCCGCCGTCGGCGAGCGCGACCAGCACGGACGCCGCCCCGGACAGGAAGGCCCCGACGAACGGGATGTAGGCGCCCATGAACACCAGCGCACCCAGCCCCGGCGCGCCGGGCACGCCGAGCGCCACCAGGCCGATGGTGATGAAGGTGGCGTCGATCAGCGCGATCAGCGAGGTGCCGCGCATGAAGCCGGCCATCGCGTCGAAGGCGCGCTCGGCACAGGCGATCACGGTCTCGGCGCTGCGCTCGGGCAGGTAGGAGCGGATCGTGTCGCCGGTGCGGTGGCCGTCCCGGAGGAAGAAGAACACCAGGGCGAGCGCCAGCACGCCGCCGGCGATCAGCTGGGTGGCCAGCCCCAGCCCGGACAGCACGCCGTTGGTGACGGTCGAGACCAGCGAGTTGGTCTCCCCCTTGGCGTTGTCCAGCGCGTGCCGGATCTTCTCCCCGGTCGGGCCGAGCCACGCGGCCAGCTGGTTGCCCGCCTGCTGGAGGGACTCGGCGATCTGCGGGGCGCTGTGCACCAGCGCGTTGACCAGCAGCGCGATCACCCCGCTGACGGCCGCGACCAGCAGCACGCAGGTGAGCCCGGCGGCCAGCCCCCGGCTCACGCCCCGCCGGACCATCCACGGCACCGCCGGGTAGAGCAGCGAGGCCCCCAGCAGTGCCAGCACCACCGGCACGGTGGCGGCCCGCAGCTCGACCAGCGCGAAGACCAGCAGCGAGGCGAGGGTGAGCAGCAGGATCACCGCCGCCGACCAGGCGGCCGCCTGCCGGACCACCGGCGGCAGCATCAGGTACGGCCTGCGGGGGTCCGGCGCGGCCCCGCCGACGAATCGGGGTTCCGCCGCCGGGCCCTCCCCGGCCGGGTGCTCCTCGGGCACGGCCACCTCCGCCTGGCTCGTCGACGAGTCCGAATCGCCCCGTCTCGGCGGACGGTCCGCCAGCGTGCCCGCCTCCGGCCGTCTCTCCGGCGACAACGGCACACCGCCGTCCGGCCGATCAAGGGTGGAGCCGATTCAATCCGCCCCCGTCCGCCGCGTACAGAGCAGCCGGTGGAGCTCACCTCATCGGACGAAGCGCCCTGGCGGACGCGTTCGAGCGCCGGACCTCAGTTCGCCTCGAAACGGCCGCCCCGTCCCCCCGGAGCGGCCGCCCCGGTTCAGCCGGTCGGCACGCTCAGCGGCGGCCGTCCAGGACGGCGCGCAGCACGCCGATCCGGTTGCTGGTGATGGAGGCGACCCCGGTGTCGCGCAGCCGGCGCATGGTGCGGCGCAGGTCGGCGGTCCAGGTGGAGACGGCGAGCCCGGCGTCCGCGGCGGCGGCGGTGAACTCGGGGGTGACCAGGCCGAACGGCGGGTTGAGGTAGCGCGGGCGCAGGTCGTCGAGCAGGGCGCGGACGGGCAGCCGGGGCTCCTTCCAGGTGAGGGCGATCTCGGCGCCGGGCGCCAGCGCGCGGACGGCGAGCATGGCGGTGGCGGGGCCGCAGAAGGAGACCAGCCCTTCGGCGTCGAGCTCGCTGACGACGGACCAGGTGGCGGCGACGGGGCCGGGGTCGTCGAGGTCGATGAGCAGCCGGGGGCCTCCGGCGGCCGCGACGACCTTGATCGTCTCGGCGAGGGTCGGGACGGCGAGCGGCCCTCGGCGCAGTTCGTCGAGCTGCGCGGTGGTGACCCGGCCGATCGACCGCGGGTCGCCCCAGAGGCGTTCCAGGGTGCGGTCGTGCAGCAGGACGGGCACCCGGTCGCGGGTGAGCTGGACGTCCACCTCGACGGCGTCGGCGCCGGCGGCGAGCGCGGACTCGACGGAGGGCAGGGTGTTCTCGCGGTGGCGGTACGGGTCGCCGCGGTGCGCGACGGCGAGCACCCGGCGGCGGTCGGCGGCCGGTTCCCCGACCGCGCTGACGGCGCTCTGGGTGGTCGGCAGATGCGGGTGGGACATCCCGGGCGGGGCCTCTCGTTCGGAACCGGTACGGACGGGGCTCGACGCGCCGTCGGCGCGCGGCACCCGGTGGGGCGTGCCGTGCGGGTCAGGCCGGGCCTAACGCCGCTCGATCATCACATTGGTGGACTTGATGACCGCGGTGGCGGGGGCGCCGGGGACGAGGTTCAGCTCCTCCGCCGACTCCCGGCTGATCAGCGACACCACCCGGAAGGGCCCTGCCTGGACCTCCACCTGGGCCGCGACGTCGCCGAGCACCACGTGGGTGACGATCCCGGGGAAGCGGTTGCGGGCCGAGGACGGACGGCCCTCGGCCTCGGCGTTCTCCGGGCGGGCCAGCTCACGGGCGAAGGCGGCGAGGTCGACGCCGGGGATGATCCGGTGGCCGTGCTCGTCCCGCTCGGCCGCGACCCGCCCCGCGTCCACCCAGCGCCGCATGGTGTCGGCACTGACCCCGAGCAGCGCCGCGGCTTCGCCGATGCGGTACGGGTTGACCGGCGCCTCGGACTGGCCCATGTGCGACTCCTGACACTGACTCGGGGACTGCCCCCGGGGCTGACTCGGGGAACGTGGGACGGGAACAACGTGGGACGGTAACGGGGACGCCGCACGCGCGGCGGGCCGTCGCCGTCATCCTGCCGTACCGGCGGCCGGGGCCGCCAAGCGAGGCGGGTCAGGACTCGCCGAAGAGGTCGCGGCGCACCGCGTCCCCGGCGGTGAGGACGGCCCCGGCCAGCACCGCGCCGCCGCCCGCCGCGCCGGGCCGGACCTCGGTGCGCAGCGGGGACAGCTCGGCCAGCCGCCGTTCGACCCGGCCGGCCAGTTCGGCGCCGCCGGCCCGGCCGAGCTCGCCGCCGAGCACCACGCAGCCCGGGTCGAGGACGACGCAGATGCTGGCGGCGCCGACCGCGATCCGCGCGGCCAGCTCGTCCAGGAACGGCCCGCCGGGCCCGTCCGGGCCGAGGGCGTCCAGCGCGGCGCGGACGGCCGCCTCGGCGGCGGGGGCGTCCCCGGCGGCGCCGGCGGGCAGTCCGTGGGCGCGGGCGAGCTCGCAGACGGCGGCGCTGCCGGCCAGGCTGTGGAAGCCGCCGTCGCAGCCGGTGGCGCTGGGCAGGCCGCCGGTGCCGGGGACGGGCAGGAAGCCGATCTCGCCGGTGCCGCCGGAGAAGCCCCGGCGCAGCCGGCCGTCCAGGACGACGGCGGCGCCGACGCCGTGGCCGAGCCAGAGCAGCACGAAGGTGTCACGGTCGCGGGCGGCGCCGATCCGGTACTCGGCCCGGCCGGCCAGGTTGACCTCGTTCTCCAGGATCACGTCGGTGCCGGGCAGCCCGCGCAGCTCGGCGAGCAGTTCGGCGTGCCAGGCGGGGAGCTTCCCGGTGCTGTTGAGGCGCCCGGTGGCGGGGTCGACCAGCCCGGGGGCGCCGACGGCGACGGTGTGCAGCCGTTCGACGCCGACGCCGCGCGCGGTGTCCAGCAGGGTGCGCACCAGGTGTCCGGCGGTGTCGGGCGTCCCGTCGCCGTGGACCGGGACCTCGGCGCTGGCGAGGGTGCGCCCGGTGAGGTCGGCGACGACCAGGCTGACGCCGCCGGAGCGCACGTCGAAGGCGGCGAGGTGGGCGCGGGAGGCGACCAGCGCGTAGAGCCGGGCGTTGGGACCGCGCCGCTGTTCGCCCCGTTCGCCGACGACGGCGACCAGGCCGGTGCGCTGGAGGCGGTCGAGCAGGTCGGCGACGGTCGGCCGGGAGAGGCCGGTGAGGTCGCGCAGCTCGGTCGCGGTCAGGGGGCCCTGTTCGAGGAGCAGGTTGAGGGCCAGCCGGTCGTTGATCGCCCGGGCGGTGCTCGGCGTGGCCGTGCGCGCGGTGGTCATGGCGGCTCATCCTTCCAGAGTGTTTCTATCAGGGTCCCTTCCTGATAATTTTATCGAACCATCCGCCGGACGGCCGTCGCCGCCGCGCGGACCGAACGGCCTGCACGTAGACCACCCTCAGGCACGTCAGAACCACTGCCGGGCACGTCAGACCACCCATCAGCACGTCAACCACCCACACAGGGCACCGTCGCGCCGCCCCGCCTGCGCGACCCGGGAGGGAACGCCGGATGAGCACGACCGCACACTCACTGGAGCCACTGGCCTCCCCACGCCGGGCCAGGGCGGGCATCGCCCTGGTCTTCGGCGTGCACGGCGCCGTCAGCGGCAGCTTCGTCACCCGCATCCCGTGGATCCAGGACCGCCTCGACCTCTCCCCCGGCCAGCTCGGCCTGGCCCTGGTGATGCCCGCCATCGGCTCCTCCCTCGCGATGCCGCTGGCCGGCCGGTTCGTCCACCGCTACGGCGGGCGGGCGGCCGTCCGCGGACTGATCTCGCTCTGGTGCCTGGCCCTCGCCCTGCCCGCGCTCGCCCCCTCGCTGCCGGTGCTGTGCGTGGCGCTGCTCGCGTACGGCGCCTCGGCCGGGATGGCGGACGTCGCGATGAACGCGCAGGGCGTGGAGATCGAACAGCGGCTCGGCCGCTCGATCATGTCCGGACTGCACGGGATGTGGAGCGCGGGCGGGCTGCTGGCCTCCGGCTTCGGCATCCTGGCCGCCCACCTCGACCTCGACGCCCGGCTCCAGCTGGCCGTCACCGCGCTCGTGCTGCTCGTGCTCGCGCAGCCCGTCTGCCGGAACCTGCCCGACCTGCGGGCGCCGGAGGGGGCGGAGGAGCCGCCGCGGTTCGCACTGCCGCCGCGCAGCTCGCTGGTGATCGGACTGGTCGGCTTCTGCGCCGTCTTCGCCGAGGGCGCCTCGATGGACTGGAGCGGCGTCTACCTGCGCGACGTCACCGGCGCCTCGGCCACCATCGCCGCCGCCTCCTACACCGCCTTCTCGCTCACCATGGCCGTCAGCCGCCTCTGCGGCGACGCGGTGGTCCGCCGGCTCGGCGCCGTGCGCACCACCCGCCTCGGCGGCGCCGTCGCCACCGTCGGCGGCCTGCTGGTGGTGGCCGCCGACAGCCCGGCGCTCGCCATCCCGGGCTTCGCCCTGATCGGCATCGGCATCGCGGTCACCGTCCCGCTGGCCTTCGCGGCGGCCGGGCGGATCGGCAGCAACCCCAGCCAGGCCATCGCGGGCGTCGCCACCGTCACCTACACCTCCGGCCTGGTCGCGCCCGCGATCATCGGCGCCCTCGCCCAGGCGACCTCGCTCACCGTCTCCTTCGGCCTGGTCACCGCGCTCGCCTTCGCGCTGCTGCTGAGCGCCGGGGCGCTGCGCCGGGCCGAACGGAACTCCCCCGGATCCGGTGTCGAGGACGCGGCCGTGGCCGCGACGCCACCGGGCGGCGCGTCCGCAAAGGACCTCTCGGCGATCTGAGCCGGGGAATTCCCAGGAATTCCCCCCTCCCCCTCGCCCCTCCTCCCGCCGACCGCCGACCGCCGGGCGCATTCCGCGCCCGGCGGTCCCGCGTTCCCCGGGGTGGACCCGGTGCGCCACGACCAGGGCGGCACCGCCCGGAGGTGGCCGCCCCGAGGTGGCCGCCGGCTGCCCGCACGAGTTCGTCACCTGCCCGGGCGCGCCGCACAACCTCTTCGCGCCCTCCGCCGTCGAATGTTCGGACGCGGCCCGGGACTCCTGGCGACGTCTGCTGGGATTCCTCGCCGACCGCTCCGCGCAGACCGCTCCGCATCCGCGACCCCCCGGAGGACGCTCTGATGTCCCGCCTGTCCCGCCCGTCCCGTCTGCCCTGCCGCTATCTCCTGCCCCGTCGTGCGCGGCTCGCCGCAGCCACGGCCGCCCTCGCCGCCGCCGCAGTGGCGCTCACCGCGCCGCCCGCCCCCGCGGCCACCCCCGCCGCCGACTTCGGGCCCGCCGAGATCCGCACCGGCATGTACGCGGGCCCGAACGACCTGTGCCTGGAGGTCGCCGACTGGCGCACCGACGACGGCGCCCCGGTCCGGATCTGGACCTGTACCGGCGGCGCCAACCAGCAGTGGACCCAGAGCGCCCGCGGCTGGGTGAACCTGAACAGCGGCAAGTGCCTGGACATCCCGGCCTTCAGCACCACCTGGGGCACCCAGGCCGACCAGTGGACCTGCGACGGCGGCGCCAACCAGAGCTGGAGCGACCCCCCGGCCAGCCACCCCGGCACGCCCCGCCGGATCGTGAACGGCTACAGCGGCCTCGTCCTGGACGTCTCGGGCGGCGCCCTGACCGACGGCACCCCGGTGATCCAGTGGGGGTTCCACAGCGGCGACAACCAGTTCTGGCACTACAACCCGGAGAAGCCCCCGTACAGCTGACCGCGACCGCCCTCGACGGCCGCGGAGGGGCACCGGTTAGGCTCGGCCGGTGCCCGCACCCGTCACGCCCCCGCCCGCAACGGCCGCACCCGCGACGCCCCCGCCCGCCGTCGAGCCGCCGCCGGCCGGCCGCGCGCCGCGTTCGCCGTGGTGGCGGTTCGCGCTGCTGGTGGTGCTGCTCGGCGCGGCGGCCGGATCGCTGCTGCTGTGGAGCCCGACGGCGCTGCTGAACGGCGGCCTCGCCGACCGGATGCCCGGGTACTGGTTCGCGCCGCTGTTCGCCACCGTGTACGCGGTCGGCACGCTCGCCTTCGTCCCCCGGCCGGCGCTGAACGCCGCCGCCGGGCTGCTGCTGGGCATCCAGCAGGGCGTGCTGCTGTCGGTGCTCGGCACCACGCTGGGCGCGGCGATGGCCTTCGGGCTCGGCCGGGGCCTCGGGCGCGAGGCGCTGCGGCCGTACCTGCGCGGGCGGGTGCTCGGCACGCTGGACCGGCGCTTCACCGAGCAGGGCTTCCGCAGCGTGCTGGTGCTGCGGCTGCTGCCGGGCATGCCGTTCCAGGCGGCCAACTACGGCGCGGCCTTCTCCGGGGTGCGCTTCGCGCCCTTCCTGTTCGCCACCGCGATCGGCGTGGTGCCGACCACCGCGGTGTACGTGACGGCGGCGGCCAGCGCGGGCGAGCCGGGCTCGGCGGCCTTCCTGGTGTCGGCCGGGGTGATCGCGCTGCTCGTGCTGGGCAGCGTGGTCGGGCTGTGGCGGGCCGCCGCCGCCCGCCGCCGCGCACCGGCCGCCTGACCGCCTGACCGTCAGACCGCCACACCCCCTGACCGGCCGAGATTCCGAGGCACTCGGGGGGCGCTCGACAATTCGCTCGCGCCCGCCCGCCGTCGGACGTCAGGATGGCCCGCATGACCGAACTCTCCCCGCGGGTCGACCCGCCGATGGCGGCCGACGAGACCGCCATGCTCACCGCCTGGCTCGACTACCACCGCAGCACCCTCGCGCTCAAGTGCGAGGGCCTGACCGACGACCAGCTGCGGCTGCGCTCCGTCCCGCCGTCCGCCCTCTCGCTGCTCGGTCTCGTCCGGCACATGGCCGAGGTGGAGCAGTACTGGTTCCGGACCGTCCTGCACGGCGACGAGTCCGCCGAGAACCACTACTGGACGGAGGCCGACGAGGACGGCGACTTCAACGGCGTCGACACCGCCGACGTCGCGGCCGACTTCGCCACCTGGCGCGCCGAGGTCGAGGCCGCCCGCCGCGCGGTCGCCGGCCTGTCGCTGGACACGGTCGGCAAGAAGCTGCGCCGCGGCGAGGAGGTGACGCTGCGCTGGATCCTGGTCCACATGGTCGAGGAGTACGCGCGGCACAACGGCCACGCCGATCTTCTGCGCGAACTGGTGGACGGCAATACCGGCGGGTGAAATCGTTTCCGCATTGTTGACAGAAGGTCAATTGCGCGGTGACCGCGACCGATATGGTCTACGCGCGCAACCGTACGGCTCACCGCCGCGTCGCTGATGTTGCCCGGGTTCGCCCGGGTTTCCGGCGCGGCGCGACTCGTACGGGGGGCGCGAGCGGGCACGGGACCGGTGAACAGTGCGATACTCGGACAGTTCCGACGAGTGGATGACGTGTCAAAAAGGACACGCGACCCCGGGGGACCAGGACGGGACGAGGCAGGGAGGCGCGGCATGGGAGCACTTCGCGACGAGCACCACAACGGGTGGCTGATGCCCTCGGGAAACTACCCCGCCGCGGTGTACGAGGACGAGTGGGTCGATCAGGAGACGATGCCGGCCGCGCCCGCGCCCGCGAAGATCGTCTCCCTGCGGCCGACCGGTTTCGAGGCGGCCCGCACGGTGGGCGAGCACATCCGGGCGAGCATCCCGGTGGTCATGGACCTCACCGAGATGAACGAGGCCGAGGCCAAGCGGATGGTGGACTTCGCCTCCGGGCTGATCTTCGGCACCCAGGGCGGCATCGAGCGGATCGCCCGCCGGGTGTTCCTGCTCACCCCGGCCGACGTCGAGGTCATGGTGATCGACCGCCCGCTCGACGAGACCGGGTTCTACAACCAGAGCTGATCCGGGCGGCGCACGGCCCGACCGGGCTGAACCGACCGAGCTGAACCGGCCGCACGACTGCGGCACCCCGACCGGGGACGGCACCCGCCGTCCCCGGTTTTTGCTGCCCCGACCGCGACGATCGACGCCTCATTCGAGACGCCCACCATAATTTTGAGACATCTATGTCTCACATGACCTAGACTGGATTCATGGCCACCGATCGCGACACCGTCCTGGAAGCCGCCGTCGGCGTGCTCTCCCGCCGCCCGACCGCCCACCTGGACGAGATCGCGCGCGCCGCCGGGATCAGCCGCGCCACCCTGCACCGGCTCTTCCCCGGGCGCGAGGCCCTGATCCGCGAGGTCGGCCTGCTCGGCCTGCGCCGGTTCGCCGCCGCCCTGGACACCGCCGCCGTCGAGGACGGCGACGCCGAGGCCGCGCTGCGCCGCCTGGTCGACGCCGCCGTCCCGGACGCCACGCTCTGCGCCTTCCTGGCCGGCGAGAACCAGCTCTACGACGACGACAGCATCAACGACCTCTGGGAGCTCCAGATCGTTCGACTGCACGCGCTCTTCCTGCGCGGCCAGCAGCAGGGCACGTTCCGCATCGAGCTGAGCGCCGCCTGGCTGAGCGAGGCCTTCTTCGACCTGGTGGCCGGCGTCGGCTGGGCCATCCAGGACGGCCGCCTCGCCCCGCGCGACGCCGCCTTCTCGCTCGCCGAGCTGTTCCTCGGCGGCGCGCTGCGCCGGCCGGACGCCGCCACTCCCCCGCCCACAGCACCTTCGGCCCGCACACCGGAAACCGATATCCCATGAGTAAGCGAAGCGAACGAATCATCAGCGGGTGCGCATTGCGCGAAGCGCCTGCCGAGCGAAGCGAGGTGGGCGCATGAGCAGTACCGTTTCTGCCAGCCCCCGCCAGCGCTGGACCGGCCTCGCCGTCCTCGTCCTGGCCGTCACCGTGGTCGCCCTCGATGCGACCGTCCTGTCCCTCGCCATCCCCTCCATCAGCGAGACGCTGGAGCCCAGCGGCACCCAGCTGCTCTGGATCGGCGACTCCTACTCCTTCGTCCTGGCCGGCCTGCTGGTCAGCATGGGCTCGCTCAGCGACCGGATCGGCCGCAAGAAGCTGCTGCTGATCGGCGCGGCCGCCTTCGGCGCCGCCTCGCTGCTCGCCGCCTACGCGCCCAGCGCCGGCTGGCTGATCCTGGCCCGCGCGCTGCTCGGCGTCGCCGGCGCGACGATCATGCCCTCGACCCTGTCGCTGATCCGCGGCCTCTTCCCGGACGACCGGGAGCGGGCCACCGCGATCGGCATCTGGGGCGCGGCCGCCACCGCCGGCGCCGCGCTCGGGCCGGTGGTCGGCGGGGTGCTGCTGGAGCACTTCTGGTGGGGTTCGGTGTTCCTGCTGAACATCCCGATCCTGCTCCTGCTGCTGGTGCTCGGCGCCTGGCTGCTGCCGGAGTCCAAGGACCCGAAGCCGGGCCGCTGGGACGTGCTGAGCGTCGCCCTGTCGATGGCCGGGGTGATCGGCACGGTCTACGCGATCAAGGAGGCCGCCGCGCACGGCGTGGCGCGCTGGGACGTCCCGGTCGCCTTCGTGCTGGGTGTCACCGCGCTGACCGTCTTCGTCCGCCGCCAGCTGCGGCTGGAGACCCCGCTGCTGGACGTGCGGCTGTTCCGCGACCGGCGGTTCACCGCCGCCGTGCTGGCCTCGCTGATCGCCCTGATCGGCCTGTCCGGGGTGGTCTTCGTGACCTCGCAGTACCTCCAGCTGGTGCGCGGCTACGAGCCGCTGCGGGCCGGGATGGCCGAGCTGCCGGCCTTCGTCGGCGCCGTCGTCGGCGGTCTGCTGACGGCCTGGCTGGTGCGGCGCACCGGCGCCCGGGCGGCGCTGACCGGCTGCCTGCTGGCCATGGGCCTCGGCGTGGGCATGCTCGGCTGGCTCCAGCAGGACACCACGTACCTGCTGCTGGCCGCCTCCTTCCTGCTGGTCGGGACGGCGGAGGGCGTGGTCTACACGCTCGGCGCCGACCTGGTGCTGAGCGCCTCACCCGCCGACAAGGCCGGCGCGGCCTCGGCGGTCTCGGAGACGGCGTACGAGCTGGGCACCGCGCTCGGCATCGCGCTGGTCGGCTCGGTGGTCGGCTCGATCTACGCCGGCGGCCTCGTCGTCCCGGCCGGGACGGACCCGGCGGCCGCGGCGCGGGCCGGCGAGTCGCTGGGCGCGGCGGTCGAGACGGCGCACGCACTGCCGCAGGGCGTCGCGGAGCCGCTGCTGGCGAGCGCCCGGGAGTCCTTCACGCACGGCATGAACAGCGCCGGCCTGCTGGCCGCCGTCCTGCTGATCGGCGCGGCCGCGATGGCCTGGCGGCTGCTGCGCGGCCTGGACACCCCGACCAGCGCGGTCGCCGAGGTCGCCGAGGTCACCGCGGCCACCGCGGTCGAGGTGCCCGCTCCGGAGAAGCCGCAGAACCCGCAGAAGTCGGAGAAGGTCGACGCGTAAGCACGCCCGACTCCCCTGCCACCGGCGGGAACGGCCACGGCCGTTCCCGCCGGTGGCGTATCGCGGGCCGGGCGGCCGGAACCGGGGCGGCCCAGGCGCAGGAGCACGCGATGTTCAAATGTCTGATGTTTGTATAGGCTGCCCCCATGACACGCATCAGCACACCGCGCAGAACGGCGAGCCTGTCCGCGCAGCTCGTGGACAGCCTCCGCTCGCACATCGAGGCGGGCGGCTGGCCGGTGGGGACGCGGATCCCGCCGGAGCAGGTCCTCGTCGAGGAGCTCGGGGTCGGACGCAGCACGCTGCGCGAGGCGATCGGCGCGCTCGTGCACCTCGGCCTGCTGGAACCCCGGGCCGGGGACGGCACCTACGTCCGCGCGTCGAGCGAGCTCCAGTCGGTCATGGTGCGGCGGGCGAGCTCCGCGCGGCGGGACAACGTCCTCGAACTGCGCACCGTCCTGGAGGAGTACGCCTCGGGGGCCGCCGCCCTGCGGCGCAGCGAGGACCAGCTGCACCAGCTCAGGGAGCTGCTGGCCGACGCCGACGCGGCCTGCGCCGGCGAGGACAGGTCCGCGGCCATGAGCGTCGACGCGCTGTTCCACCGGGCCGTCGTCCGGGCCAGCGGGAACGACCTCCTGATCGAGGTCTACGACTACCTCGGCACGGCCCTCACCTCCGCCCTGGGAGGCCTGTCCTGGGACGCCACCGCCGCCGAGGAGCACGCCGGTCTGCACCGGCGACTCGTCGACGCGATCGAGGCCCAGGACGAGAACGGCGCCCGCACCGCGGCGGCGGCGATCGTCCGGCTCACCCACGACCACGAGGTCCAGGCACCACTCACTTCCACCGGACCGGCCTCCACCGAAGAATGAGGACCGCCCGCCCGTTGCCCCGGCCTTCGAGGCCGTAGAGGAGAACGAGGAGAACACCGATGCCCGTCTTACCGCCCCCGGCCGACGACCTCGACGCCCGCACCGCCCAGCGCACCGCCCACCTGTACGCGACGGATCCGCAGTTCCGCGCCGCCGCACCCCTGGACTCCGTCAGCGAGGCGATCCGGCGGCCGGGCCTCCCGCTCGCCGACCTCGTGGCCACGGTGATGGAGGGGTACGCGGACCGCCCCGCCCTGGGCGAGCGCGCCACCGAGCCGGTGACCGACCCGGACACCGGCCGCACCACCCTGCGCCTCCTGGACCGGTTCGACACCGTCACCTACGGCGAACTGTGGGAGCGCGTCGGCGCGGCGGCCTCCGAGTGGCGCCACCACCCCGACCACGCCGTGGGCCCGGGCGACTTCGTCGCCGTCCTCGGCTCCACCAGCCCCGAGTACGCCGTGCTGGACCTGGCCTGCGTCCGCTCCGGCGCGGTGGTCGTCCCCCTCCAGGCCGGCGCCTCGGCGGAACACCTGGCCCCTGTCGTCGCGCAGACCGGACCGCGCCTGCTGGCGGTGGACGTGGCACACCTGGACGTCGCGCTCCGGATCGCGGCGGACGCCCCGTCACTGGGCCGGATCGTCGTGCTCGGCCACCGCCCGGAGGTCACCGACCACCAGGAGGCGCTGGACGCCGCCCGCGGACGGCTCGCGGCGCAGGGCCGGGGCGTCACCCTGGACACGCTGGCGTCGGTCGTCGAGCGGGGCAGGAGCCTGCCGCCGCTCCCCCGGGTCCCCGAGGGCTCGACGGCCGACACGCTCAGCGCGCTGATCTACACCTCGGGGAGCACCGGCACCCCCAAGGGCGCCGTGTACACCGAACGTCTCGTCAAGCACTTCTGGATCGACTTCGTGCCCGGCCAGGGGCCGCAGCCGTCCATCGTGCTCAACTACCTGCCCCTGAGCCACATGATGGGACGGGGCGTGCTGTTCGGCACGCTCGCCAAGGGGGGCACCGCCCACTTCGTGGCGTCGAGCGACCTGTCGACCCTCTTCGAGGACCTCTCCCTGGTCCGGCCCACCGAGTTCATCCTGGTGCCCCGCATCTGCGACATGCTCTTCGAGCGCTACCGGAGCGAGGCGGGGGGCGACACCGCCGGGCAGGCGGACCGCGCGAAGGAGGAGCTGCGGGAGAAGACCCTCGGCGGCCGCCTCCTGTGGGCCACCTACGGCTCGGCCCCGATGAGCGCGGAGCTGGCGGCGTTCCTGGAGAGCTGCCTGCAGATCAGGGTGTTCAACGGCTACGGGTCGACGGAAGCCGGGCTGGTCTCGCTCGACGGCCGGGTGCTGCGCCCGCCGGTGACCGACCACCGGCTGGCGGACGTGCCCGAGCTGGGGTACTTCCGCACCGACTCCCCGCACCCCAGGGGCGAACTGCTGGTCAAGTCGGAACGCCTCGTTCCCGGCTACTTCCAGCAGCCGGACGCCACCGCCCAGGTCTTCGACGAGGACGGCTTCTACCGCACCGGCGACATCGTGGCCCTCACCGGCCCCGACGAGTTCGTGTACGTCGACCGCCGTTCCAACGTCCTCAAACTGTCGCAGGGCGAGTTCGTGGCCACCTCCCGGCTGGAAGCCCTCTTCACCGACAGCCCGCTCGTCCGGCAGGTCTTCGTCTACGGCAACAGCGCCCGCGCCTACCTGCTCGCGGTCATCGTGCCCACCCAGGAGGCGCTCGACCTCGCCGCCGAGGACGGCCCGCGCCTCAGGTCGCTCCTGCGCGAGTCGCTGCACCGCCTCGCCACCGGGGCGGGCCTCAACTCGTACGAGATCCCACGGGACTTCCTCATCGAGACCGAGCCGTTCAGCCAGCAGAACGGGTTGCTCTCCGGCGTGCGCAAGCTGCTGCGCCCCGCGCTGGCGAAGCGCTACGGCGAGCGCCTCGAAGCCCTGTACGCCGAGCTGACCGAGCGCGAGGGCGACGAACTCCGGGCGCTGCGCCAGGTCGGCCCGTCCCGGCCCGTACCGGAGACCGTGTGCCAGGCCGCCCGCGCGCTGCTCGGCAGCCGGCAGGACGACGTCCACCCCGGGACGCGCTTCCTCGAACTCGGCGGCGACAGCCTCTCCGCGCTGTCGTTCTCCCAACTGCTCAAGGAGGTCTACCGCGTCGACGTCCCCGTCGACGTCGTCATCAACCCGGTCAACACGCTCCAGCAGGTGGCCGACCACATCGAGAACGCCCTCGCGTCGGGCGACCGGCGCCCGACCGCCGACCAGGTCCACGGACCGGGCGCGACGCGGCTCCTGGCGGGCGACCTGACGCTGGACGCGCTCCTCGACCCGGGGACCGAGACGCCGACCGGCAGGCCTAGGGGCCCGCTGCCCGAGGCCCGGACCGTCCTGCTGACCGGCGCCAACGGCTACCTGGGCCGCTTCCTGTGCCTCGAATGGCTGGAGCGCGTCGCGCAGCGCGGCGGCACACTGGTCTGCGTGGTCCGCGGTGCCACCGACGAGTCGGCCCGGGCGCGGCTCGACGCGGCCTTCGACAGCGGCGACCCCGAGCTCCTCCGGCGCTACCACGGCCTGGCCGCCGCGCACCTGGAGGTGGTCGCCGGCGACGTCGGGGAGCGCGACCTCGGGCTCGACCGGGAGACCTGGCAGCGGCTGGCCGACACCGTGGACCTGATCGTCCACCCGGCGGCACTCGTCAACCACGTCCTGCCCTACGACCAGTTGTTCGGCCCCAACGTGCTGGGCACCGCCGAACTGATCAGGCTCGCGGTCACCTCCAGGGCCAAACAGTTCACCTACCTGTCGACGGTCGCCGTCGTCTTCGACTCCGCGGCCGCGGCCGCGGCCGACGAGGACGCGGACATCCGCACGGCCTGCGGGACGCGCGACCTCGGCAGCGGCTACGCGAACGGCTACGCGGCCAGCAAGTGGGCGGGCGAGGTGCTGCTGCGCGAGGCGCACGACGCGTTCGGCCTCCCGGTCGCCGTGTTCCGCTCGAACCTGATCCTCGCCCACCCGCGCTACCGGGGGCAGCTGAACGTCCCGGACGTGTTCACCCGCCTCCTGCTGAGCCTGCTGGCGACCGGCATCGCCCCCGGCAGCTTCTACGCCCGGGGCACCGGTGACGGCGGCGGCCACTACGACGCGCTGCCCGTGGACTTCACCGCGCAGGCCGTCGCCGCGTTGGGCGACGACACCCGGGAGGGGTACCGGACCTTCAACATCGTGAACCCGCACGAGGACGGAATCTCCCTCGACACCTTCGTCGACTGGCTGGTGGCCGCCGGACACCCGCTGACGCGCATCCACGACTACGACGAGTGGCTCGACCGCTTCGAGAGCGCCATACGCGCCCTGCCCGACCGCCAGCGGCAGCACTCGCTGCTCCCCCTGCTGCACGCCTTCGCCACGCCGTCGGAGCCGCTGCCCGGATCCGCCCTGCCGGCGGACCGGTTCCGCGCGGCGGTCCGGGCCGCCGCCCTCAACGAGGACAACGACATCCCGCACCTGTCGCGGGACCTGATCACCAAGTACGTGGCGGACCTCCGGGCGCAGCACCTGCTGTAGCCGGTCCACCCTCTCCCTCCGCACCCACCTCCGCACCCGCCGGCGGGAACGGCCACGGCCGTTCCCGCCGGCGGCGTACCGCGTGCCGGGCGGCCGGAACCGAGGCCACTTCAGGCCCAGAAACATCCGATGTTCAAATGTCTGATGTTTGTATAGGCTGCCTCCATGCAACACACCACCCACGACCGCGAGGTCCAGACATCACCGGCGACGGAGCAGCAATGAGTCCACAACTGTCCTCGACGACCCGTCAGCACTCCGTCTCCGGACCGGACTCCGCCTCCGGACCGAACTCCGTCTCCGGGCCGGCGGCCACCGACAGCACGCGGCCCGCCGTGTCGATCGGGCTCGTCCTCGCGATCTGCCTCGTGGCGGCCAACCTGCGGACCAGCCTCACCGGCGTCGGCACGCTGCTGCCGGCGATCGAGCAGGGCAGCGGCCTGACGGCGAGCTGGGGCGGGCTGCTGAGCACCCTCCCCCTGCTGACGTTCGCCGCGACGTCGCCCCTGGTGGCCCGGGCCTCCCACCGGTTCGGCAGCGCGCGCCTGCTGGTGGCGGCCCTCGGCGCGCTGGCCGTCGGAACGGTGGTCCGGTCGCTGCCCTCCGTGAGCTGCCTGTTCGCCGGGACGGTGATCCTCTCCGCCGCCATCGCGTTCGGCAACGTGCTGCTGCCCGCCATGATCAGGCGCAGCGTGCCCGCCCACCGCATCCAGGGCATCAGCGCGCTCTACGTCACCGTCATGGGCGTCACGGCCGCCGTCTCCTCCGGGATCTCAGCCCCGCTCTCCCACTCCCTGCCGGGTTCCTGGCACACCGCGCTGGCCTGGGGCATCGCCTTCACCGTCGCGGCGCTCCTCGTCTGGCTGCCCCGGATGCGGGGCGACGGGGCCCGGGCCTCCACCGGCGCGACCCGCAGTCCGGCCCCCTGGCGGTCAGGACTGGCCTGGCAGGTCAGCATGTTCATGGGCCTGCAGTCCCTGGCCTTCTACACCGCCGTCGCGTGGCTGCCCAGCATCCTGATCCACCACGGCACGAGCAGCACCGCGGCCGGATGGATGCTCTTCTACTACCAGCTGATCTCCCTGGCGACCAGCGGCCTGCTGCCCCTGCTCACCCGGGGCCGCCACGACCAGCGGTGGACGGCGGCCGGGGCCTCGGTCATCGTGGCCGGCGGCTTCACCGTGCTGGTGTCCGCCCCCGCGCTGTCCGTCGTGGCGTGCACCCTGCTCGGGCTGGGCGGCGGCGCGTGCCTCGTCCTCGCACTGACCTTCCAGAGCGAACGCGCCGGCAGCTCCGGCGAGGCCGCCGCACTGGCCGGCATGGCGCAGTCCATCGGCTACCTCGTGGCGGCCGCCGGCCCGCTCCTCCTCGGCATCCTGCACGACAGCACGGGCAGTTGGACGCTTCCGCTCATCGTTCTGGCCGTCCTCGGCATCGCCATGGCGGCGGCCGGGTACGGCGCGGGGCAGGACCGGCACGTGCGCCTTCCGCGGCCTCGCTGACGTCACCGTCACCGTCACCGTCACCGCACGAAGCCCCGTCCGTCACACCTCTCGCCCGTCACGCCTCTTGTGCGTTGACCGCTCTCGCGCGTTCACCGCCCCAGGAGTTCGGCGAAGCGGTCCAACGCGAGATCTGTGCGCCGGCGGTCGCCGGTGGTCGTGAGGTCGAACAGCAGACCCCGGATGACGGCCATGACCAGCGTGGGCGTGACGGTGTCGTCAGGGCCGGTGGAGACGTCCCGGAAGGTGGTGCCGAGAGTGTCGAACCAGTCCGTGATCGCCTCCGCCTGGTCGGGGTAGTTCTCGGGGTGGACCAGGCCGTCGGCGTGCACCTCGAAGAACAGCCGGACGAACGGCGCGCGTTCGTCCGCGCTCATCCACCCCCAGATGCCCCGCAGCCGCTCCTGCACGGAGCCCTTCATCTGCGGAGGGTTCCCGGCCAGACGCACCGCGCCCCGGCGGCGGGCCTCGGCGAGGACCGCCGCGACCAACTCCTGTTTGCTGCCGAAGTCGTAGAGCAGCATCCGTGGACTGGTGTCGAGGGCCGCGGCCAGTGGTCGCAGGCTCAGCCCGGCCAGGCCGTGCGCCAGCACGTAGTCGGTCGCCCGGGCCAGCGTGCGCTCGCGACGGGCGGGGTCGGCGGGTCGCCCCACGGTGGATCTCCCTTCGGCGCATCGGAGTTGAAACGGCATTGGCGAGTATATGGTACGACTGTTTCAATAACGAGGGGAGACCGCATGCACACCGTCGACCGCGCACTCGTCCTGGGCCCCGGAAGTCACGTCGGCACGGCCTGGACGGCCGGACTGGCCTACGGATTGCGCCGCAACGGCGTCGATCTGGGCGAGGCCGACCTGATCGTCGGCACGTCAGCCGGCTCGATCGTCGGAGCACTGCTCGCCACCGGGCAGGACCCGGGGCGGCTCGCTTCCTCGGCTCGCCGGACCGCTCACCGGGTCAAGCCCGACCCCGAGCGGATGGGCGCGGTGTTCGCCGTACTCGGCGACCGCAGCCTGGAACCCGGCGAGGCGAGGCGTCGCGTCGGCCGCCTCGCGCTCGAAGGCGTCGACCCCCAGGCCGAGGAGGCGCTGATCGCAGGACGCGCCGCCCTGATCGGTGCGGGCACGTGGCCGGAGCGACGGCTGCTGATCGCCGCCGTCTGCGCCACCACCGGTGAGCCCGTGGTGTGGGACCGCGACAGCGGCGTGCCGCTGGTGCACGCGGTGGCGGCGAGCAGCGCCTTCCCCGGAGCCGCACCGCCCGTCGCCATCGACGGCCGGCGGTACATGGACGGCGCGCTGCGCGCGGGCCCCAACGCCGATCTCGCCGCCGGAGCCCGCACGCTGGTCGTGGTCGAGCCGATGGCCCACCTGTTCCCCCGGGAACCGCTCAACCAGCAGCTGGCGGCAGTGGGGGCGGACGCCGTGGTGACCATCGGCCCCGACCCGGCCTCGGTGCGAGCTTTCGGCTCAGACCCGGGCGACCTGGCGGCCTGGGAACCGGCCTACCAGGCGGGCCTCCGCCAGGCCGACGACGTCGACGCGCAACTCCGCACCATGTGGAGGGCGGAAGTCGACGCGGGCTGACCGCTGACCGCTGACCGCTGACCGCCAACGCCTGTCCGTCTTGCCGCCGGGGTAGCCCTACTGCACCTGACAGTTCGCCATCGGGCCCGAAAGGAATTCCAGTCATGAGTGACCGCGCAGACCTGTCCGGCGCTTCCTGGATCAAGTCCTCGTACTCCGACAACGGTGGTGACTGCGTGGAGGTCGCCACCGACGTCCCCCACCTCGCTCCCGTCCGCGACTCCAAGGACCCCGAGGGCCCTGCCCTCGTCTTCCCCACCGCCGCCTGGTCGTCGTTCGTCGCCGCCGTCCGGGCCGGCGAGTTCGGCGAGATCTGACGCGCACCTTGTCGGAGCCCCACTGCCCACAACGGGCAGTGGGGCTCGCGCATCGGGTCGACGCATAGGCCCGCCCGGCTGAGCCGGGCCCCGGTTGGCGCGGAATGCGCATGCGGTCGTCATCGTTGAATGCCCCGCGCCCGGCTGTCACTCCATCTCGGCGCCCCCGGTGGGCTGTTACGGAGACGGCCCCGCGAGTCTGCGGAGTGCCGGTGGCCGATGTCGACGAGTTCTCCGGACACGTACGCAAGCCCCGATAGCTGGAGCCCCGAACGGGGACGACCACTTCGGGCCGTTCTGCCCCCCGGAGTTTCGACGGCAACCAGACTGGTTACCTGGCTTGCAAGAACGCGCAACCGGCTTGGTACGGGAGGGCACCGTGGCTCTAAGGTTTCTGGGGATCTGGCCGAACACCCCCGACAACGGATCGCCGACCATCTGGCTGGAGGAGGAGACGGGGGACCTGATCATCCAGTCCTGGTTCGCTGACGAGGCGACCATCAAGAAGGCCCAGGAGGTAGGTTCCATCCCCGGGCACACCACTGATGTCCCGCCCCACGAGGGCGTGTTTCGCCTTCCACAGAACATGATCCAGTTCATCCCCCGGCCCGACGACGAGGACCCCGATGTTTCTTGAGGCCCTGGCAGGCGCCCGGCGCTCCGCGCTGCACCTCGAACTCCGCGACTCCTACATGCTGGACGACCCCGAGTTCATCCGCTGGCAGCAGGGCTACCGCATCAACCGGGAGGATCGGGCTTCGTGGTGGCGCCCGTGGTGTGACACCGTCGCCACCGCTGCCGCCCGCGGTGTGGAGTTCCGCCGCGCACGGGTCGTCTCGGAGCCGGTGCACGACTACATCCGGTACGAGTACGACGTGACGTTCCCGAACATCCTCGCCGGCGAGCAGGTTCGTTGGCTGCCCCGCCGGAACACCACGGACCTCGCACTGCCCGGCGTGGACTTCTGGCTGTTCGATGACCAAGTGGCCCTGTTCAACCACTTCACGGGCAACGGGCAGTGGGCCGATCCGGACATGGAGACGACCACCGATCCCGCGGTGGTGAAGCTGTGCAGCTCCGCCTTCGATTCAGTTTGGAGCCGCGCCATCGACCACGAGCAGTACGAGATCTGATCCAACGCCAGGCCGTCAGCCAATGCCCACATCTCCGTCCTCCAGCGCTCAGGCCGCCCAGAAGGCCGTCGCGGACCGCCTCCGTGAACTGATGCTGGACGCTGGGCTTCAAGGGCAAGAGCTGGCGGCCCTGTGCGGCTGGAACGCCGCCAAGACCAGTCGCATCATCAATGCGAAGACGGCGCCGTCCGACTCCGATATCAGGGCGTGGTGCGCCGCCTGCGGAGCTGAGGACCAAGCCGCCGATCTGATCGCCAAGAGCCGCGCGGCGGACTCCATGTTCCTGGAGTGGCGGCGCATGGAGCGCACCGGGCTTCGAGCCGCCCAGGAATCGGTACGCCCCCTCTACGAGCGGACTCAGCGCTTCCGCGCCTACGCCCCGTGGATTCTTCCGGGGCTCGTGCAGACCCGTGGCTACACCACCGCCATCCTGTCCGCGATCCGCGACCGCCGCGGCCTGGTGGACGACGTACCCGCTGCGGTGGAAGAGCGCATGGCCCGGCAGCGTGTCGTCCACGACGGCAACCATCGCTTCGTGCTGCTGATCGAGGAGAGCGTCCTTCGGAGCGGACTCGGCGGGCCCGAGGTGATGGCGCTCCAGCTCCGACACCTGCTGACGATCGGCCGGCTCCCGACGGTCAGCCTCGGCGTGATCCCCTTCCGATCGGATCGCGAAAGGGCCTGGCCTGTCGAAGGGTTCTGGATCTACGACACCGCACAAGTCAGCGTCGAGCTGGTTTCCGGCTACCTCACCGTTACCCAGCCCAGCGAGATCGCGATGTACGGCCGCGCCTTCGCGGAACTTGGTGAACTCGCGGTCCACGGAGCGAAGGCCCGACAGTTGATCACGAACGCGCTGGACTCTCTCGACTAAATCTGCAATCAGATGCAAGTGCGTTGAGTGGTCGACTGGTTACTCCCTACCGTCGTTGGTGCCACTCAGGCCGCGACCACTTGGGTGGAGAGCTCGACACACACGGCGCATCGGCTCGCGCCGACCTCGCGGGCGCCCAGTCTCGCACCGTGCCACGCCTCAAATGCTTTGCATCGCACGAGATCACCCGCACGTGCCCAACCGAAGGGACCACAGTGCCTAAGCTCCCCGACATGACCACCGAAAGTGACAAGATCGTCACTCCCTTCGGGTCGCTGAGTGCGGCTCTCATCGACCAGCTGCGTGACCTCAACGCGATCCGCACCGATCGGGTAGCGGACGCTTTCCGAGCCGTCCCCCGCCACGTCTTCGCCCCCGAGGCTCCCGTGGAGGAGGTCTACTCGAACCAGCCCATCGTGACCAAGCGCGATGAGCGTGGCCTTGCAATCAGCACGGTCTCCGCGCCCCGCATCCAGGCGTTCATGCTGGAACAAGCCGACATCCAGCCGGGCATGCGCGTTCTGGAGATCGGTTCGGGAGGGGTGAACGCCGCGTACATCGCGGAGCTGGTCGGCGAGGCCGGCGAGGTCACCACGATGGACATCGACCCGTTCGTCATCGACCGTGCCAAGCGGTTCCTGCCGGAGGCCGGGTACGGGCGAGTGAACGTGGTGCTCGCCGACGGCGAGTTCGGCGCCCCGAAGCACGCACCGTTCAACCGCATCGTGGTCACCGTCGGAGCATGGGACATCCCGGCCGCGTGGTGGGAGCAGCTGGCCCCGGGCGGCCGAATCGTCGTGCCGATCCGAATCCGCAGCCTCAACCGCTCGGCGGCCTTCCAGCTGGACGGCGGTCACCTGGTCAGCCGGTCGATCGAGCGGGCCGGATTCGTCGCGATGCAGGGAGCCGGCGCCTTCGGTGAAGAGGTGGTCTACCTGCACAACGACACGGTGGCTCTCCGGGTGGACGACGGGCAGCAGGCCAACGGCGCTCTTCTGGCCGCCGCACTGAAGCAGCCACGGGTGGAAGCGTGGACCGGGGTCACCGTCGGCGACCAGGAACCCTTCGATGACCTGGACATGTTCCTGGCGACCACCCTGCCCGGCTTCTGCCTGCTGACGGCACACGACTCTGCCGTGGCGGAGGGGATCGTCCAAGCCCGTCCCTGGGGAAGCTCGGCGGTGTTCTGCGACGGCACCTTCGCCTACGTCGTGCTGCGGCAGCTGGGCCCGGACCGCCACGAGTTCGGCGTGTACGGACACGGCACCGACGCCGAGGGCCTGGCCGCCAGGGTGGTCGATCAGGTCAACGCCTGGAACAGCCGCCACCGCAACGGCGCGGCCCCGGTCATCAGCGCCTACCCGGTGGGCACTCCCGACGACCAGCTTCCCGGGAGCCTGGTCATCGACAAGAAACACACCCGGTTCACCGTCTCCTGGCCCTGCTGAGGGACCAGGTGCTCCTGATCACCACTACGCAAAGAGGGGATCAACAGTGGCCAACAAGGTCATGGACAGCACGACCGAGTTCGACCTCGACGTGTCGATCGTCCGCAACACCAACGTCCTGTCGGCGATCATGCGCAGCACCGACGACGGCTGCGGCAGCACCTGCCCGGCGTGCGCCAGCGGTGCCGGCGGTGGGGGCGGCAACGGCGGTGGTGGCGGCGGCGAGGGCGGTGGTGGCGGCGGCGAGGGCGGCCTGATCCTCGCCTGATCCACCTGCATCAAGTGGTCACGTCCGGCCCGGTGCGCCTGGAGCACCGGGCCGGGGCTGCGGAGAATCACGAGGTGGCACGTTGTACGAGCACGTCGATGCGGCCCTGATCCGGGCCGTCTCCCACCCCGCCGGTCTGCGGCTGCCGCCGTGGCCGCATCTGGGCGAAGACCGGACTCCCGGCCAGGCCGAGCGCTGGCGGGACTGGCTGTGCCAGGTCCGGGAGCTTCCCACGGTCGTCGAGGCTATCGAGGTGGCCAGCCCCGGTTTGGCCGAGCACATCGGGCAGGTCTGCGACGGTCGTCCTCTGTCTGAGCGGCACCTTCGGCGGACCGTACTGTCCACCGTCCGGTATCTGCTCAGGCTCACCGGCCGTGCCACCCCGTTCGGTCTGTTCGCCGGGGTGGCACCCGTCGGCCTCGGGTCGCACAGCACCACCCACTGGGGCGGTGAGCACCGCGCCTCGGCGAGGCCGGACGCGGCGTGGTTGGACGAGACGATCCGGCAGCTGGAGGCGATACCCGAACTGCGGGAGCAGTTACCGGTGGTGGCGAACAACCTTTGTTTCGTCCGAGACGAGCGTCTGGTACTGCCGCTCCAGCCCAGCACCGACGGCAACGACGACATCAGCCCGTCGGAGGTCGCCGTGCGCCACAGTCGGCCCGTCCAATCGGTGATGGCCGCTGCCCGCACCCCCCTGACGGTGCGCGAACTCGGCGAGCTGCTGGCTGCCGGATTCCCCGACGCGCCGACTGCCGCGATCACCGGCGTACTGGCCGGCCTCATCCAGCAGCGGTTCCTGATCACCGCCCTGCACGCACCGGCCACCGTCACCGATCCACTCAGCCACCTCGTGGAGCAGTTGGAGCGCGCCGGCGCCAAGGATCTGCCCCAGGCGCAGATCCTGCTGGACGAACTCCGCGGGATCAGCGAGGCCCTGGCTGCGCACAACACCGCAACCGATGCCGACCGGCGCCGCATCGGTCGGCATGCCGTCGACCGCATGCGGGCCTCGTGCAGCTCGGTGGCTCAGCCGTTGATGACCGACCTTCGGCTGGACTGCGCGATCACGCTACCGGAGGAAGTCGCCCGTGAGGCCGCAGCCGCAGCCGGGGTGCTGGCCCGGTTGACGCCGTACCCGTTCGGCAGCTCGGTGTGGGGGGCCTACCACCAGCAGTTCGTGGAGCGCTACGGGCCCGGTGCGCTGATCCCCGTAACCGACCTGGTCCACGCCGACACGGGGCTCGGCTTCCCTGCGACCTACCGCGGTTCGCTCCTCAAGAAGCCCGCATCGGATGTGTCCCGGCGTGACCGCCGGCTCCTGGCCCTGGCGCAGTATGCCGCGATCGACGGCCGGGGCGAAGTGGTACTGGACGATCGGACGGTGGCCGAACTCGCCGTCGACGGCAGCGCAAACGCCCAGCCGACGCCTCACGTCGAGCTGTCGTTCCGTCTCCAGGCTGCCTCACACGCCGCTCTGGACAGCGGGGCGTTCCGGCTGGTCGTGCTCGGTGCGATGCGGGCCGCTGGGGCGACTGCCGGCCGCTTCCTCCATCTGTTCGACCCGGCGGATCGGGACCGCATGGCCGCCGCCTACGCGCGGTTGGCAACGATGGACGAGGGCGCGGTGCTGGCCCAGGTGTCCGGTCCACCGATGTACGTGCGCACCGGCAACGTCCATCGCTCCCCCGCCGTGCTGCCCACCGTGATTCCGCTCGCCGAGCACGCCCCGGCGGGTGATCGGACAATCCCCTTGGACGACCTGGCGGTCACCAGCGACGGCTCCCGTCTGCGGCTCGTCTCCCTCTCGACCGGCCGCTCGGTCGAGCCCACCGTGATGAACGCGGTGGACTTCCTCCACCACACTCAGCCCGTCGCCCGGTTCCTGTGCGAATTGGTCCGCTCTCACACCGCCACCTTCCAGGCGTTCTACTGGGGTGCGGGCGACGAGCTGCCGTTCCTGCCCCGAATCCGGTACGGCCGGACCGTGCTCTCCCCCGCTCGCTGGACCCTCGCCTCTGCCGGACTGCCCGTTCACGGCGAAGCGTGGCCACGTTGGGCCGCTGCGGTGGACGGCTGGCGGGCGCGGCTACGCGTGCCCGACCTCGTGCAGCTGGACGACAACGGCCTCCAACTGCGGCTGGATCTTGACGAGCCCGCCCACCTCGCGTTGCTGCGCGCCCACCTCGACCAACGAGGAACAGCCGTGCTGACCGAGGCCGGCGAACCGGACGACGACGGCTGGCTGGACGGCCGGACGCACGAGATCGTCCTGCCGCTGAGCGCCACCACCCCGCCCGGTCGCCTGCGCCGCGTCCACCGGAAGGCGGTCGGGACCGTCCGAGGGCACCTGCCCGGCCACTCAACGTGGCTGTACGCCAAGGTGTACGGCCACCCTGCCCGCCAGGCGCAGATCCTCACCGCCCATCTGCCGGAACTTCTGGACGGCTTCGACGAGCGGCCCCGATGGTGGTTTCTGCGCTACGCCGATCCCGAGCACCACCTGCGGCTGCGGCTGCGACTCGGCGGCCCCGAGGACTTCGGGCCCGTCGCCGCCCGAGTTGGCGCCTGGGCCGTGCGCCTGCGCGGGCTGGGCCTGGTCGGACGCCTCCAGTTCGATACCTACCTTCCGGAGTCCGGTCGCTTCGGCGGCAACGAGGCGATGGCGGCGGCCGAGCGGGTGTTCGTCGCCGACTCCGCCGCCGCCGTCGCCCAGCTCACCGCCACGAACGGCCACACCGACCCCGGCGCGCTGACGGCCGCAAGCTTCCTAGACCTGGCGACCGCCTTCCTGGGTGACGCCCCGACCGGGATGAACTGGCTCGTCAACCACATCAGCACCGGCCACAAGGAACCGCTGGGCCGGGCGGTGCTCGCCGAGGCTGTCCAGCTGGCCGCCCCGGACACCCGCGGCACCCTGCTCGATCCCGGACTTCTCCAGCTTTGGGAAGAGCGCCGGTTGGCGCTCGCGGCCTACCGCGACCGTCTGGCGGCCACTGGCGGCCTTGAGGCCGGCGAGGTACTGCCGACCCTGCTGCACCTGCACCACATCCGCACCCACGGCCTGGACCGCGACGGCGAACGCGCGGCCAACCGCCTCGCCCGAGCAGCCGCGCTCTCCTGGACAAACCGGATCGGGAGGAGTCGACGGTGACCGCGAGCGTCTCCGAAGTCGCGGCCGACCGCCTTGCCGAGGAGGTGGTGCACCCTGACGTCGACGACGATCTCGACCCGCAGTCGCTGATCCGCGGCACCGCCGCCCTCGCGCTGCTGGCCGTCGAGCGCGCCGCCGCCGGCCGGGGCAGCTGGGATACCGCGCACCACTGGCTTGCCGCCTCGATCCGCGAAGGTGCGGAGACCGGCGAGCACGCCACGCTCTTCTACGGCGCCCCGGCCCTCGCCTTCACCTTCCACGGCGCAGCTCACCCCGGTCGCTACGACCGGGCACTCACGGTGCTGGACTCCGCCACCACCGCCGTGACCCGGGAGCGGCTGAAGGCGGCTCACGCCCGCATCGACCGCCGCCAGCGGCCCGCCCTCGCCGAGTTCGATCTGATCTACGGCCTGACCGGGCTCGGAGCCCACCACCTTCGCCGAGATCCGCACGGCCAGGTGCTCCGCGATGTGCTCGCCTATCTGGTGCGCCTGACCGAACCGATCGGTGTGCCCCCGTACGGCTTGCCCGGCTGGTGGACCGACCTGGCTCCCTCCGGCGAACTCTCGCCGCAGTTCCCTGACGGCCACGCGAACCAGGGCACGGCCCACGGCATCGCCGGGCCCCTCGCATTGCTGAGCCTGGCCATGAAGCGCGGGATCACGGTGGACGGCCACGCCCAGGCGATCGGCCGGATCTGCAACTGGCTCGACCAGTGGCAGCAGCGCACCACCACCGGGGCATGGTGGCCGGAGTGGATCACCCTGGACGAGCATCGAACCGGCGTCGTCCACCAACAGGCACCCATGCGGCCGTCCTGGTGCTACGGCACCCCGGGGCTGGCCCGGGCCCAACAGCTCGCCGGACAGGCCACCGACGACCCTGCCCGCCAGCGGCTCGCCGAGACCGCGCTGCTCGACTGCCTCGCCGACCCGGCCCAACTGGCACGGATCACCGACGGCGGTCTGTGTCACGGCTGGGCCGGGCTGTTCCAGGCCGCCGGCCGCGTCGCCGCCGACGCGGCCGGCCCCGAGATCACCGAGCGGTTGGCCACTCTGCTGCCGTACCTGGTCAGCGGCCCGCAGGTCCCCCACTCTGGGTTCCTGGACGGTTCGGCCGGGCTCACGCTGGCCCTGCACACCGCGACGGGAACCGCTCCGGCCACCGGGTGGGACAGCTGTCTCCTGCTCAACTGACATACCGGCGAAAGGGGATGGGGATGGACGACGGACACGAGCTGTGGCAACAGGTGGACATCCGGTTCTCGGACCGCCACCGCACCGAGCAGGCGGCGGCTGACCACCTCGGGGATGCGCTGCGGGTGACGGGCACCGGGCCGGTGGAGTCCTGGTTCTTCATCCGCAAGGGCGAGTGGCGGCTGCGGTACAACTCCACGAACCAGGCCGCCACCACCGCAGCCAAGGCCGTGGTGATGGGCGCACTGGAAACCATGCGGGAGCACGGTGCCGTCGAAAGCTGGGTTGAGAAGACCTACGAGCCCGAAATCCACGCCTTCGGCGGCCAGCAGGCGATGAACACCGCCCACCAGTTCTTCCACCAGGACAGCCAACACGTCCTGGACTACCTGCGACTCCCCGGCCCGGACCGCCGCCGGGAGCTGTCGGTGCTGCTGTGCGCGGCGCTGATGCGCGGTGCAGGCCTCGACTGGTACGAGCAAGGCGACGTCTGGGCCCGCGTGGCAGAGAACCGGCCGAACACCGGCGGCGCGACCGAAGACCAGATGCGCAAGCTCCGGGACGCCGTGCGCCAGTTGCTCGTTGCCGATCCCCGGTCGGGACTCATCTCGGCCTCCGACGAGTCCGCAGACCTCAGCACGACCTGGTTGGACGCCGCCGAGGAGACGGGCCACGCGCTGTACCTAGTGTGGTCCGAGGGCCGACTTGGCCGAGGCCTGCGCGCGGTGATCACCCATCACGTGATCTTCCACTGGAATCGCCTCGGGCTCCCCTACTCGGCCCAGAGCGTTCTGGCTCTGGCAGCCAAAGACGTTGTTCTAGGAACGTGATCTCGACTCCACCGACCGGTGATCGAGGGGTGGCCGCTCCCCGCCAGAGGGGGCCACTGGCGGGGAGCGGTGCGGCTCGGCGAGGGTCTGGCGCCAACGTGCCCTCGGAGCCGGCCGGCAGGGGAGGTAGGCCTGCCGGCGCCCGTCCGTGACTGTCCTTCACGGACGGGCGTTGGACCCCGCCGCCGCGCGGGATGAGCACTCGCGGCGCGGTGGCGGGAGCGTGTTGTCAGTCCGGCATGAACGTGCCGCAGCTGCACGGGTGTTGAACCGGCGGCTCGGCGGTCGGCTCGGTGGTCGGCTCGATCGCGTTTCGTTGCGTCGTCCCCGCCACCACGGTGAAGCCGCCGGCCGCCAACGAGCTGAGGTGCAGCCCGGCGAGCAGCAACTCCCCCGAGGTCACGCCGGCTCCGGAAACATCGGCCGACGCTGGGAGTTGCTGCCCGTGCCCGGCGCGATCTCCCTGGGGTCGCACCGTCGCAGCTGATCGGGCCTGGTCGTCCACTCGCACCCCCCGCCGAGCGGCCTCAGGAAGGCCGCCCCGCAGAGGATCTCCATGAAGACCCCCTCCTTCGGCTGGCCATCGTCGTCTCGGTGCTTCAGGTCCCGCACCACCTCGTTGCGGACGAAGTCGGGCAGCACGGATTTCGGGTCTTCGGGCATGGGGGTCTCCGTAGCGCTTCGCTCTTGGCGTGTCACTTGGTGTAGCCATGGTGGCGCGACAGCCTCTACGATCGGAAGGGCTTAACCGTTGACCGTTTCGTCGAGTTACAAGGCACGGTGAATCATGGAGTTCGAGGAGACTGATCAACCGTCATCTCCGGCCATTCGCTTCGGAAACGAGCTTCGCAGGTCACGGCGTGCGAGGAACCTCTCCCAGACCAAGCTCGCCAAAATCATGGGCTTCAGTCACGCCCTGGTGTCGTACGTCGAAGGAGCTAAGAAGCCCGTAACCATTAACTTCGCCACGGCAGCCGATCAAGCGCTCGATACAGGGGACAAGTTCCGGGAACTGTTCCGCCAGATCGAGCACGCCAGCCTGCTGGAGGGGTTCGAAGAGTTCGCCAGGGAGGAGGCCCGCTGCCGGAAGATACGGACGTTCGAGCTGAACGTGGTCCCTGGACTCTTCCAGACCGAGGAGTATGCAAGCGCCCTGGCGAACGCCGCAGTTCTCCGAGGCAGCATCACCAAGGAGCAGGCCGCACAACGAGTCGCCTTCCTCATGGATCGGCAGCAAATCATCCGAGCCGAACGCATCCCCGTGCTTCACGCGGTCATGGACGAGAGCTGCCTGCGCCGACCCGTCGGAGGCCCGGCCGTCATGCAGGCACAGCTTCGGCACCTTGAGAGCCTGGCCGAACTCCCGTTTCTCACACTCCAGGTAGCCCCGGTGACGCTTGGCGAGCACATCCCGTTCACGATGCCCATCGTTCTGTTGACCCTGCCGGATCGCTCCACCATCGGCTATGCGGAGTCACAGGCACGTGGCATCCTGGAACGGGACCGCAAGACGGTCGAGGCGTGGAGCCGTGACTACGATCAGCTCCAGGTGGAGTCACTTTCCAAGGTGGCTTCGCTTGCCAAGATCCGCACTGTTCGGAAGGACTATGAATGACCGGCCCCATCCCCAACCTGGCCAGTGCCGAGTGGCGTAAGTCCGGCTACAGCAACAACGGGGGCAACTGCATCGAGGTGGCTCCTGGCTTCCCGGGTGTACTGCCCGTCCGTGACTCCAAGGACCCCGAGGGTCCTGCTCTCGTCTTCCCCGCCGCCGCCTGGTCGTCGTTCGTCGCCGCCGTCCGGGCCGGCGAGTTCGGCGAGGTCTGACGCACACGACTCTCGCGAGCCCCACTACCCACTCCGGGTAGTGGGGTTCGCGCGTTCTGGGTGGTGACAGTGTTTCAACTGCGTTCACCGAATGCTCGTGCGCGGTCTTGTGCACCGTGCGGGCGGCAACGTTGGATGTACAACATCCGCTGACCGTCGCGTTCACGTCACACCCTCACGGAGCCCCAATGCCGCTGTCGTCCCTCCGCAAGGCCGCCGCCGCCTGTGCTGCCGCCGCCGTGCTCGGCGCGCTCGCCACCGCCCCCGCCACGGCTGCCACCGGCGCCACGACCGAGTCCGCCCCGGTCACCGCGCCCGCGCTGGACGTCCTCACGTACAACACGTTCCTGATGAGCACGACCCTCTACCCCAACTGGGGCCAGCAGTACCGGGCGCAGGCGATCGCCTCGGCGGACTTCTTCCAGGGCCACGACGTGGTCGTCCTGGAGGAGGCCTTCGACAACGCGGCCTCCGACGCCCTGACCGCCAAGGCCTCGGCCGCCTACCCGTACCACACCCCGGTCGTCGGCCGCTCCACCAGCGGCTGGGACGCGACCTCCGGCAGCTACAGCTCCGCCACCCCCGAGGACGGCGGCGTGACGCTGCTCAGCAAGTGGCCGATCCTGCGCAAGGAGCAGTACGTCTTCAAGGACGCCTGCGGCTCGGACTACTTCTCGAACAAGGGCTTCGTCTACGCCGTCCTGAACGTCAACGGCCAGCGCACCCACGTGGTCGGCACCCACCTGCAGTCCACCGACTCGGGCTGCTCCAGCGGCCAGCCGGCCGCCATCCGGGCCAAGCAGCTCACGGCCATGCGCGGCTTCCTGGACGCCAAGCAGATCCCGGCGAACGAGCCGATCCTGCTCGCCGGCGACCTCAACATCGACTCGCACGGCTCCGAGTACCAGGCCCTGCTGGACAACGCCAACCTGGCACCGGCCTCCGCCCGCACCGGCTGGCCGTACTCCTTCGACACCGCCGACAACTCCATCGCCGCCTACCGCTACCCGGGCGAGCCCAAGGAGGACCTGGACTACGTGCTCTATCGGGCCGACCACGCCCGCCCGCAGCAGTACACCAACCAGGTCCTGCGCACGCACAGCGCGCCGTGGACGGTGAGCAGTTGGGGCAAGAGCTACACCTACACCGACCTCTCCGACCACTACCCGCTCGCCGCGCACTGACCGGGGAAGCGCACTGACGGGGGACCAACCCGCGCCGACGGGGAACTAAACAGCCCCGAAGGGCAGTTCCAGCTCGGCCCAGACCACCTTGCCGTCCCTGGTCAGCCGGCTGCCCCAGCGCTGGGCCAGCTCGCTGACCAGGAACATGCCGCGCCCGCCCTCGTCCTGCTCGGCGAAGGGGCGCAGCTGCGGGGCCGCCCCGCCGGCGTCGGAGACCTCCAGGGTGAGCACCCGGTCGCGGAACAGCCGCAGCCGCCGCGGGGCCCCGGCGTGCAGCAGGGCGTTCGTGACCAGCTCACTGACCAGCAGTTCGGCGTAGTCGGAGAGGGCGGTCAGGCCCCAGGCGTCCAGGGTGGCGCGGGTGAAGCGGCGGGCCTGGCCGGGCAGCCGGCCGCCGCCGGTGAGCGGGAGGGTGGCGATCCGGTCGGCGGGCAGCGGCAGCACCCGCGCCATGATCATCGCGATGTCGTCCTCGGTGCCGTCGGTGACGAGGGCGCCGAGGACGGCGTCGCAGTTCTCCTCCAGGGTGCGGCCGGGCCCGGCGAGGGTGTCGGCCAGCAGGTCGATGCCGTCGTCGAGGTCCTGGCCGCGCCGCTCGACCAGGCCGTCGGTGTAGAGGGTGACCATGCCGCCCTCGGGCAGGGTGAACTCGATCGACTCGAAGGCCACCCCGCCGACGCCCAGCGGCACTCCGGGCGGCACCTCGACCCGGCTGGTGGTGCCGTCGGGGGCGACCTTGACCGGCGGCAGGTGGCCGGCCGAGGCGATCTGGACGGTGCGCTCCAGCGGGTCGTAGACGGCGCAGATGCAGGTGGCGAACTGGCCCTCGCCGATGCCCGAGGCGGTCTCGTCCAGACGTGTCAGGACCTGCTCGGGCGGCATGTCGAGGGTGGCGAGCGTGCGGGCGACGGTGCGCAGCTGGCCCATGGTGGCGGCGGCCCGGATGCCGTGGCCCATCACGTCGCCGACCACCAGGGCGACCCGTCCGCAGGACAGCGGCACGACGTCGAACCAGTCGCCGCCGACCTCGCTGACCACGCTGCTGGGCAGGTAGCGGTAGGCGATCTCCAGGCCCAGGGTGCGGTGGATCTCCTGCGGCAGCAGGCTGCGCTGGAGGGTGAGCGCCGTCTCCCGCTCGCGCCGGTAGAGCCGGGCGTTGTCGATGGCCAGCGCGGTGCGGGCGACCAGTTCCTCGGCGAGCGCCACGTCGGCGTCGCTGAACGGCTCGGAGTTGCGCATCCGGATGAACTCGGAGCCGCCGAGCACCATGCCCCGGGCGGTGAGCGGCACCATCAGGTACGAGTGGATGCCCGCCGCGATGCCGGGCTCGACCCGGTCCTCGCTGGAGACCAGGCCGCGCAGCACCTCGGCGTCCACGTGGGCGCGCAGCAGGGGGCGGCCGCTGCGCAGGCACTGGGTGTAGCTGCGGTCGGGGGCGTACTCGGAGGTCTCGCCGACGGTGTCGACGGCGTGCGCGAGGCCCGACTCGTAGGACTCGCCGACCGCGACGGCACGCAGGGTGACCGTCCGGTCGGAGGGGATGGGGGTGGGTTCGGCGCCGCGCAGCACCGGTTCCAGCAGGTCGACGGTGGCGAAGTCGGCGAACCGGGGGACGACGGCCTCGATCAGCTCCTCAGCGGTGCGCTGGAGGTCGAGGGTGGTGCCGATCCGGGCCGTCGCCTCGGCGATGGTGGCGAGCCGCTCCTGGGCGCGGGCGGCGCGGGCCTCGGCCTGGAAGCGCTCGGTGACGTCGATGATCGAGGAGCAGACGCCGAAGACCCGGCCGGTGGAGTCCTCCAGCCGGAAGTAGGAGGCGGACCAGGCGCGGTCGCGCTTCGGGTCCCCGGGCACCCGGCCGTGGGAGCGGGCGTCCACCACGGGCTTGCCGCTCCTGAGCACCTGCCGCATGGTCTGCTCGATCTCGACGCTGTTGATGCCGGGCAGCACCGCGGGTATCCGGCGGCCGAGGTGGGCGGCGACGGGGACGCCGTTCATCCGGGCGAGCGCCTCGTTGAGCCGGACGTAGCGCAGCTCGGTGTCGTAGACGGCCATGCCGATCGGCGAGCGGTCGAAGACGCCGTCGAGGACGGCGAGGTCGGCCTCGACGGCCTGGAGGGCGCGGATGTCGGAGGCGGTGGCGAGCAGCAGCAGGGTGCCGGCCGGGCCGGCGATCGGGTAGGTGCGGAACTCCAGGTCGACCTTGTGGCCGTCGCGGTGGCGGACCGGGAAGACGCCGGACCAGCCGGTGGAGCCGCCCATGATGTGGGCGAACAGGGACAGCACCTCGGGGCGGTCGGTGCCGTCGGTGAGCAGCTGGGCGGCGTAGCTGCCGACGGCCTCCTCGGCGGAGTAGCCGAGCAGCGCCTCGGCGTCCTCGCTCCAGTGCAGGATCAGGCCGTCGCCCTGGAGCAGGGCCGTCGCGAGCGGGACGAGTCGGTGGCCTTCGGGGCGTACGGGGGTGCCGCCCGGTGCGGGGCCGGCGGCGGAGGTCACGTCCCACTCGTTTCCGTGCATGATCAGGCAGCACCCCGGTTCGGCTCGTGCCCGGCCGGGGGCCTCACGGTCCGTGCCGGCCGGGATTCTTCTCCAGACTGCACGGACATCGGCCGCCCGGCGACCCCTTGGTCAGGGGTCGTCCGGCCGCTCCGGTAGTACGGAAGTCATGGGCGTACCGGCCGCAGCGTACTCTCCAGAACGCCGGTCCACTGCCGGATCACCCCGGATCGTCGGACGCTGTCGTCGGTGAGCAGGTTGGCCAGGCCCAGCCCGCGGGCGAGGTCGAGGGTGGCCTGCACGGACTCGCGTACGCCGGGGCGGGCCTCGTCGGCGTCCAGGAACTCGACGGCGGCCCGGTGGGCCTCCCGGCCGACGTGCCCCTCCAGGGCGATGATCCGCTCGCGCAGCGGTTCCTCGGTGGCGGCGGCCGTCCACAGGTGCAGGGCGGCGCGGAACAGCGGGCCGGTGTAGAGGCGCACGATCATGTCGACGACGGCCCGGGTGCGGTCGGGGCCGGCGGCCGGCAGCTCGTCCGTGTGGGCGCGGACGGCGGCCAGCCGCTCGGCGGTGACGTGTTCGACGGCGGCGGTGAACAGGTCCTCGCGGGTCGGGAAGTGGTGCTGGGCGGCGCCCCGGGACACTCCGGCGCGCTCGGCGACCACGGTGACGGTGGAGCCGTGCCAGCCGAGCTCGGCCAGGCAGTCCACGGCCGCCGCGAGCAGCCGGGCGCGGGTGGCGCGGCTGCGGTCCTGCTGGGGGGTGCGGGCGGCGGGGTGGCTGGTCATGGCTGGCGGCGGTTCCTGTTCCGGTGGGGGCTCGGCGGGCCGGTCGTGCCCGGCGGGCCCGCTACGGTCGGCGGGCCCGCCGTGCTCGGCGGGTCGATCCTCACAGACGGGCGCCGGTCTTCGGCCGCCGGGGGCCCGGCCGCTCAGCGGGAGGCCTCGGGGGCGCTGGGTGCGGCGGCCGCGGTCGCCGACGCACGGCGCGAGGCCTCGCGGGCCCGCAGCTCGCGGCGGAGGATCTTGCCGGCCGCGGACTTGGGGACGGCCTCGACGAACTCCACCGCGCGGACCTTCTTGTACGGGGCCACCAGCCCGGCCACGAAGCCGGTGACGTCCTCCGCGCTCAGGCCGCTGCCCGGAGCGCGGACCACGAAGGCCTTGGGGCACTCGGTGCCGTCGGCGTCCGGGACGCCGATCACGGCGGCGTCGACGATCTGCGGGTGTCCGAGCAGCACGGCCTCCAGTTCGGCCGGGGCCACCTGGTGGCCCTTGTACTTGATCAGTTCCTTCACCCGGTCGACGATGTACAGGTACCCCCGGTCGTCGACGAAGCCGACGTCGCCGGTGTGCAGCCAGCCCTCGGCGTCGACCACCGCGGCGGTGTCGGAGGGGCGGCCGAAGTACCCCTTCATCACCTGCGGGCCCCGGATCAGCAGCTCGCCCGGCTCGCCGGGCCCGAGGTCCTCGCCGGCGCCGTCCAGGGCGGTGACCCGCAGCTCGGTGGACGGGATCAGCCGCCCCACCGAGCCGGGCGAGGGGTCGCTCTCCAGCGGGGAGACCACATGGGTGACCGGGGACAGCTCGGTCATGCCGTAGCCCTGGAGGAGGTGCGGCAGGCCCAGACGGCGGGCGCAGGCGGCGGCGAGCTCCGGATCCAGCGGGGCGGCCGCGCACAGCAGGTACTCGACGGAGGAGAAGTCGAAGCGGTCCACGACCGGGTGCCTGGCCAGGGCGAGCGCGATCGGCGGGGCGACCACCAGCGCCTGCACCCGCTGCTCCTCGATGGTGCGGCAGAACTGCTCCAGGTCGAAGCGGGGCAGCACCACCACGGTGGCGCCGCAGCGCAGCGGCTGGTTGAGCAGCGCGGTCAGGCCGTAGATGTGGAAGAAGGGCAGCACGGCGAGCACCCGCTCGCCCACGGCGGGCCGGTAGAGGGCGTCGCACTGGGCCAGGTTGGTGGCGATCGAGCGGTGGGTGAGCATCACCCCCTTGGGCAGTCCGGTGGTGCCACTGGAGTAGGGCAGCACCGCGACGTCCCGGCCCGGGTCGATGGCGATCCCGGGGGCGGGGCCGGTGGTGGCCAGCAGGTCGGCGAGCGAGCGGTGGCCCTCGGCGCCGTCCAGGACGAGGATCTCGGCCAGTGGGCCGCCCTGCTCGGCGAGCAGGGCGGCGGCCTTGCGGGCGGTCGCCAGGAGTGGGGAGACGGTCACCAGCCAGCGGGCGCCGCTGTCGCCGAGCTGCCCGGCCAGGTCGGCGGGCGTGGCCATCGAGGACACCGTGGTCACGGTGGCGCCGGCCCGGGTTGCGCCGTAGAAGGCCGTCGGGTAGCCGAGCGTGTTGGGGCTGAACAGGGCCACCACGTCGCCCTGGCGCACCCCGGCCTCGGCCAGTCCGGCGGCCACCCGATCGACGCCGGCGGCGAGCCGCGCGTAGCCGACGCGCTCCCCGGTGACGCCGTCGATCAGGGCCGGCCCGTCACCGTACGCCGCCGCGCCGCCGAGCACCGCGTCATGGATCGGCAGGTCCACCGTCGGCACGTCCGGGAATTCGCTGCGGAACACCAAAGTAAGCCTCCAGGAAGGTAGTTGACGCATCGACTGGCGCGGCGAAAGGTCGACCGAGGGTACGAACAGGAGCATACGGACCATGACGTCCGCCACTGCAAAGTTCGCCGAGAAGTCCCTCTGGTGACCCACCGGAGGCTCGCCCGGTGCGTCTGGTGGGTGCAGCGGGTCCGGTGGGTCCGGTGGGTTCGGCAGGTGCTTGCGGTGCGCCCTGGATGGAGGCGGACTAGTAGGACTTCGGGAGGCCCAGGGTGTGCTGGGCGACGAAGTTGAGCACCATCTCGCGGCTGACCGGGGCGACCCGGCCGACCCGGGTGGCGGCCAGCAGCGCGCCCAGCCCGTACTCCTGGGTGAGGCCGTTGCCGCCCAGTGTCTGCACCGCCTGGTCGACGGTGCGGGCGGCGGCCTCGCCGGCCGCGTACTTGGCCATGTTGGCGGCCTCCCCGGCGGCCAGGTCCTCCCCCGCGTCGTAGAGCAGCCCGGCCTTCTGGGTCATCAGCCGGGCCAGCTCGATCTCCACCGCGCACTGGGCCAGCGGGTGGGCCAGGCCCTGGTGGGCGCCGATCGGGGTGGACCAGACGGTACGGGTCTTCGCGTACTCGACGGCCTTGCCGAGGGCCTGGCGGGCCAGGCCGAGGGAGAACGCGGCGGTCAGCACGCGCTCGGGGTTGAGGCCCGCGAACAGTTGCAGCAGGCCGGCGTCCTCGTCGCCGACCAGGGCGTCGGCGGGCAGCCGGACGTCGTCCAGGAAGACCTGGAACTGCTTCTCGGGGGCGACGAGTTCCATCGGTATCGCCCGGTACTCGAAGCCGGCGGCGTCACGCGGGACGATGAACAGACAGGGCTTGAGCCTGCCGGTCCGAGCGTCCTCGGTGCGGGCGACGAACAGCACGGCGTCGCAGTGGTCGATGCCGGAGACGAACACCTTGCGGCCGGTCAGCAGCCAGTCCCCGCCGTCCCGGCGCGCGACGGTGGAGATCCGGTGCGCGTTGGAGCCGGCGTCCGGCTCGGTGATGCCGAAGGCCATCTTGCGGCTGCCGTCGGCGAGTCCGGGCAGCCAGCGCCGCTTCTGCTCCTCGGTGCCGAAGCGGGCGATCACGGTGCCGCAGATCGCCGGGGAGACGATGAGCAGCAGCAGCGGGCAGCCGGCCGTGCCCAACTCCTCCAGCACGATGGCCAGATCGGTGATGCCGCCGCCCCCGCCGCCGTACTCGGCGGGCAGGTTCACGCCGAGGTAGCCGGCCTTGCCGGCGTCCGCCCACAGCTCGTCGGCGGGCTCGCCGGCCCGGGCCTTGGCCATGTAGTAGGCGGAGCCGTAGCGGCGGCCGAGGTCGCCGACGGCCTGGCGCAGGGCCCGGCGTTCGGGGGTCTCGATGAGCTGACTGCCGATGGTGGACATGCGGGGTCCTTCCTCAGGCTTCTGCGGCGGGCTGGACGGCGGCTGTTGCGGCGGGCTCGGTGGCGGGCTCGGTGGCGGGCCCGGCCTCGGGCTCGGCGGTGAGCCCGGCCTCGGGTTCGGCGGTGAGCCCGGCCTCGGGTTCGGCGGTGAGCCCGGCCTCGGGCTGCACGACGGCGAGCAGGGCGCCGAGCTCGACCTGAAGGCCGGGGGCGGCGCGGAGTTCGACCAACACGCCGTCGGCGGGGGCGGTGACGCGGTGCTCCATCTTCATCGCCTCCAGGACGAGTAGCGGCTGACCGGCGGTGACGGTGTCGCCGACGGCGGCGGTGGTGCGCACGACGGTGCCGGGCATCGGGGCGAGCAGCGCGCCCGGGTCCGCCCGGGCGGCGGGGTCCGGGAAGCGCGGCAGGGCCGTGAGCGCGATGCCGCCGTTCGGGGTGTCGACGTACACCCGGTCGCCGTAGCGCGCGACGCGGTGGCCGCGCCGGACGGCGCCCTCGCGCAGCGTGACCTGCTCGGGCGAGGCGTCCAACAGCTCCGTCTGCGGGTGGTCGTCGGCCCGCAGGCCGTCCCGGGTGAGGCGGTATCGGACCTCCAACTCGGTGCCGTCGTCGGTGCGGTAGCGCTTGGACTGCGGCTGCGAGGGCAGGTTGCGCCAGCCCGACGGCAGTGCGCCGTGCGGCCCGGTGCGCCGGGCGGCGGCGTCGGCGAGGGCGGCGGCCAGGGCGGCGCGCGCGGCCTCCTTGCCGTCCGGGGCGGTGAGCTCGGCCGCGTGCTCGGCCAGGAAGCCGGTGTGCAGACGTTCGGCCAGGAAGGCCGGGTGCCGCAGCGCCCGGACCAGCAACTCCCGGTTGGTGGCGGGCCCGTGGACCCTGGCGCGGGCGAGCGCGTCGGCCAGCCGGCGGGCGGCGGCGGCGCGGGTCGGTGCCCAGGCGATCACCTTGGCGAGCATCGCGTCGTAGTGCGGGGTGATCTCGTCGCCCGCCGCCACGCCGGAGTCCAGCCGGACGCCCTGGCCGTCGAACTCCTGGTGCGGAACGGTGAGTTCGAGCCGGTGCAGGGTGCCGGTGGCGGGCTGCCAGTCCTTCGCCGGGTCCTCCGCGTACAGCCGGGCCTCGATCGCGCAGCCGGTGGCGGGCGGCGGGACCGGCCCGGGCAGCCGCTCCCCCTCGGCGACGGCGAGTTGGAGCGCCACCAGGTCCAGTCCGGTGACCGCCTCGGTGACCGGGTGCTCGACCTGGAGGCGGGTGTTCATCTCCAGGAAGTGGAACCGGCCGTCCTCGCCGAGCATGAACTCGGCCGTACCGGCGCCGGTGTAGCCGATCGCCCGGGCGGCGCTGACGGCCGCCGCGTGCAGCCCGGCGCGCACCGCCTCGGGCAGACCGGGGGCCGGGGCCTCCTCGATCACCTTCTGGTGCCGGCGCTGGAGCGAGCAGTCGCGGTCGCCGACCGCCCAGACCGTGCCGTGCGCGTCGGCCAGCAGCTGGACCTCGACGTGCCGCCCGGCGGGCAGGTAGCGCTCGCAGAACACCTCGTCCGAGCCGAAGGCCTTCGCCGCCTCGGCGCGGGCGGCGGCCAGTTCGCCGGGGAGCTCCGCGAGCGTGCGCACCACCCGCATGCCGCGTCCGCCACCGCCCGCCGCCGTCTTGACCAGGAGCGGCAGGTCGGCCTCGGTGGGGTCGGTCAGGGCGTCCAGCACGGGCACCCCGGCCGCGGCCATCAGCCGTTTGGCGGCCGTCTTGGAGCCCATCGCGGCGATCGCGGCCGGCGGCGGGCCGACCCAGACCAGCCCGGCGTCCAGCACGGCCTGCGCGAACCCGGCGTCCTCCGACAGGAATCCGTACCCGGGGTGGACGGCGTCCGCGCCCGCCGCCAGCGCGGCGCGGACGATCAGGTCGGCGCGCAGGTAGGTGTCGGCGGGCGCGGCGCCGGGCAGCCGCACGGCCGCGTCGGCCTCACGGACGTGCGCGGCCCCGGCGTCCGGGTCGGAGTGGACGGCGGTGGTCGCGACGCCCAGGGCCCGGCAGGTGCGGAAGACCCGGCGGGCGATCTCGCCACGGTTGGCGACCAGCAGGTTGGTGATCATGTCTCGGGTGCCCCTCACAGCTCCGCCTCGCGGCTCGGTCTCGCGGCTCAGTCTCACGGCTCGGTCGAACAGCTCGGCCTCACAGCTCCGTCTCGCGGCTCCGTCTCACATCCGGAAGACGCCGTAGCCGCGCGCGCCCTCGACCGGCGCGTTGTGGATCGCGGACAGGCACAGGCCGAGCACCGTACGGGTGTCGCGCGGGTCGATCACGCCGTCGTCGTACAGCCGCCCGGACAGGAAGACCGGCAGCGACTCGGCCTCGATCTGCTGCTCGACCATGGCGCGGATCGCCGCGTCCGCGTCCTCGTCGTACGGCTGCCCCTTCGCGGCGGCCGACTGCCGGGCGACGATCGACAGCACCCCGGCGAGCTGCTGCGGGCCCATCACCGCGGACTTGGCGCTCGGCCAGGCGAACAGGAAGCGCGGCTCGTACGCCCGCCCGCACATGCCGTAGTGGCCGGCGCCGTAGGACGCGCCGATCAGCACCGACAGGTGCGGCACCCGGGAGTTGGCGACGGCGTTGATCATCATCGCGCCGTGCTTGATGATGCCGCCCTGCTCGTACGCCCGGCCGACCATGTAGCCGGTGGTGTTGTGCAGGAACAGCAGCGGGATGTCCCGCTGGTTCGCCAACTGGATGAACTGGGCGGCCTTCTGGGACTCCGCGCTGAACAGCACGCCCTGCGCGTTGGCCAGCACGCCGACCGGGTAGCCGTGCAGCCGGGCCCAGCCGGTGGCCAGGCTGGTGCCGTAGAGCGGCTTGAACTCGTCGAAGTCGGAGCCGTCGACGATCCGGGCGATCACCTCGCGCGGGTCGAAGGGCACCTTGAGGTCGCCCGGGACGATGCCCAGCAGCTCCTCCTCGTCGTACTTCGGCGGCTCGGCGAGCCGGTCCGGCGACGGGCCCGGCTTGCGGTGGTCCAGCCGGGCGACGATCCGGCGGGCCAGCCGCAGCGCGTCCGCCTCGTCCGCCGCGAAGTGGTCGGCCAGGCCGGAGGTGCGGGCGTGCATCTCGGCGCCGCCGAGCGACTCGTCGTCGGCCTCCTCGCCGGTGGCCATCCTGACCAGCGGCGGGCCGCCGAGGAACACCTTGGCGCGCTCCCTGACCAGCACGGTGTGGTCCGACATGCCGGGCACGTACGCGCCGCCGGCCGTCGAATTGCCGAACACCACGGCCACGGTGGGGATTCCGGCCGCGGAGAGCCGGGTGAGGTCGCGGAACAGCGCGCCGCCGGGGATGAAGATCTCCTTCTGGCTGGGCAGGTCGGCACCGCCGGACTCGACCAGGTTCACCACCGGGAGTCGGTTGTCGAACGCGATCTCGTTGGCGCGCAGGGCCTTGCGCAGCGTCCACGGGTTGCTCGCGCCGCCGCGCACCGTCGGGTCGTTGGCGGTGATCAGGCACTCCACGCCCTCGATCACGCCGATGCCGGTGACCAGCGCCGCGCCCACCGGGTAGTCGCTGCCCCAGGCGGCCAGCGGCGACAGCTCCAGGAACGGCGAGTCCGGGTCGACCAGCAGCTCGATCCGCTCGCGCGGCAGCAGCTTGCCGCGGGCGCGGTGGCGGTCCACGTACTTGGGGCCGCCGCCGGCCAGCGCCTTGGCGTGCTCGGCGTCCAGCCCGGCGAGCTTGGCGAGCATCGCGGCGCGGTACTCGGCGTACTCGGGCCCGGCCGGGTCGACGCGGGTGGGCAGCACGGTCACAGCAGGGCCTCCGGGATGTCGAGGTGGCGGGAGCGCAGCCACTCCCCGAGGGCCTTGGCCTGCGGGTCGAAGCGGTGCTGGGCGGCGACGCCCTCGCCGAGCAGGCCGGTGAGGGTGAAGTTGACCGCGCGCAGGTTCGGGAGCAGGTGCCGGGTGACGGGCAAGTCGGCCGTCTCGGGCAGGAGTTCGCGCAGCTTGTCGACGGTGAGGGTGTGGGCGAGCCAGCGCCAGCCCGCCTCGGAGCGGGCCCAGACGCCGAGGTTGGCGTCGCCGCCCTTGTCGCCGCTGCGGGCTCCGGCCACCAGGCCGAGCGGGGCGCGGCGGGTCGGGCCGTCGGGAGGTGCTGCGGGGAGCGCTGCGGGGATTTCTGCGGGGGTTGCGTCGGGGAGTGCCGGCTCGTCGGAGGTCTCGGCCGGCCGGCCCGTCACCGGGGCCGGCGGGACGGCGAGCCGGCGGCCGTCCGGCAGTACGGCGGTGTGCTCGACGGCCTCGGCGTCGACGTAGGCGGCGGCGAACACCCCGTACGGCGCGCCAGGACCGGGCGGCGCGGTGAGGTGGAAGCCCGGGTAGCCGGCCAACCCCAACTCCACGGCGGCCTTGCCCAGTTCGCGCCCGACCTTGGCCTGGTCCGGGTCGCGGGCGGTGAGCCGGAGCAGGGCGGAGGCGGCCTCCTCGGTGCCGGCGTCCGGGTGGTCGGTCCGGGCGAGCGTCCAACGCAGCTCGGCGGGCCGGGCGGCGGGCGGCAGGGCGTCCAGGAACTGCCGCCGCACCAGGTCGGCCTTGGCCTCGATGTCGAGGCCGGTGAGGACGAACACCACCTCGTTGCGGTGGCCGCCGAGCCGGTTCAGGCCCACCTTCAGCGTGGGCGGCGGCGCCTCACCGCGCACCCCGTCGATCCGGACCCGGTCCGGCCCCTCCTCGGCGAGCCGCACGGTGTCCAGCCGGGCGGTGACGTCCGGGCCCAGGTAGCGCGATCCGCCTGTCTCGTACAGGAGTTGGGCGGTGACGGTGCCCACCGTGACGGCGCCGCCGGTGCCCGGGTGCTTGGTGATCACGCTGGAGCCGTCGGCGTGCAGTTCGGCGATCGGGAAACCCGGGCGGGTGACGTCGTGCTCGCGGAAGAACGCGTAGTTCCCGCCCGTCGCCTGGGCGCCGCACTCCAGCACGTGCCCGGCGACCACCGCCCCGGCGAGGGCGTCGAAGTCCGCCGCCGTCCAGCCGAAGTGGGCGATCGCGGGCCCGGCGACCAGCGCCGCGTCGGTGACCCGCCCGGTGACCACCACCTCGGCGCCCGCGGCCAGGCAGGCCGCCACCCCGAAGCCGCCGAGGTAGGCGTTAGCGGCCAACAGGCCTTCGGGCAGGCCGAGTTCAATCCCGCGCGGCAGCAGGTCGTCCCCCTCGACGTGGGCGACGGCCACCGTGAGGCCCTGGCGCTGCGCCAGGTTCCGCAGTTCGGCGGCGAGCCGGGCCGGGTTCAGCCCGCCCGCGTTCACCACGATCCTCACCCCGCGCTCCTGCGCCAGGCCGAGGCACTCCTCCATCTGCCGCAGGAACGTCCGCGCGTAGCCGAGGGACGGGTCCTTCAGGCGGTCCCGGGCCAGGATGAGCATGGTCAGCTCCGCCAGGTAGTCCCCGGTGAGCACGTCCAGCGGCCCGCCGGTGAGCATCTCCCGCACCGCCGCGAAGCGGTCCCCGTAGAACCCCGAGGCGTTGCCGATCCGCAGTACCGAGCGTTCGCGCGCCAAAGCGCCTCCCCTGCCGACGGGTTGGCGACGCCCCCACACGAGCGCCGCCGGGCAGCAGCGTGGCACCGGGCGCGAAAAAAAGCAATCACGCCTGCTTGTTTCAAGAGGACGCCCGCACTCGGCAGGGCCGCGTACGGCCCGATTCCCCGAAACCCGACTGACACCGGCCCGTCGGTGCGACACGATGTCCGTCCGTCGTACTGGCGAGTGAAAGGCAGTCCGCATGCCGCATCCCGCACCGCGACCGACTCCCGATTCGACCCGCCTGCTCACCGCGGAACTGGTGGTGGACATGGCCGCCCCCGTGACGCCGGCCATCTCGCCGGACGGCCGCCTGGTCGCCTACGGCGTGGTCGCGAACAGCGGCAGGGACGGACGACCGCACAGCTCCGTCTGGGTCGCCGCCGCCGACGGCAGCGCGGCCCCGCGCAGGCTGACCGACGGCACGGCCCGCGCCGCCGCCCCGAAGTGGGCGCCGGACTCGCCTTTCCTGTTCTTCACCTCCGAGCGCGAGGAGCGGGGCACCGCTCAACTCCAGCGGATCCTTCTGGACGGCAGCGGGGACAGCGCCGAGGCAGAGCCCCTGACCAGCCGGCGCGGAGGCATCGGCGGCCACCACCCGCTCGCCGACGGCCGCACCGTCGCGCTGCTCGCCGAGGACGAGCCCACCCCGGAGGACGAACGCCGGGAGGCCGAGGGTGACGACGCGAAGGTCTGGGGCCGGCACCTCCCCGTCACCCGGCTGCGCCTGCTCGACCTGGCGACCGGCGTGGTCCGCACCGTGGACGGCCTCGGAGACCGTCATGTCGTGGAGGTGGCCCAGCGTCCGGACGGCGGCCCGCTGGCCGTGCTGAGCTGGGCCACCCCCGAGCTCGACCCCGGCGTCACGACGGCAGGACTGCACCTGGTCGCCCCGGAGACGGGAGCCGTCCAGGACCTGGGCCCGGTCGGATTCGAGGCCCGGTCCCCGGTCTGGTGGCGCCACGACGGCGAATGGCACCTGGCCCACCTGGCGGTGACCCCCGGGCACTTGGTCGGCGCGCTCGCCGTGATCGACACCGTGCCGCCGGCGACCGGCCCGGCCGTCGAGCAGCGCGATCTCACGGCCGGCATGCCCGTCTGCCCCACCGAGCTGGTGCAGGTCGCCGACGGGCCGCCGCTGGCGCTGTTCGCCGACGGGCTGGACACCGCGCTGTACCGGCTCGATCCGCAGTCGCTGCGGTTCCGCCGACTGTCCGGCGCGCCCGGCACGCCAGGCGCGTTCGGCACGCTCGCCGGGCTCACTGCGAATCGCTCCGGAGACACCCTCGCCGTGCTGCTGAGCACCGCGCGCGAGCCCAGGAACGTCCACGCGGGCCCCACGGGCGGGCCACTGCTCCGGCTCGGCGACACCAGCCCCGAACTGCGCCGGATCCGCTGGGGTGTCCAGGAACGGCTCGGCTACCAGGCGTCCGACGGACTCCGGTTGGACGGCCTGCTGATCCTGCCCGTCGGCCGGACCCGGGACGAGGGCCCGTTCCCGCTCGTCACCCTGGTCCACGGCGGCCCCTACTTCCGCCATGCCGACGAGTTCACGCTCACCATGGTCGACTGCGGCCAGTGGCTGGCGACCGCCGGATACGCGGTCTTCCTGGCCAATCCCCGGGGCGGGTCGGGCCACGGCCATGAGTTCGCCGCCGTGGTGGCGGGCGCGGTGGGCGGCGACGAGTGGACCGACATCCTCGCCGGGATCGACCTGCTGGTCGCCGAGGGAGTCGCCGATCCCGAACGCCTGGGCATCTCCGGCTGGAGCCACGGCGGCTTCCTGGCGGCCTGGGCCATCGGCCGGACCGGGCGGTTCAAGGCCGCCGTGATGGGCGCGGGCATCACCGACTGGGGCATGCAGGCCGGGACCGGCGAGTGGGGAGCCATGGACGCGGCGCTCGGCGGCAGCACCGGCTGGAACGGGCCGGGACCGCACCTCCACGACCGGAACAGCCCGATCTCCTACGCGTCCCGGATCCGCACCCCGGTCCTGATCCTGCACGGCGAGCAGGACACCAACGTCCCCCTCGGCCAGGCCGTCCACTTCCATCGCGCACTGCGCCACTTCGGCGTCGAGCACGAGTTCGTCGTCTACCCCCGAGAGGGCCACGGGCTGCACGAACGCGCCCACCAACTCGACGCCCTCCGGCGCATCCGCGCCTGGTACGACCGCTGGCTGTAGGCCCGTACCGGGGAGGGCGTCGAGTCGTGATCGACGGGTGATGGAACCCGGGCAGGATCAGCGGTGCTTGAACTCCTCGATGGCCTCCCGGACGGTGTTCTTCATCTCCTCGCTGCCGATGTGCCCCGAGTCCTCGGAGATGTGCAGCCGCACGCCCGGCCACGCCTTCGCCAGCTCCCAGGCCGTCTGCACCGGGCCGCCCATGTCGTGCCGGCCGTGCACCAGCACCCCCGGGATGCCGGCCAGCTTGTGGGCGTTGCGCAGCAGTTGGTTCTCCTCCAGCCAGGCGCCGTTGCTGAAGAAGTGGGCGCAGATCCGGACGAACGCGATCTGGTCGTCGACCTCCCGGGCGCTGTACATGCCGGGCGAGCCGTTGGGCTCGTTCGAGATGACCGCGTCCTCCCAGGCCAGCCAGTCGGCGGCGGCCTTCTCCCGGACCGCCCGGTCGGGGTTCTCCATCAGCCGCGCGTAGGCGGCGAGCAGGTCGCCGTCCCGCTCGTCCTCGGGGACGCCGTCGCGGAACCGGTCCCACGCCTCGGGGTAGAAGGACCCGGCGCCCCGGTAGAGCCAGTCGGTCTCGGCCGGGCGGGTCGTCGTCACCGCCTGGATGATGATCTCGCTGACCCGCTCGGGGTGCTGCTGCGCGTAGGCCAGCAGGAGGGTCGAACCCCAGGACGCGCCGTTCAGCAGCCACCGCTCGATGCCGAGGTGTTCGCGCAGCCGCTCCATGTCGTCGATCAGGTGCTGCGTGGTGTTCAGGCTCATGTCCGCCGCCGGGTCGCTGGCGTGCGGGGTACTGCGGCCGCAGTTGCGCTGGTCGAAGCGGATCACGCGGTAGCAGTCCGGGTCCCACGCCCGGGTGGGCCGGTCCGGCGTCCCCGCGCCGGGGCCGCCGTGGACGTACAGGACGGGCTTGCCCTCGGGGTTGCCGAGCTGCTCGTAGTAGACCCGGTTGCCGTCTCCGGTGTCGAGGAAACCGTGGCCGTAGGGACTCGTCGGAGGATAGAGATCAACCATGACCGTCGATCCTAGGGCGCGGGCGCGCTCGGGGCCCGCGGTTTTTCCGCCCAACCTGCGGCACGGGAAGGGCCGTTCGGCGAGTCAGGCAGTTCGGCGAGTTCGGGCAGTTCGGGCGGTTCGGGCAGTTCGGGGAGTGGCCCCCAGTGCCGCAGCTGCCTTCGCCGGCGGTGGTCACCGCCGGCGAAGGCAGCATGGCTGCAGGTCAGGGCTTGATCCGCACCACCTGCGGGTCGTGGTCGCTGGCCTGCTGGGCGAACTCGGCGTTGATGTGCACCACGTCGTACTTGGCGTAGCCGACCTCGGGGCTGACCAGGATGTGGTCCAGCACCTGCGAGTTGCCCTGGTAGACGTACGAGTACTGCTCGGTCTCCGGCAGTTCGTTCACCAGGTCGCGCAGCACGCCGTCCTTGGTGAGCGCGGCCAGCGCGGGCGAGAACTGGTAGTCGTTGAAGTCGCCGAGCGAGACGACGCGCGCCTCCTTGTCGGCGGCCAGCAGCTTGGCGACGAAGGCCTGCTCGACGGTGGCCTGCTTGATCCGCTGCACCTCGGAGCTGCGGGTGGGGGCCTGGAAGCGGCTGTCGATGCCCTGGTCGCCGCCCTTGCTGTTGAAGTGGTTGGCGATGACGAAGACCTTCTTGCCGCGGAAGGAGAACTGCCCGACCAGCGGCTTGCGGCTGTTGGTCCACGCGTCGTCGGTCGGGGCGATCCGGCCGGGCGAGGCGGTCAGCGCGGTGGTGGCGCCGCTGCCGGCGACGTCCACGGCGCTGGTGGCGGTGCCGCCGGGGATGTCGGTGAAGGAGACCCGCTGCGGGTTGAACAGGAACACCTGCCGGATGTTGCCGCCCGGCTCGCCGCCGTCCTTGCCGTCCTGCGGGTCGATCGAGCGCCAGTCGTACGCCGGGCCGCCGGCCGCCTTGATCGCGGCGATGAACTTGGCGACGGTCTGGCCGGCGTCGACCGTGCCGTCGTTCTTGGCGCCGTTGTTGTCCTGGATCTCCTCCAGGGCGACGATGTCGGGCGAGCGCAGGTTGGTGACGATGCCCTGGGCCAGCTCGGCGAACTTGGCGTCCGGGTTGCCGGGGGCCAGGTTCTCCACGTTGTACGTGGCGATGGCGAGTTCGCGGTCGGCCGCCTTGGCGGTGACCTCGCGCTGGAGGTGGTTGTCCTGGAGCGTGCCCAGGGTGCCGGCGACGAGGGTGTAGCCGCCGAACTGGTTGTAGTCCAGCGGGCCGGTGGTGGTGCCGGTCAGCACGTCGCCCACGTTGGCCACCGGGAACGGCTGCTGCGGGGTGACCGCCGCCTGCTGCTGCACCATCAGGCGGCCCACGTTGGGCTCCGCGTACGACTCGTACAGCACGCCGCCGCGCTTGCTGCGCTGATCCTGCCGGTCGGCGGCGACCCACAGCTCGTTGTACTTGTCCGTCGCCTGTATCACCCGGACGTCCTTGACCTGGACGAGCATGCCCTCCAGCGACTCGTAGAAGTCCAGGGTGTACTTCTCCGGGTTGAGCGGCAGCGCGTCGATGCTGCCGCCCGCGGGCGCCGGCGGGGCGTAGGTGCCGGGGATGTTGCGGGTGTCCACGACCACCGGGGCCGGCAGCGGGTTGCCGGAGGACAGCACGGTGACGGCGGGGCCGGTGAGCTCGGTGACGGACTGCGAGCCGCCCGCGAAGTTCGGGTAGTACTCGGTGACCTTGCCGCTGACCAGGACCGAGTCGCCGGCCTTCACGGTCGGGTTGCCGCCGGTGTAGACGAAGATGCCCTCGCTGGTGGCCGGGTCGGCGTCGGGGTTCGGGTCCTGCATCCAGAAGCCCTTGGCGCTGCCGTAGGCGCGCACGCCGGTGACGACGCCGGGCACGCCGGTGACGGGCTTCCCGGCCTGCGGGGAGATCCGGGTGGTGCCCTGGATGTCGTGGATGCGCAGCGGTCCGGCCTCGGTCGGCCCGGCCGGGGCGGCGGCGTTCGCGGCGGCGGGCGCGGCGTTCGCGGCCGGCAGCGGGACGAGCACCAGCGAGGCGGCCAGTCCGGCCGGGAGGATCGCGGCGCGCAGCAGGGCCCGGCGGGGGCGGGGAGCGGGGGCGGTGGACACCGGGGCATGACTCCTAGCTCCGCCGTGCGGCACGGTCGTGGCACGGCGGTCGAGGGTGGAGCGGGGCACAGGGGCGCGTCGTCCACCCGGCGGGTCTGCGGCCGCCGGGCCGTGACGCATGGTCAGGCGGCGTGCCCATGGCACGCGCTACCCGCGTAGATGAAGCGGAAGCCGGTCACCCGCCCCCCGCAGCGCCCCCAAGATACGCGCGTAGAAAATGACGCGACAAGACCCCGTCAGTGAACTTCTGGTTCCGCTCCGGCCCCTTGCGCCTACCCCGCTCCCCTCGGTCCGCCTCGACGGCCCCTCAGCCCGCCTCGACGCCCCCTCAGCCCGCCTCGATCCGCTCCACGATCAGCTCGCACAGCTCGTGCGTGCGCAGGGCGTCGTGCGCGTCCAGGGTCTTGCCCGCCCGGACGGCGTCCAGGAAGGACTGGACGCACTGCTCGATGCCGCGCTGACGGGCGACGGGCACCCAGTCGCCGCGCCGGCGGACGGTGGGCTGGCCGCGGTGGTCGATCACCTCGGCGAGGTTGTGCACCGCCCGCTTGGAGTCGCCGCCGGAGACCTCCAGGATCTCCTCCGTCGAGCCGGAGAGCCGGTTCATGATGCCGAGCGCCGTGAAGCCGTCCCCGCCGAGGGTCAGGACGACGTGCTCGACCAGCCCGTCCCGGACGCGGGAGCGGACGTCCACGTGCTCGATCTCGCCGGGGGCCAGGAAGCGCAGGGTGTCGACGACGTGGATGAAGTCGTCGAACACCAGGGAGCGGGCGGCCTCGGCGAGGCCCTCGCGGTTCTTCTGCAGGACGATCAGGTCGCGGGGGCGCTCCTTGGCCTGGGCGTAGCCGGGCGCGTACCGGCGGTTGAAGCCGACCATCAGCGAGCGGCCCGTCCGGTCGGCGAGGTCGACCAGTCGGCGGGCGCCGTCCACGGTGTAGTCGAGCGGCTTGTCGACGTAGACGTCGACACCGGCCGTCAGCAGCTGCTCCACGATCGGGACGTGCTGACTGGTCGCGGCGTGCACGAACGCCGCCCGGATCCCGCTCCCGATCAACTCCCCGAGATCGGTGAAGCGATTCTCCGACGCAATCCGGTACGCGTCACCGATCCGGTCCAGCTTCGCCCCGTCCCTGGTCATCAACCGCAGGTCCAGCGCCGGCAGCCCGGCCAGGACCGGCAGATAGGCCTTCTGCGCGATGTCACCGAGGCCGATCACCCCGACCGGGAGAAGGTCGTCGGAAACAAAGGTCGAGCTCATACGAATCTCCATACTCATGCGCCGAAAACCATCCGCCCCACCCTATTCACCAGCTCCCGTACACCACCAACCCGTCGCCGACGCCCCGCGGAGCGGCCCGACAACAGATCCCCCCTCATGACAAGGGACGCCCCTGGCGGCCCGGAGGCTCACCGCCGACCGGATCCGACCGGTCCCGGCATCGACGGTGCGGCCGCCCGACTCGGGGTATCACCACCCGTGGCGCCTGTCCTCGGGCCGACGCCGGTCAACGGGGAACGCGACGTGGAGCCAGGTGATCCATGGCTACGGACGATCCGAGCACTCCTTCGATCGACCTGCGCGGGGCGCAGGGCGTCCTGATCGGCGACCACGGCCATCAGGTCAACTACTTCGCCCCCGCGCCCCGGCCCCGCAGGCCGTGGATGTCGCCGGCCCCGCCCGACTCGACCATCCCCAGGCCGGACCTCTACGCGGCCCTGTGGGAGGCCGTCACTCGGGACGACGCCGGGCCGACGGTCCTGACGACCGCGGTCGAAGGCGCCGGCGGTTTCGGGAAGACCACCCTGGCCGCCATGCTCTGCCAGGACCCCAGGACGGCGCAGCGCTTCAGCGGAGGACTGCTCTGGGTGACGGTCGGCGAACACACTCGCGGCGCCCGGCTGGCCGAGCTGATCAGCGGCCTGTGTGAGGTGCTGTCCGGGGAGGGCATGGCGACGACCGACCCCCAGGCGGCGGGCGGGCGACTGGGCGACCTCGTCGACGGGCAGGGTCCGGTGCTCCTCGTGGTCGACGACGTGTGGCGCGCCGAACAGCTCGCGCCGTTCATGATCGGCGGGCGGACGTGCCGACGCCTCATCACCACCCGCAACACGGGTGTCGCCCCCCGTCGAGGGGTCTCGATCCTCGTCGACGCGATGACGGCGGAGCAGGCCGTCGCGACGCTCACCGACGGCACGGGTCCGCTGCCCTCCGGTCCGCTCACCCGCCTGGTGGCCGCCACCGGGCGGTGGCCGCTGCTGCTCAGCCTGGTGAACGGGGTGCTCCTCGACCGCCTCGCGGAGGGCGCGGATCCGGCGGAGGCGGCCCGCTGGGTCCTGGGACGCCTGGAGGCCTCGGGCCCGGCCGCGTTCGACGTCGATCCGGCGGACTCGGGGGACCGCCGGCAGGCCGTCACCGCCACGGTGGGCGCCAGTCTGGACCTGCTCGGCCCGGACGAACGCGAACGCTACCTGGATCTGGCGGTCCTCCCCGAGGACGTCCAGTTGCCCGCGGACCTGCTCTCCCGGCTCTGGGGCACTGCGGCGGGGCTGTCCCCGAACGACGCCGAACGGCTCCGGGCGCGGCTCACCCGGCTGCGGCTCGTCCTGCCCCGCTGGCACGACGGTTCGCCGTTCGTCGGCCTCCACGACGTCCTGGGCTCCTGGCTGCGCCACCGGCTCACCGTCCAGGAGCTCGCGCTGCGCCACGACCTGATGATCCGTACCGCGGCGGAGCTGCTGCCCGCCCCGACGGAGCCGGGCACGCCCTGGTGGGACCTTCCCGCGGAGCCCCGGTACCTCTGGCAGCGGCTGCCGTACCACCTGGCGCGGGCCGGCCGGGTGGAGGAGCGCGACGCGCTGGTGTGCGATCTGCGCTGGGTGGCGGCGAAGTCGACCCGGCTGGGCTCCTCGGTACCCGCCGAGATCGATCTCGCCGACGTGCCCTCCGTCCTCGCCCACTCGCTGCGGCAGTCCCTCGGCGCCATCACCCACCTGCTGACGCCCGGCGATCCGCCGCCGGTACTGCGGGCCACGCTCTACGGGTACCTCTCCGGTGTCCCCGAACTGGAGCCGCTGGTGACCTCGTACCGCAGCCGACTGTCCGCGCCCCAACTCGCCCCCGCCTGGCCGCTCCCGGACCAGCCGAGCAGCGGCGTCGTCCGCGTCCTGACCGGTCACGTCAACGGGGTGAGCGACTGCTCCTTCGCCCCCGCCGGGAGGCTACTCGCGACGACGAGCCACGACGGGACGGTCAGGCTCTGGGATCCCACGACGGGCGGGCCGATCAGGATCCTCACCGACCACGCCGGCGCCGTCGCGGCCTGCGCCTTCTCCCCCGACGGCACCCTGCTCGCCACCGCCGGGCACGACCGCACGGCCCGCATCTGGCACGTCCCCACCGGCACCCAACG